>URZM01000095.1 GCA_900552315.1 uncultured Bacteroidales bacterium | reverse complement strand
CCGACGGCCACCACCCCGCGACCTCAGGTACAATACGGACAGCCATACGCCACCCCCGGATATGACCAGCCCCCCGCAAAGAAAAAGAACAATACCTTGGTTATCATACTCCTATGCGTATTGGTATGCGGCCTGACCGGCTTCGGCATCTGGTATTATCAGGAATACCGGCACCTGAAAGAGAAACTGAGAGAAAAAGATGAGGCGGAGCTGTATGACTACGATTCAACAGAGGAGAACGTCACGCCGGATGACACCACCGCCACACAGATTCCCGAGGAGAATGAGCCGATACAGGCGTATGAAGAAGAGTCACCGGATCAAGTCCTCATAGACGGAGTGTGGGTGGACGCAGACGCAGTGGAAAGTACATACGAGGAGGACACATACACGGATCTCGACTCGTTCAAGGCCGCCTGTACGAACCGTTTCTCATATGTGATAAAGACACCCTCCAAGGACATGCGCATCTCAGGCGCCCTGACACCCAATGAGGAGACCTACCAGGGGTACTACAACGGCTACTACAAGTACGACGGTCTCAGCACCATCTTCCTGGTACATGCCTGGATCGATGACGGAATCCAGATGGAAGAATACCTGACGGACGGCACACAGACCGGTTTTCTCCAACTCTTCAGGCTGAAGCAGACAGACGGCTCCGTAGGCTCGTTCCACAACCCGAGAACCGGCATGACCTATCCCATTTATCCCACCAAGTGAGGTGGCCTTCGCATCCCCGCATATCGCGATGCCCCCGCAGAGTTTCCACTCGCGGGGGCATAATTATATAGGGCATAATTGTATTTTGAGTCGCCTGTACCTGAGAGGACCGAGGCGACGGGGCGTGGGTCAGGGCAGGTGTGCGGCCAGGTCCCTGACGTCTCCAGTGGAGAAATTCATCAGCTCGCCCTGCGCGTCATATATGAAATATGCAGGAATCGAGGCAAGGTTGTAACGGAGGGCGGCGGTGCTCTGAAGCCCCTCCCGGTCATACACCACGGTCCAGGGCAACGCCTTGGCGGCCTGCTCCCAGTCGAAACGGTCAGGATCCAGACATACCTGGTAAATGTCGCAGCGTCCCGCCTCATACAGCTTGCGCAGCTCCATGTTTATGACCGAGGCGTCCGGGATGGTCATGCCCCCGAAGGCGAGCACCACGGGCTTTCCTTTGCCCAACAGCGAAGAGAGCGGCACTTCCACTCCTTTCAGGCCCGGCAGGGCGATGTCCACCACACCTGTCTGCTCGGCCTGCACCACGCGTGTCTTACCCTTGCGCCTGTTGGCCTCGCGCTGTCCCTTCATGGCCTGCTCGGCCAGCAGGGGCGTGTGCGGATCCTCCGGCTTATAGGTCTTGAAGGCAGTGGCCACGGCGGCATACAGCGGGTCGGTGTAGTCTATCAGGTATCCCTCACCCATCTTGCGGGTCAGGATATAATAGGAGAGGATGTTTCCCTTAGCGTCCTTCAGATAGCGGTCGAAAACCCTTCGCTTGAAGCTCTGCACGGAGTCCGGGTTGTCATACCCCTCCACACGCATGGCCTCCGCCTCGAAGGCGGTCATGGCCTCGGCCTGCGGCGAACCGGAAAGGGTGAACCCACGGCTTATGTCGGCTCCCTTGGCCTTGAGCGTGAAAGTCTCGGTGCTGTCCACCGGGAGATACACATACTTGCCGCCGCAGTTCACGCGGAACAGCTGCGGATAGTCCGGCGCCGCGTAGCTGAGCGTGAACGAGCCGTCGCCGTCGGGCGCTATTTCCTGAACCTCGACCCATCCTGCATCCGGGTCCATACGTTCCAGCGTCACCTTGTCCGGCACCTTGCCGTCGAGCTGCCCCTCCACCTTGAACTCGCGCTCCTTGGAGCAGGCGGCACCCAGCGCCACCGCGCACACGGCCAGGGCGCACGCCAACATCTTCATATATTTCGACATGATCATAATTCTTTAAATACACCGCAAAGTTAATAAAATGCCTCCACAGCGGCAAATCCCCTGTCCCCGTGCAGCGCACACGGAATCAGGGTTCGGACATGATTGTTAAAAAATTATGAAAAAAGTTGAGGATTCAAAAAACCTTGGAACGCCCGAAAATGTTATGCAAACGTATTTGATTTGGTGATTTGTAAAATAATCATTATTTTTGTGTTCAATTCTTAAATTTTTCTGTACTATGAAATTTATCGAATCTCTTAAGCTCCGCCATCTTCTCTCTCTGGCAGTGGTGCTGTGCGCTGGGTCCATCATGGCCCAGCAGGCGCCCGCACGCAAGGACCATTCCACTAAACCCGACGTATATTTCCTCAACGAGGGAGACGTCGCCAACTCCCTATATCTGCTTCCGCCCCCGCCCGAAGGGGGCACGATCCTGTTCCTCTACGACAAGGAGCGCTACGACTGGGGCAAGCTGCAACGCAACACGCCGCGCGGCGACCAGGCCAGCTCCGACGCCAACGTGGAGGCCAACGGCGTGCCCGAGGCCTTCTCCGAAGCCTTCGGCATCGACATCAACGAGGAGAACACACCTGAAATCCTGAAGCTCGTGATAGGCATGCGCGAGGACGCCGGAGACCTGGCCACACGCGACGCCAAGAACCACTACATGCGCACCCGCCCCTTCGCCTTCTTCGAGGAGGAGACATGCAACCCGGCGCAGCAGGCAGAGCTTTCCACCAACGGGTCCTATCCCTCCGGACACACATCCATAGGCTGGGCCACCGCCCTGGTCCTGGCCGAGCTGAACCCTGACCGCCAGAACGAGATCCTGAAGCGCGGATACGACATGGGCGAGAGCCGCGTGATATGCGGCTACCATTTCCAGAGCGACGTGGACGCGGCGCGGCTCGTGGCCTCCGGCGTGGTGGCGCGCCTGCATGCCGACCCCGGCTTCATGAAGCAGCTCGAGAAGGCCAAGAAAGAGATGACCGAGCTCCAGAAGCAGGGAAAGGTGAAAAAGAGCGAGCTTAAATTCTGAGCCGAACCGGCGGATGTCGCATAGCCCTCTCCCATTCCTCCCCAATCTCCAACACCCAACACCGGAACACATTATGAAAAAGTATATGATTCCCGTGGCAGCGCTGACGACCATGCTCTCGGCCATGCCCCTGCAGGCGACGGAAACCCCTGCGGAAACAGAGAATGACCAGGTGGTCACCACCACCGTGACAACCACAACAGCCGACGGCGTGACCACATCGGTCACCACCACCGAGGTGAAGGAGCCGGCCTCCGAGCCTAAGCTGAAAGTAAGCCCCACAGGGCGCATCCTGATGGACGCAGGCGTGTTCACCTCCAACGAGAAGGAGCTGTTCCCGGCCGGCGTGGCGATCCCTGACGTGCGCCTGGGCGTGAAAGCCAACTACGGCAAGTGGAGCGCGAAGGTGGACATAGGCTTCGCCTACGCCAAGGTGTCGCTGAAAGACATCTTCTTCCAATACACGTTCAATGACAACAATGCCTTGAAATTCGGCTATTTCATCCAGCAGTTCGGCCTGCAGAGCGCCACCAGCTCGTCCATGAAGATAAGCATGGAGGAGCCCATCGTGAACGAGGCGCTCAACAATCCGCGAGTGCTGGGAGCGATGTACACCTTCGACAAGGACGCCTATTTCGCCACCGCCTCGGTGTACGCCGAGAGCAGCGCCATGAAATTCAACACCACCCAGATGCGCAAGACCGGCTACGGCGGCATGTCCCGCCTGTCATGGAGACCGCTGCGCGGCGGGGCAGATTTCGGCGGCAACATGTTCCAGACGGGCATATCCTTCCAGGCCGGCTCTCCGCAGTTCAACGGTGACCCCTCCGACCCAGACAACCATGTCTACGGCATCTCCGGCAATTTCCCCACCCGCGTGGCCAAGGTCACGGCCGTCGGCGCCGAGGTGGACGACGTGAACTGCATGTTCAAATTCACCCCTGAGCTGCTCGTGGCCCACGGCCCGCTGGCCCTGGAGGCCCAATACTACTACATGCAGCTCAGCCGCCGGCACGACCTGCCCACCTACAAGGCTTACGGCGCATACGGCCTGCTCCGCTTCCTGGCCCTGGGAGGCGACTACAAGTATTCCCACGCCGACGCGGGCATAGCCACTCCCGCGCCCAAGAGCCTGGAGCTGGTGCTCGGATACTCCTACACGAACACCACGAGCGCCAAGGCCGGCATATACGGCGGACGCGCACAGGACCTCTCGCTCACCGCCAACTGGTACATAAACAAATACATGATATGGCGCGTGAGGGCGGCCTACACCCACCGCTTCGACCGCATGAACGACCCGGACATAAACCTGGGCGCGCTCCAGACACGCTTCCAGATCATCTTCTGACAAGCCTCCCATGAGTAAAATCAGGAAAATAATGACACTTTACACAGACGGATTCCGCTCCATGACCGTGGGGCGGAGTCTGTGGCTTATGATAATCATAAAGGTAGTGATCCTGTTCGCAGTCCTGAAAGTGTTCTTTTTCCCTGACCTGCTCGGCAGCGGCTACGACACCGACGAGCAACGCGCCGAGGCCGTGCGCAGCTCCCTCACCGGTCGCGAATGACCTCGCCAAGCCTGATACGACAACCCTATTCACCAACCTAAATCACAACCCCGATGAATGACTTATTATCTACCGTAGACTGGTCGCGGGCACAGTTCGCGCTCACAGCCATGTACCACTGGCTGTTCGTGCCGCTTACCATCGGCCTGTCGCTGATAGTGGCGGTCATGGAGTCAATCTATGTCCGCACCGGCGACCCTAAATGGAAAAGCATCGCCAAGTTCTGGATGACGCTCTTCGGCATCAATTTCGCCTGTGGCGTGGCCACCGGCATCATACTCGAGTTCGAGTTCGGCACCAACTGGTCCAACTACAGCTGGTTCGTCGGCGACATCTTCGGCGCCCCCCTGGCCATAGAGGGCATAGTCGCCTTCTTCATGGAGGCCACCTTCGTGGCCGTCATGTTCTTCGGCTGGAACAAGGTGAGCCGCCGTTTCCACCTGGTGTCCACCTGGCTGGTGGCACTGGGAGTGAGCCTGAGCGCCCTGTGGATCCTGGTGGCCAACGCCTGGATGCAGAACCCCGTGGGTATGGAGTTTGACCCGGCGCAGATGCGCAACGTCATGAGCGATTTCACATCCGTGGCCTTCAACTCTCTGGCAATGAACAAGTTCTTCCATGCCGTGTTCAGCGGATGGGCATTGGCCGGAATCTTCGTCATAGGCGTGAGCTGCTGGCTGCTCTGGCGCAAGCGCAACGTGGAGCTGGCACGCGAGTCCGTGAAGATAGGCTCTTGGACCGCGCTGGCCGGCCTGCTGCTCACCATGTACACCGGCGACGGCTCCGCCGTGCAGGTGGCGCGCCACCAGCCCATGAAGCTCGCCGCCATGGAGGGTCTCTACAACGGCAAGGTGGGCCAGGAGCTGGTAGGCTTCGGCATACTGAACACCGACAAGAAGCCCGGTGACGGACAGCAGCCCATATACGGCGAGATCTCCATACCATACGGTCTCTCCATACTCGCCAACCATGACCCGAACACCTTCGTGCCCGGCATCGACGACCTCATAGAGGGCATAACCGTCACCCCCGAGGGGGACACCGTGCGCGGCGACTCCTATGCCACCCGCATAGCCATGGGGCAGAAGGCGCGCCGCGCGCTGGCCGATTTCGGCACGGCACAGAAAGCAGGAAATCAGGCCGCGATGGACAGCGCTCGCGCCACACTCTCCGAGAACTACAGATATTTCGGCTACGGATACCTCGACAAACCCGAGGACGCCGTGCCCCCCGTGGGCCTCACATTCTATGCCTTCCGCGTCATGGTGATGCTCGGAGGGCTGCTCCTGCTCGTATGCCTGGCCGGAGTGCTCGCCTCCCGGCGCGGCTGCGGCTGGACGGCCAAGCCCTGGTTCCAATGGGCCGGCATGCTATCCATACCCGCTGTGTGGGTATGCAGCCAGGCCGGATGGGTGGTGGCCGAGGTAGGCCGACAGCCATGGGTCATACAGGACCTCATGCCCACTGGCGTGGCCGTCTCCGACATCTCCTCCGGCTCCGTGCAGACCACATTCTGGATCTTCGCGGTCCTGTTCACCCTGATGCTCGCCGCCGAGGTCAGCATCATGCTGCGCTACATAAGCCGAGTATCCAAGACCGACATATTGAACAACCCTAAACTCTGACTACCATGAACGAACTCGAATTATTCCAAAGCTACTGGTGGCTACTTATATGCGTGCTGGGCGCTGCCCTGGTCTTCATGCTGTTCGTGCTGGGCGGCCAGTCCATGCTCCTGTGCAAGGGCACCGAGACCGAGCGCCAGCTCATGGTCAACTCCCTGGGACGCAAATGGGAACTCACCTTCACCACCCTCGTGGTGTTCGGCGGTGCCTTCTTCGCCTCCTTCCCCCTCTACTACTCCACAAGCTTCGGCGGAGCCTATTGGCTGTGGATGAGCATCCTGCTGTGCTTCGTGCTGCAGGCCGTGAGCTATGAGTTCCGCCGCAAGAACGGCAACCTCTACGGCACCCGCGCCTACGACTGGTTCCTCTTCCTGGGCGGTGTGGCCGGATGCGTGCTGCTCGGAGCGGCCGTAGGCATGATGTTCACCGGCGCCGAGTTCACGGTAAGCCGTGGCAACCTGGCCGAAGGCGCCAACCCCGTCATCAGCGTGTGGGCTCCCACCCACGGGCTGGAGGTGATGACAAACTGGAGATGCCTGCTCCTGGGCGCGGCCGTATTCTTCCTGGCCAGGACCCTGGCGGCTATGTATTTCGTCAACAACATACGCGCCGACCAGGGCTTCGAGCGCCGCATGCGCCACGCCACACTGGTCAACGGCCTGATATTCGCCCTGCTCTTCGTGGCATGGACCGCCGTGCTGCTCCTCAGCGACGGCTGGCAGGCCGACACCGCAGGCTCAGTCAAGACCGTGCCCATGCTCTACCTCAAGAACCTTGCCGAAATGTGGTGGTTCGCCCTCGCCTTCGTGGCAGGCGTGGTCCTGGCACTGCTCGGCATCGGCCTCACAGCCCTGGGCAAGGGGCGCGGAGGCATCTGGTACAGCGGCGTGGGCGTGGCACTCGTGGTGACAAGCCTGCTGGCCATAGCCGGATACAACGGCACGGCCTACCTCCCCTCCCTGCTCGACGCGCAAAGCTCCCTGACACTGGCCAACTCCTCCTCATCACTGTTCACCCTCAAGGTCATGAGCACCGTAAGCCTGCTCGTGCCCTTCGTCATAGCCTACATCTGGTACGTCTGGCGCAAGATGAACGCCAGCCCGCTCACACGCAAGGACGTGAGCGGCGACGCGCACCAATACTGACCCCCGGCCATCCGGCCACGGATAACATATATGGAAGCGTGCCGCCCCTCCCCGGGCAGGCACGCTTCTTGCCTCGCGCCCCTGCTGACCGGCAGTTTTCCGGGTGGAGCTTGCAAAGCCCGGTTATTTTTGTTAACTTTGTGGAGACAAACATTTTCCCACTCGCAAACATTCTCTTAATATGGAACTCTGGACAATTTGGCTCATCATAGCCGCCCTGCTGCTCATCACCGAGGTGCTGACCCAGATGATGTGGGCATTATGTCTGACAACGGGCGCCGTTGGCGCGCTGGTACTCTCTCTGCTCGGAGTGGATCCTGTATACCAAGTCGTCGCCCTGCCCGCAATAGGGCTGGGCACATACGCCGCCGTGCTGCCCCGCTTCAGGCGCTGGCACGCGCGCCAGGCCGAACGACAGGCCCGCACCGGCATGGACGCACTCCTGGGACGTCGTGCCATAGTGACCCATGCCATACGCCCCGGACAACTGGGGAGAGCGCGTATAGACGGTGACAACTGGCAGGTTCAGGCTCCCGGTGTCGAGGAGGAGATACCAGCAGGAGCCGAGGTATCCGTCACCGCTTACGACAGCATAATTCTCACCGTGGCCGACCCCTCCCGCACCAAACCCCTTTGATACACCTCTTAAACCACCCATATATGACAACCCTCATCATCGCAGGCGTACTCGTCCTGCTCCTCATCGTTATCATCTCGGCAGGCGTCAAGGTCGTGCCCCAGTCTGAAACCCGCGTCATAGAACGCCTGGGCCGTTTCCACAGCGTGCTGGCCCCGGGCCTGAATTTCATAATACCCTTCGTGGACAGGCCCAAGACCATATACACCCGCCGCACCGAGTCTGTGGCGGGG
>URZM01000094.1 GCA_900552315.1 uncultured Bacteroidales bacterium | reverse complement strand
CATGTTGCCCATGGAATCCTTGTAGAGCCTCGAAGCCCCGTTGGAATGGGAATCCATCAGCTCCGAGTAGCGGATGGAGATGTCGTTATATCCTCCGCCCGTGGGCTTGCCGTCAAGATATGTCCGCATGTCGGAAATCAGTTTGTCTGCCTTTGAGAGTTCCGCCTCGTCGCCGTCACCCTGGAGCTTCCTGCGGAATCTCGTCATGGAATCAAGATGGGATTCTACCCAGTCTCTCCAGTCGTTGGCGGTCTTGAGCCCCTGGGAGTTCTGCGCGTGGATATGTTCCAGGGTCCACCCTGTATCCAGTGAATTGTGCGATTTGAAGGAATATCTCATGCTGTCGTCGTTGACTTGTTGGCACAGCATCACGTTGTATAGCGTCAGGATCCTGTATATAAGGTTGCTGTCGTCATTATAATCCAGTTCCTCCAAAGAGCGTCCCTTGTCAATGGCCACGGCATCCCTGACTCGTCGGTCCACCTCGATTCTTACCTCGTCCTCTGATTTGGGATTGCCTTCTTCGGGGAACGTGAACCCGAACAGCTCCCTTAACGCTTCACCCATGCATCCGACCGTTACAAGGAATCCTATTTTGTGATACAGGTCACGGTCATTGTACCAATCCCGCAAACGCTGATATTTGAGATAAATATCGTCCCAGAAATGTTTTCCGGATCTTGTATCCGTGTCATAGGCGGATGCGGTGTTGTAGAAATGCCTGAAAGTGTAGTCCTTGTCGCCGTCGTCAGGTTTGGCCACGATAAGGTCGAAGAGCAGGTCTATACGGTTGGCGTACATGTTCTGCATGCTGTGGTTTGTCAGGAATCCCCAGAACTCGCCCTCGTGCAGTTCTCTCTCGATCTGGTCCCACTGGCTTATGATGGTCTGCTGCTCATACTCGGTGAGCTGCAGCTTGTTGTCGTTCTGGAGAATCATGGCTTTGATAAGCTCGGAACTCGTCAATGGTATTTTCCCGATATTGAGGTCTGTGAATTTCTTCTCATTGTCGGCAACGGGTGGCAACTCGTACCAGATGACTTTCACGCACCTGTCTATAGCGTTGCAGATCAGGAAACACTCCGCCGGGTGTTTCTCCATCCAGTCGGCAATTTCCTGATATGCGTGCCACATGTATAAATGGTCAGGAGTCTCTGTTATCAGCGGGTCGCCGGCTTTCACATCCACTATTCCGTCCAGGAAAGTCTGTGTCGATTCCCTGGTCTGGTAGTAGATGGAATATTGCGGAGTCTTGACAATCGAGGCGAGCATGCGGCCCTCAGGCAGTTTGCTCAGGTGGTCCAGGTATTTCAGTATCAATAATATGGTTGTCAACCTTTGCTGCCCGTCAATCAGGTCATAATGAGGTTGGTCTTCAGGGTTTTCCGCTTCGTGATTATCGTCGTGACCGGTCAATGGCGCGACAACGATGGGTTGGAGATAGTATGGCTCTTGGGATTTCCGGGACATGTGGTCATTCAGGTCTTCGAGGAGCTGACGTACTTGTCTTCTCTCCCAGCGATATCCGCGCTGGTAGGATGGTATACGGAACTTACCTTTCAATGCGCTCACCGACCTGATTTCCAATGTGGTTCGATATTGTAATTGTGACATGGTATTTTGTGTGCCGTAAAATATTGCAGGCAGAGACTGAAACTTGTTGAGCTTCACTCCCTGCCTGTAGGTGATATGTGTTTATATGGAAAATCAAGAGAGGGGGAGGGATGCGAGGATTGCTTCGCGTGCGGCGGCCAGCCCTTCGTGGTCTTTGCCGCCTGCCTGGGCGAAGAATGGTTGGCCTCCGCCACCACCCTTGATGTGCTTGGCAGCCTCGCGCACTATCTTGCCGGCATTGTAGCCCTCTTTCACGAGGTCGTCAGAGAGTGCCACAGTGAGCAAAGGTTTGCCGTCTGACACTGTCGCGGCTACGAAGACCGTGTGCGCGGGCGAGGCGGAACGGATACCGAAAGCCACGTTCTTCACCACCTCCGGCAGACGCGGTCCGGCCATCTCCATTATCTTTATACCGTTGACCTCACGTGGATTCTCGAGCATGGACTTGGTGATGGCGGCAACTCGTTCCTTGAAGAAATCGTCCACTTGCTTCTTGAGTGCGGCGTTCTCGCTTATGGCACGTTCCACGGCGGTCTTCACGTCTGAGGCGTTCCCGAGCATGCTCGTCATGGCGCTCATGGTATCCTTTATCTCGTCGATGATGCGTTCCACGCCTTCGCCTGTGACAGCCTCGATACGGCGGATGCCGGCGGCTATGGAGCTTTCGGAAACGATGCGCAGCATGCCTATGTTGCCGGTGTTGGGCACATGCGTGCCGCCGCACAGCTCCACGCTGGAGCCATATTTCACCACGCGCACCTTGTCGCCATATTTCTCGCCGAACAGGGCCATGGCGCCCATTTCGCGAGCCTCGGCTATCGGCATCTCGCGAGCCTCCTCGAGGGGCATTGCCTTGCGGATGCGCGAGTTCACCAGATGCTCTACCTTACGTATCTCCTCAGGTGTGACTTTCTGGAAATGCGAGAAATCGAAACGCAGCGAGTCGGGACTCACGTAAGAGCCTTTCTGTTCCACATGGGTTCCGAGCACCTCGCGCAGAGCCTCATGGAGCAGGTGGGTGGCCGAGTGGTTGCAGGAGGTGGCCAGGCGAGCCTCAGTGTCAATCACGGCCTTGAACGTACCTGCCGGGTCAGATGGCATTTTTTTGGTGAGGTGCACTCCGACATTGTTCTCTTTCTTGGTGTCGAAAATCTCGGTCACCTCGCCGTCGGCGGAAATGAGTCGACCTTTGTCACCCACCTGGCCACCCATCTCGGCGTAGAAAGGTGTCTGGGAGAGCATTATCTGATAATATTCCCGATTCTTCTGTTTGATGTGGCGATAACGGAGAATCTTTGTCTCGCACTCGGTGTTGTCATAGCCTACGAACTCCTCGGTGCCGGGATTCACCTCCACCCAGTCGGCCGCTTCCTTGGCGGCGGCTCCACGGGCACGGTTCTTTTGCTGCTCCATTTCAGCATTGAATTCCTCGATGTCCACGGTCATGCCGTTCTCACGCAGTATAAGCTCGGTGAGGTCGAGCGGGAAGCCGAAGGTGTCGTACAGCACGAAGGCGTCCTTGCCGCTGATCTGCGTCAGGCCCTGCTTGCGGGCCTGCTCTATATGGTTCTCGAGCATGCCGATGCCCTTGTCGAGAGTGCGTAGGAACGCGTCTTCCTCTTCCTTTATCACCTTCACGATAAGCTCCTTGGATGCAGTCAGCTCGGGGTAGGAGGGACCCATCTGGGTCTCCAGCACATCTATAAGGCGATACATGAAAGCCTCCTTCTGCTCCAGGAACGTGTAGGCATAGCGCACTGCACGACGCAATATGCGGCGTATGACATAGCCGGCTTTGGCGTTGGAGGGAAGCTGGTTGTCTGCTATGGAGAAAGCTATGGTGCGCACATGGTCCGCGATAACGCGCATGGCCACGTCTACCTTCTCCTCTTTTCCGTAAGTCTTGCCGGAGAGACGGGAAATCTCGTCTATGAGGGGAGTGAACACATCGGTGTCGTAGTTCGATTTCTTGCCTTGCAGAGCCATGCAGAGGCGTTCGAAGCCCATGCCGGTGTCGATGACCTTGGCGGGAAGCGGCTCCAGTGAGCCGTCGGCCTTGCGGTTATACTGCATAAACACGAGATTCCATATCTCTATCACCTGCGGGTGGTCCTTGTTCACCAGCTCGGCGCCGGGCATCGCCTTGCGCTCCTCCTCGCTGCGGAGGTCTATATGTATCTCGGAGCAGGGACCGCACGGACCCGTGTCGCCCATCTCCCGGAAATTGTCGTGGCGGTTGCCGTTTATGATATGGTCGGCGGGCAGATGCTTCTCCCAGTAACCGGCGGCCTCGTTGTCGCGCTCGAGACCTTCGGGTGCAAACCCTTCGAAAACTGTGGCATAGAGCCTGGAGGGGTCGAGCTTCAGCACGTCCACCAGGTATTCCCAGGCCCAGTCGATGGCCTCTTTCTTGAAATAGTCGCCGAAACTCCAGTTACTGAGCATCTCGAACATGGTGTGGTGGTAGGTGTCGTGTCCCACCTCTTCGAGGTCGTTGTGCTTGCCGCTCACGCGCAGGCATTTCTGGGAGTCGGAGACACGGCGGTTCTCCGGTATGCGGTTGCCGAGAATGATGTCCTTGAATTGGTTCATGCCGGCGTTGGTGAACATGAGGGTGGGGTCATCCTTTATGACCATGGGAGCCGAGGGCACTATCTTGTGTCCTTTGGCACGGAAGAACTCCTTGAACGAGTCCCTGATTTCATTTGCTGTCAACATATACAATGTAGTTTCTGCGGTTTCAGAGTGCAAAATTAAAAAAAATTGAGTAATTTTGCAAGACTTATTGTGTGAGTCCACCGATGGCTAAAAAGGCACAGTACGCATATAATCCTGTTACCGACAATTATGAGCGCATTTATCCCACCATGCGGTCACGGCTGCGTGTCTTCGCGCTGCTGATGATGTGGGGTGGCCTTTTCTGGGGAGCGGTTTTCCTTGTGCTGTGGCTTTTTTTCGGTGTATATAACGAGACGTACACGGTGAAGGAAAACCACACCCTGAAGAACCAATACAAGGCGTTGGAGAACAGGGTCAACGTGGCGTTGTCTGTCATGGATCAGATTCGGGCGAGGGATGACAATTTCTATCGTGTCATGATGCAGATGGAGCCCATGAAGGTCTCTCGCCGATACGCCGGTCAGAATACCCAAGAGGCTTATCCGGAGCTGTACAAGCTCTCGGACAAGGAGTTGCTGACAAAGCTTAACAACAATCTTAACCTGCTCGAGAGGCAGTTGTATGTGCAGAGCAGCTCTTTTGACGAACTGCGGGCTGCGGCCATGCGGCAGCAGGACAAGATACGCCACATTCCGGCCGTGATGCCCATCAACATAAAGGATTATTCCATGAGTTCCGGGTATGGCTACCGTATGGATCCTGTCTATGGCGGTTCAGCCTTCCACGCCGGGCTCGATTTCGCTGCTCCGACAGGCACGCCGGTCTATGCCACGGCTGACGGTGAGGTGCAGGCGGCCGAAAGAGCGGGAGGATATGGCAACAAGATAGATATTTCCCACGGCTACAATTATATGACCAGATACGCGCATCTCTCGAAGATTGATGTGGTGCCCGGCCAGCAGGTTAGGCGCGGCGACAAGATAGGGGAGGTGGGCAGCACAGGAAAGTCTACAGGATCGCATCTGCATTATGAGGTGCGATTCAAGGACGAGCCCCAGAATCCTGTCAATTATTATTTTATAGACGTCTCTCCCGAGGAGTACAATGCCATGGTGCTTCAGGCAGAAAATGCCGGCCATGTGATGGACTGACCGATTCATAATACATCTCTCATTATGGCAGACGATTTAGACAAGCAGTATTACAAGATAAAGGAGGTTGCCGACATGCTTGGCATCCCGCAGAGCACCCTGCGCTTTTGGGAGAAGGAGTTCCCGCGCATGATTAATCCCATGCGCAGTTCCAAGAATTTGCGTTATTATCGTCCCAAGGACATTGAGAATATACGTATGATTCAGTATCTTATCAAAGACAAGGGACTGAAAATAGAGGCTGCGAAGACGTATTTGCGTTCCAACCCCAAGAACGTGAGCCGCTCGCCCGAGGTCATAGATCGCCTTGTGGAGGTGCGGGACGAGCTTGACGGCTTGCTGCGCGCTCTTGGCGGCCGATGGACCAAAAGCCAAGGGTTGCCGGAGCCTCTTGACACTGAAATAAATGAATGACATGAAGAAATACAAAAAGATATTCAAGGTGGTCGAAAATGTTCGGCTAACTCCGGACAGTGTATTGCTGAAGCTGTCGCCGACTGACGGCGAAATGCCGTTGATGCTTGGAGGCCAGTTCGTGAACATACTTGTGCCGCAGGCTCCGGGAGCCTTCTTGCGCAGACCCATATCGATATGCAACGTGGCTGACGGATTGCTTTGGCTTTTCGTGAAAAATGTGGGCAAAGGTTCCGCGTGGCTGTGTTCGTTGGAACCCGGCAAGGAACTGGATGTGATATTGCCGTTGGGCAATGGTTTCGGTATGCCTTCACGCCCCGGGGCTTCAGCCTTGCTCGTGGGGGGCGGCGTGGGTGTGGCGCCTTTGCTTTATTGGGGACGGTTGCTTCGTGAGAATGGCCACAAGCCGGAATTCCTGCTTGGTGCGGCATCTGCATGCCAGCTCACATTGCTTGAAGAGTTTGCCGCCATAGGCAAAGTGCATATCACCACTGACGACGGTTCGCGCGGAGTAAAGGGCTTTGTGGTGCATCACCCTGTTATGGCCCTGGACGCTCCCGTGCCGGACATGATATACTGCTGCGGTCCCACCCCCATGATGAAGTCGGTGGCACGACTGGCGCGTGAGCGTGGCATAGCCTGTGAGGTGAGCCTTGAGAACCACATGGCCTGTGGCATAGGTGCATGTCTGTGTTGTGTGGAGAACACCAAGGAGGGTCATAAGTGCGTATGCACATCCGGACCTGTTTTTGACATTGAAAATCTGAACTGGGAATGATTAATCTTAAAGTAAAGCTTTCGGACAAGTTGAGTCTGAAGAATCCGGTGATGACGGCTTCCGGCACATTCGGGTACGGTCCTGAGTATGCCGATTTCATAGATTTGAGTCGCCTGGGCGGCATCATAGTCAAAGGCACGACGTTGAATCCCCGCCAAGGCAACCCTTATCCACGCATGGCCGAGACACCCTCCGGCATGCTGAATGCCGTGGGATTGCAAAATCCGGGTGTGGATTCATTTGTAAATGACATATACCCTGTCATAAAGGGCCTCGACACGGCCATAGTGGTTAACGTGAGCGGGGCGTGTGCCGAGGATTACGCGGAGGTATGCCGTAGGCTCAGACCTCTGGACAAGGTAGCCGCTGTTGAGGTCAACATCTCATGTCCCAATGTGAAGCAAGGCGGCATGGCCTTCGGCACCACATGCTCGGGAGCTGAACTCATAACTAAAGCCGTCAGGGAGGCTTATGATGGCACTGTTATAGTAAAACTTTCGCCTAATGTCACTGATGTGACCGAGATAACCCGCGCGGCGGAAGCGGCGGGAGCCGACGCCCTATCCCTGACTAACACGTTCCTCGGCATGGCTGTGGATGTGGAGCGTATGCGTCCCGTCTTGAGCACCGTGACCGGAGGGCTTTCGGGTCCCTGTATCCGTCCCATAGCCGTGCGTATGGTCTGGCAAGTGGCCAAGGCGGTGCGTATACCCGTGATAGGTCTCGGAGGCATAATGGACGGGCGTGACGCGCTCGAGTTCCTGATGGCCGGTGCCTCGGCTGTGCAGATAGGTACCGCAAATTTCATAGACCCTTGCGCCTCGGTCAATGTGCTGGATGGCATAGTAGAGTTTTGTGACAGGCATGGAGTGAAGGACATTCATGAAATCATCGGCATCATCTGATGGAAGAGATAATCGCCATAATAGCACGCCGCCTCGACATCCCGACTCGTTTCGTACACAACACCGTGGACTTGCTTGAAGGTGGCGCCACGGTTCCTTTCATATCGCGTTACCGCAAGGAAAGCACCGGTGCCATGGATGAGGTGAAGGTTGAGAGGGTGCTTGACATGCTCCTGGAACTCAAAGAACTGCAGAAGAGAAAGGAATACATCCTTCAGACCATAGAGACCCAGGGAAAGCTCACAGGCGCTCTTCGTGACCGCATCTCGGCAAGCTGGGAGGCGGCTGAGGTGGAGGATCTGTATCTTCCATACAAGCCCAAGCGCCGTACACGAGCCGAGATGGCCAGACAGAAAGGGCTGGAGCCTTTGGCAAAGATTATTATGAGCCAGCGAACCCCGGACCCGGACATGCGGCGCTTTGTAAGCGGCGAGGTGAAGGACGAGGAAGAGGCTCTTGCAGGGGCATGTGACATAATTGCCGAATGGGTGAGTGAGGACACGCGCAGCCGTGGCACGCTCCGTACGGTGTTTGCCAAGACCGCTGTCATAACCTCCTCTGTCATCAAGGGCAAGGAGGCTGAGGGCGCCAAGTACCGCGACTATTTTCAATACAGCGAGCCGTTGAGACGCTGTTCTTCACACAGGTTGCTCGCCATGCGGCGAGGCGAGAGAGAAGGAATATTGAGGCTTGACATATCCCCCGCGGATTATGCGGTAGAGCGCATAGAGCGCCTCTTTGTACATGAGGGCGCTCCATGCTCGGAGATTGTCAGGCGCGCCGTGGAT
>URZM01000093.1 GCA_900552315.1 uncultured Bacteroidales bacterium | reverse complement strand
GCCTCGGCCAGTTCAGAGACGGCTCCCGTGCTCGGCTACTCGGATTGCGGAGAGTTCGACGCCGCATCCATGCCGCCATCCATGCAGGCGCTGCTGGACGACTATTCGCGAGAGATAGCCCAGGCCGAGGCCGGAGATGTGCGCACGGTATTCACGGCTCCGGCTCCTGAGCGCGAGGCGATATCGCCTATCTGCAAGACGCAGTGGAACCAGAACGCCCCGTACAACGACCTCGCTCCCGAGCTGTCCGGGCAGCACTCCATGACCGGATGCGTGGCCACGGCCATGGCGCAGGTCATGAAAGTGTTCGAGTGGCCGGCGCAGCACGGAGAGGGCTTCGTGAGCTACCAGTGGAACGCCGGCGGCACGCAGCTCAGTTATAATCTTGCCAATTCCACCATGGACTGGGCTGGTATGCTTGACAATTACAGGGGCGAGAGTACAGCCGCGCAGCGTCAGGCCGTGGCCTCGCTGATGAGGGACTGCGGCTATGCCACGGAGATGCAGTATTCGCTCACCTCCAGCGGCACCACCGCCGACAAGATTCCCTCGGCGCTGTATTACAATTTCGGGTACGACAAGGGTGTGCATACGCTGCAGCGTGCCTATTACACCTTGTCTGCCTGGGAAAACCTGATATATGAGGAGCTGAAGGCAGGGAGTCCTGTGATTCTTACCGGCGTGAGCAACGCCCAGGGAGGCCATTGGTTCATATGCGACGGCTACAGCTCAGACCGTTATTTCCACATCAACTGGGGCTGGGGCGGAATGTCCGACGGATATTTCCTGCTCTCTGCGCTCAATCCTTCCCAGCAGGGCATCGGCGGCTCCACAGGCGGGTTCAACAACTATGTGAACGCGTGCGTAGGTATCCGCAAGCCGGTGGAGGGGTCCAAGATGTTCACCGAAATCATAGCCGACGGCGATTTCACCACCGGGAAATCGTCGTATCCTGCGTCTCAGAGTGTCACATTCACCTCTACGGCCTTCTACAACCCCACCATGGAGACGGAGAACCTGTATATGGGAGTCAAGCTTACGGACGCCGAGGGCAAGGAGACCTATCTGCGCGGCACCCGCTCCTTCTCGCTTGACACGTATGACATGGTGGCCCAGTATTATGTTGCGGGCTCCTCTTTCCCGGCCTCAGGCACATATACCGTGACCGCCGCCTGGTACAACACCGACACCGAGGAGTGGAGCGACGTGCACTTCCAGATAGACAGGCAGGACAGCCTCAGGCTGACCGTGGCAGACGGCGAGTTGAATTTCGAGGCCATTCCGATCGACTATGACGTGCGAGTGGAGAATGTCAAGATTCTCACCGATCTGTACACCAACACCAATTTCCAGGTCAGCGCCGAACTGGTGAACAGGGGCGAGCGCGAGTTCCTGGGCGAGGTTATGGCGGCTGTCATCAATGCCGATGACGAGGTGGTGGCCACTACGGCAGCCTTCAATGTAGACATCGAGGGAGGCCAGACCCAGACGCTGGACTATGTGACCAGATTCACGAAGGCTCCCGCCGCCGGCACATATTATTTCTGCTACATAACGTCGGACGGCGAGATATTGTCCGAACCGTTTGAGGTGACCATGAGCGCTGTGAGCGGCTCCACGTCCATAGCGCTCCAGAACCTGCGCATGACGAGCGGCGACGGCGCCTATACCCCGGTGGTGCCTTCGAACAACGTCTCGGTGGCCGGCTCCGTATATTGCGTAAACGGATACTACAACAATACCCTTACGGCATACGTGTTCCCCCAGCGTGGGGGCAATTCGCTGGCGACCATAGGGGCGCAGACGTTCTTCGTGCATGCGGGCGAGTCGGAGCCGTTCGAGATGAAGGGGTCTTTCGGCAACGGCGTGATAGGTGACACCTATATGATAGGCTTCTTCAACAGCAATGTCCAAGTCAACGGGGTCTTGTATTTCGTGCTTGGCGACGAGGACACCGGCATCAGTGTCGTGGACAGCCCCGAGGGCGTGGTACTTGCCGTGGAGGGCGACACGCTCGTGCTGCAAGGCGCTGATAAAGCCGACATAGACATTTACAGCACCGCAGGCGCCCATGTGCTCGGCACTCAGGGCCGCGCCGCCGACATCTCGGCTCTGGCTCCCGGCACATACGTGGCGGTGGCCCGCACGTCCCAGGGACCTGTGATGGCGAAGTTCGTGAGATAAGGGTTCTTTTTGTGTACGGTGTCAGCCATGCCTGTGAAAACGGGCATGGCTGACCGCATATTTGGAGGATTGGAGTTTTATTGTTAACTTTGTGGTGCAGTTATCCTTAATATAATCTTACATGCGAGTTTTTCGCAAATGAAATTCTTATCGTAATCATGATGAAAAGACTCATCCCAGCCGTTGCCTTGATGTGGGGGCTGACGGGGACAGCTTCGGTCACCGAGAGCTACGGGCTTCCCGACAAGATTCAGGATGGAAATATCCTGCATTGTTTCGATTGGACCATGGCCGATGTCAAGGCCGAGTTGCCGAACATAGCCGCTGCGGGTTTCGGTGCTGTCCAGCTCTCGCCGCTTCAGCGCGGCGACATACGCACAGGTAGCCCCTGGCATGACCTCTACCGTCCTTATGACCTTGCCTTCAAGCCGTCAGGCATGGGCTCTGCCGCAGATCTCATGGCTCTGTGCGAGGAGGCAGGGAAATACGGCATCAAGGTCATAGTGGATGTCGTGGCGAACCATGTGGACAAGACAGCCGGATACCATGACCCTTGGTGGGACTCCAACGGACGTGTGCGCTGGGAGGGGGGCATAAATTATGGCGACCGCCGCTCCATAACGCATGGCCAGCTCGGCGACTATGGCGATATCAACTCGGAAAGCGCCGAGGTGACCGCCAGGGCCAAGGCGTATGTGCAGGACCTGGCTGACATGGGCGTGAAGGGAATACGCTGGGACGCCGCCAAGCACATCGGCCTGCCTTCGGAAGGTTGCAATTTCTGGAAAGAGGTGACATCGGTGCCGGGCGTATGGCATTATGGAGAGATACTGAACGAGGCAGGTCCCGACAATAGGATTATCAAGGAATACGCCTCTTTCATGTCGGTGACCGACAACCGTTACAGCAACAGCGCCGCTAGGGACAACGGCGGCCTGCCGCAGGGTCACGCGGGCGACTGGGTGAGCAACCAGGGACTGCCGGACAGCAAGGTGGTGTACTGGGGCGAGAGCCATGACACATATTCCAATGACGAGTGGAGCCAGAACGTGGACCAGAGCGTGATAGACCGTGCCTGGGCCGCCAACGCTTGCCGCAACGGCGCGACTGCCCTCTATTTCTCGCGTCCCAACGCCAAGGGCTTCAACAACATAAAGGTGGGCAAGGGAAGCACGAGCTTCAAGAACCCCCAGATAGCGGAGGTCAACAAGTTCCGCAACGCCATGGTGGGCAAAGCGGAGTATTTCAGCAACGGAGGCAATGCGGTGTCCATAACGCGTGAGGGGGGAGGAGCCGTCATAGTGATGAAAGGCAGCGGCAACGTGTCTGTGGCCAACGGGGGCGGCTATTGCCCTGCCGGCACATACACTGACCATGTGAGCGGCGGCACATTCACCGTGACCGGTTCCACCATCACCGGCACGGTAGGATCCAGCGGCATAGCCGTGATCTACGGCCAGGTGACGCGCGACGCCAGCCTCAGCTTCTCACCCGCCGGAGGCGAGTTCGTGGGTACCATCTCCGTGAAGGTGACTCCGATGAACTGCAGCTCCGCCTGGTACAAGATAGGCGACGGCCAGCAGGTGAGTGTCAGCTCGGCCACCACGTTCACCCTCGGCTCGGACATGGCGGATGGGCAGAGCGTCACCGTGAGCTGGAGCGCCACCGGAGAGAGCGGAGTGAAGACCGGCTCGCTCACCTTCAAGAAGGTGGCCAAACCGGCCATCAACCCCAAGGCCGTGTATTTCGACAACTCCAACAGCCGCTGGCCGCAGCCCTATGTCCATTACTGGGGCGGCGCGAGCGCCTCTACATGGCCCGGTGAGAAGATGAGCTCCCTTACAGGCGACATCTGGATGTATGTGGTGCCTGACGGCACCACGGGCCTCGTATTCAATGACGGCAACGGCACCCAGACGGGCGACCTGAACTGCGTGCAGGGACACCTGTATGACTCGCAGGCAGGCGACCGTGGCGCGTACAACGGCGTAAATCCTGACCCGGATCCCGACCCTGACCCCGTGGTGGACATGCCTGCCAGCCTGTATGTGCTCGGCGACCTGAAAGGGGCCTCCTGGGACACCACCGCTGGCGTGGAGATGTCCAAGTCCGGCAATACATTCGTGGCCAAAGGCGTGGAACTGGAGGCCGCCCCCGGCGAGAGCACCTGTTATTTCAACCTCACTGACCGGCTCGGCAGCAGCTGGGACGACCTGAACACCAACGCCAACCGCTATGGCTCTCCCTCTGAGGGCGTGGAGGTAGGCATAGGGAAATCTGCCGAAATGGTCAAGTATGCAGCCAGCGTCAACGCCTCGGCTTGCAAGTCCTGGACCATACCTGCCGGGAAATACAACCTGGTGGCCGACTTCTCCAACAACACGGTCTATGCCGTGGACACCGTCTCCGGCATAGAGATAGATTTGGGCGACGACGAGGCTCTGGTAGAGTATTTCGACATGCAGGGCCGCAGGGTCGAGAACCCCTCGAAAGGCATCTTCATAGTGCGCCAAGGCTCCAGGGTGGGCAAGGCGCTGGTAAGATAATCCCGCATCCACCCCTATACAACGACGATGCCGCCCCGGAACGCTCCAGGGCGGCATCGCTGCATTGCTGGGGATTGTGCTGTTGCCTTACTTGTTCGTCATGATGTTGAGGATGAGACGGTCGGTCTCGCGCATGGCGTCGCGGCCTATGCTTGTGAGGTTGTGGATGGTGCGGTCCACGTCGTCGCTCACTATGCCTTCGTTGCTGGTGACGCAGCGTCCCTGCATGGCCAGGAGCGCCGTTATCATGGCTGTGCTCACGCCGCTGGAGATCTTCATGGCGCACGAAGGCTTGGCCCCGTCGCACACCATGCCTGTGAGGTTGGCCACCATATTCTTTATGGCCGCCTGCACCTGCTCGTAGCCGCCCCCCATTAGATAGACTATGCCGCTGGACGAGCCTGTGGAGGCCACCACGCATCCGCACAGGGCCGAGAGGCGCCCCAGGCTCTGTTTGATATAGATGGAGGTGAGGTGCGAGAGGGTGAGTGCGCGTATCAGCTGCTCCTCGCTGGCTCCGCAGTCCTCGGCGAAGCTGACCACCGGCATGGTGGCCGTGATGCCCTGGTTGCCGGATCCGGAGTTGGACATTACAGGTATGGCGGCTCCCGCCATGCGGGCGTCGCAGGCCGCCGAGGTGTAGATGAGCATATGCTCCAGGGGCGTGTCGCCGAAATACTTCGCGCCGTGCTCCTTGATGGTGTAGCCCAGGGAGTGTCCGTATCCTTCTTTCATGGCGAGCATGGCCGCCTTCTTGTTGAGCTCCTTGGCCTGGAGTATGAAATCAAGCTCCTCCAGCGGGCTTTCGGTGGCGAACTCCCACACGGTGCGCATATCGAGTTTGGGGTCGGTGGAGGCGTTGCCTGCGGTGGCCGACGGGGAGTCTCCGCTAAGCTCGTCAAGCAGGGTCTCGCGCGAGGTGGCCAGACGTGCGAAATGGGTGTGGTTGCCTGAAATCACGGCGTTGGCCTGGGACGCCTCGGCGCTTACAAGCACGTCAATGTGCAGGATGGAGGGGGCGTTCTCGTCGAGGAAGATCTCGATGCGGCCGTCGTCAATGAATTTCTTCCCTTCCTGCACTGCGTCAGGGTTGACGTCCTTGAGCACCTCGAGTCCGTATTCGCTCTTCCCTATGATGGCTCCCAGGGCTATGGCTATGGGCAGACCTATCATGCCGGTTCCGGGAATACCGACGCCCATCGCGTTCTTGAGCATGTTGGCGCTCAGGCCGACCTTGATTTTTTGCGGGCGTGTGCCGAGCAGTTCGGTGGCTTTGGCTACCGCCAAGGCAATAGCTACGGGTTCGGTGCAGCCCATGGCGGGCACCACCTCGCGGCGTATGAGCGCGACAATCTCTTCTCGTTGCTGTTTTGGTAACATTTAGCAGGTATTTAGATATTAGGTTTTGATTTTTTTAAAAAACAATCTTTTATTGGGTGTCAAATCTCTCCGGTCTCGAAGGGGAGCGTGTTGCGGCGCGCCTTCTCGATTCGTTTGTTGGTCCAGCACTTGCGGCACACGGCCATGTAGCGGTCGTTGCCGCCTATCTCGACCTGCGCGCCTTCGGTCACGATGTTTCCGCCTGAGTCGATGCGGGCGTTGACTATGGTCTTGCGCCCGCACGAGCATGTGCTCTTTATTTCCTCTATGCTGTCCGCGATCTCGAACAGGCGCCGTGAGCCCTCGAACAGGTGGGTGGTGAAATCTGTGCGCAGGCCGTAGCACACCACGTTGCAGCCGTAGTCGTCCACCACGTGCGCCAGCTGGTCCACCTGGGCCGGGGTCAGGAACTGCGCTTCGTCTATCAGCAGCCATGCGGGTATGGAGAGGGTCTCCTCGAATATGCCGCGTATCTGCTGATACATGTCGGTGTCGCCGTGAATCCAGCGGCAGTCACGCTCTATGCCTATGCGGGAACGTATCACGCTGCGCTGCTCGCGTGTGTCTATTATTGGTTTGAAGCACATATACTCCATGCCTCTTTCCTCGAAATTGTAAGCCTGGGTCAGGAGCATGGCCGTCTTGGCCGAGCCCATGGTGCCATAGCGGAAATATAGTTTGCCTATGCGGTTCATCTGTTTTGCATTTATGGGTAGGGTGGACTTACTCCATCTCGTCGAAAGGAGTGTCAAGCGGAGATTCCGGGGTCTTGGGCGGGTCTTGCGGGTCGTTGCGGTGTATGTATGGCTGCACCACATAGCGGTCATAGTATGAGAGGACCAAGGTGGTGAGCGGCAACGCTATTATAAGCCCCATGAATCCGAGCAGGCATCCCCACACGGAGAGGGACAGCAGTATGATATGGAGTTTGAGGGACGGGATGATGTTACGGAAGATGAATATCTAAATATGATACGGCTAAAAACGGCAGTATTATTGGGTGGAGCTTTGAAAATCGGGGCGATTATAGCAGAAGCGAGCGCTACATCTGCCGAAAAATTATATCAGTTTGGAGTCAATATAGGTTTGGCATTCCAGTTAAAAGATGATTATCTTGATGTTTATGGAGATCCTGTAGTTTTTGGGAAAAAAATTGGGGGAGATATCCTGAATAACAAAAAGACTTATATGTTGATTAATGCGTTACGACTCGCTAAAGGGGAGGATAAAGAAGAGCTTTTGGGATGGCTGAATCGGGAAGATTATGATTCGAAAGAAAAGATTTCTTGTGTAACGGCTCTGTATAATCGATTGGGAATTAGAGAGCTTTGTGAAAATAAAATGCAGGAGTATTATAGTAAGGCATGCGAATGTCTTGAGTCTATAGAAATAGAAGATGATAATTATAAAAATCCGTTGTTACAACTTGCTTCGGAGTTGATGTATCGAGAACATTAATTGTTTTGAAAAAAGATGCCATATCGCCGATTACCGAATACTGATAGTGCGAGAATACGTTCTCTTGAGTGTGTCGTAAACAAAGACGATATGTTTTTGGCTCCAGAACCTGTGTTATCTTATCATATTGTAAATGAAGCAAAAGTTTTTTTACCTCGTTTTAAATCTGCATATATTCTTTATCATCAATATTTAGATATACAGGTAAAAGATAATGCCAAGTACCAAGCGAAACTTCGTAATGCCCGTATGTATATTTCCCATTTTATTCAGGTTTTAGGTATGTGTATTATGAGAAATGAGATAAAAAGGGGGGCTGTAGAATTGTATGGTCTGTCTCAAAATCGTTTTATTGTACCTGATTTGATGAATGAAAATGCTATTCTAGAATGGGGTGCAAAAATTATTGCAGGTGAGACAATGAGGATACAACAAGGAGGAACTCCTATTTATAATCCGGCGATAGCAAAAGTTTCTGTTCATTATGATATATTTAAAGAAGCGTTCAATATTCGTAAAAACGCTATAGCAAATACAACGAAAGCTTTATCTGCGTTATCTCAGATGCGAGATATGGCTGATAGAATTATTCTTGAGGTTTGGAATCAGGTGGAAAAATATTATTCTTTACTACCTGAGACAGAACGTTTGACAAAATGTCGGGAATATGGTCTCGTTTATTATTATCGTAAGAGTGAGAGGGAAAATAGATGATAGATACACATACTCATATATATTTGACAGAGTTCGACAA
>URZM01000092.1 GCA_900552315.1 uncultured Bacteroidales bacterium | reverse complement strand
CCGCCGACCTGCTGATAGACGAGAATTTCGAGTATCCCGCCGGAGACCTGTACGGGCAAGGAGGGTGGCTCAGATGGAGTTCGCAATCCGCCGACCCCATAAAAGTGGCAGATGGTAGCCTGACATTCACCGGATACATGGACCAGGCAGTGGGCAACAAGGTCGTCATGGGCACCACAGCCTCAGCCGAGGACCTATGGAAATCCTTCGCCGACGATACCATGCTGAAGGAAGGCACCGTGTATGCCGCTTTCCTGCTCAACGTCTCCAAGCCCAATGTCTCTGCCTCCGATCCAGTATTCTTCTTCCACTTCTTCGCTCAGAAAAAGTCTCCCGGCATGGTCGACGGGGCCAACACCTCCGAGGTGGGCAAGCTGTGGATGGTCGCAGGCTCTGACGAGAATCACTACAAGCTGGCTGTCTCTCGCAACGCCTCCAAGGACAAGATCGTTGCCACCGAGGCCGAGTACGAGGCTGGCAAGACCTATTTGGTGGTCATATCTTACGGCATAGTGGAAGGCGCCACCAACGATGTCATATCCCTGTGGGTTGACCCACAGACCACCGGCGGCGCAGCTCCCGCCCCGCTGCTGACCAATGACCAAAGCAAGGAGACGAGCAACACCGAAGCCTCTCTTAACTACGGTGGCCTCATGGGAGTGTGCTTGCGGCAGGCTGCAACAAAGAGCGCCAAGGCTCCTGAACTTGCCCTCGACGCGTTGCGTGCCTCCACCGACTGGGCGTCCCTGTTCGCCGGGCAGGATCCCGGCCCCGTGGTCACCGACCCCGAGGTAATCCTGAGCGCCCCGAGCGCGCGCATGGCTCCCGCCTACGCCGGCACACCCCTCACCGCGACCCTCTTCGTGGGTGGCAAGAATCTCACGGGCCCGGTGAACGTGACTTGCCCCGAGGGCGTGACTTGCTCCAAGAGCACCATTCCCGCCGACGAGGCCATGGCCGAGGAGCCGGTGGAGCTGGTGTTCTCGCTCACAGCGCCCCAGACGGCTGGCGAATACACCTACACGGTAACCTTGGAGAGCGAGGGCGCCGAGCCGGCCTCTTTCTCCATCATCGGCGAGGTGCTGCAGACCGTGGACGTGCCCAACGCCTCGCGCTTCGTACAGGAATTTGAGAACGGAGCCTACGATGGAGTCACTTTCCGCTACACAGGCAAGGCGGTGGTCACCGCCATCGACAGCAAGAAAGTGGACTACGGCGACATGGAGTATTACATCTACGCGCAGGACATGACCGGAGGCCTGATGCTCAACACCTCGTGGATGGGCGTGGAGGAAATCTCCCTCAAGGTTGGCGACGAGATCACCGGTACTCCCTTCATGATAGAGGGATTCCTGGGAGCTCCCCAGGCCATGGCGCTCCCCATTGACGCCTCAGGGGCCTTCGCCACCGTCACCGCCACCGGAAAGACCAAGACACCCGCCGAGGTGAAGATCGCCGACGTGACCGCCGCCACCGGCATGGAATATATCTACCGCCTGCTCACCCTGCAGGGAGTGAGGTTCGTAAACCCCGAGGGCACCTTCACCCCCGGAGTCCTCTATGACGTGACCGACGGCGAGCACACCGCCAAGCTGAAGGTGGCTGCAGGCAGTGACCTGGCCGGCCAGCCCATACCCGCAGGAACATTCGCCGTGACCGGCGTGGGAGTGAATCCCAAGGGGCTCACCCTGCTCGTCACCTCCGCATCATCCATAGTGGAAGGCGCCCCTGAGGTGAGCATAACCCCCGAGAAGACATTCAACTTCGCCACGGCGGCCGCGCCCATCGACGTGAAGACCGAGATATTCAAATACACCGTCGTCGCAGAGAACCTGCCTCAGGCTGTGTCCGTGACCATCACGGGCCAGGACCGCGTCCTGTTCGAGGCCGTACCCTCCGAGATACCCGCAGGCTCCGGCACCACGGTGGTCACCGTGTACTATTACCCCGACGCTCCCGGCATGCACAAGGCCGGCATACTTTTCGACTTCGACGCGATAGACCCGGTCCTCAACTATGCCGCCCAGTTCGGCACATGCAAGGCATATGACCCTCAGCACATGCCTGAGGTGACCATAGAGCCGGCTGTCATCGAGCTTGAGTGCAAGGCAGGCGAGACGGTGACCGCGACAGCGACGCTCAACGCCCCCGGCACCTTCGACTACATAACCGCCACCCGCTCCGGCACAGCCGACAACGGCGGAATCACGATAGACAACACTTACCTGCTCCCCGGGTCCAAGGATGTGACCCTCACCGTGACCTTCGCTCCCAAGGCCGAGGGCGAATACACCGATACCTGGACCTACACCTCCTCCATGGTGGCCACGCCCGCGACCATCACGGTCAAGGCGCGCTGCGTCGCCCCGCTGCCCCCCGAGCCTCAGGAGGGCGACACCGAGATCAAGGCAGACATGGAGAACCCGAGCCCTTGGTACACGCAGGATTTCGCCTCGCTGGAGAGCAACAAGCCCCTGAGCCTGGAGGGATGGTCCAACCTGGCCGAGCAGGGCACGCGCGCCTGGTGGGGATACACGGGCGAGAGCGACGGACAGACATTCACCGCCGCCAAGGTCACAGCCTATGACTCCGCCATGAAGCCCGGCCAGGGCACTCCCTGCGCCATGACCCTCGTCTCCCCCGCGCTCGACTACAAGAACGCCCCGGTGAAGAAACTCCGTTTCCGCCTCATGGGCATGTTCCTGACCGATGAGAGCACCGACCGCCTCACCGTGAACCTGGGCGAGGCCGGCACCGACGGCAAGCTCGCCTTCTACGAGATGGAGGGCTTCGACATTCCCGCCAAGGCCGACCAGGCAGGCGAGTGGGTTGAATATGACGTGGACATGAGCTTGGTGCCCGATATGCCCGACGCCTTTGTCATAGCGTTCACGTTCACAGGCACGCGCGGCGCTGACAACGCCACCACATATTACATCACCGACTTCGAGTGGGGCGGCAAGACCGACAGCCTGGAGAGCCTCCCGGCCGATGGTCTCCAGCCCGACGCTGACGGGTGGTACACCATATACAATGCGCAAGGGCTGTGCGTGCTGCGCACCCGCGACGCTTCCGAGCTGCGCACCCTGCCGGCAGGTCTGTACATCAGCCGCGGCCGCAAGTTCGCCGTAAGGTAAGCGGAGCGACACCGATACATTGCACATGCCAAGCCCCGGAGCCTTCACAAGCCCCGGGGCTTTACTGTCTCCTCCCTGCGCCGGCGGTTGACTCCCGGTGGCGGTGGACGAGCGGGCGGTTGCCGCTCAGTCCTCGGGCGCGGGAGAGCGGCGCAGTATGTCGAAGGAGTTCTTCACCGAGTCCATCACGAAGGAGGAGTCGATGGTGCCTATGGAGTCGATGCGTCCCAGCACGTCGACTATGAAATATTTGTAATACTGCATGTCCGGAGCGTGAATCTTGAGCAGGTAGTCGTAGTGACCGGAGATATGATAGCACTCCGTCACCTCCGGTATGCGGCGTATGGCCTCGGTGAAGCTCTGCACCACCTTGTAGTCCAGCACGCGCAGCTTCACGGAGCAGAACACCGTGAAGCCCCGGTGCACCTTTTCGGCGTTCAGCACCGTGACGTATCGGTCTATATAGCCGTGACGCTCCAGGCGTCGCCATCGCTCGAAGCATGGTGTGGAGGACAGATGCACCTTGGAGGCCAGGTCCTTGAGGGTGATGCGTGCGTCCCCCTGGAGAATCTCCAGGATTTTCATATCCGTCTCGTCCAGACGGGGTGTGGAATATTTTTCTGTTCGTGCGCTCATGGTTATAGGCGAAAAGAAACAAGTTGATAATTTGAGTGCAAATATACGGATAATTTTCTGAATTTGCAAATCGGCTTGGATTATTACGAATAATTTATTAAATTTGTATGTATAGAACATGTGGATATGTAAGGGCCACGGCATATGAGCCGGATGTGTACCTGCCGGGTCTCCGTGTCTCAGGCTTTTGCGGCATGCCGCAGCTTGCACGTCCCCGCCACCTGTGTACAGACGGTGTATCGTACTCTGCCCGTGAGGGTTGGCCGTATACCTCTCAAATTTCTCGGCTAAAGTATGGCGGAGTTGACGCAGGGGACATAACATGTGCCCCGCCATGACCAGACGTTGTGACGGCCTCGGACCGGATGAATAGATTTTTGATATTTTTGATAATTAGGTAGTATAATGATTAGTTGAAAGCGTACAAGATTGGAACGACAATGATGTAGTAATCACGTTTGCATCTCCTCCGCGAAGGCTTGCCGGGAATTATACGGGCCAGGTCGACGAGTGTCGGCCGGCCCTCTTTATATGTGTGCCGGTGTGTCCTCGGCCCCGTGCTCAGGGCCTGCCGAGGTATATGTCTTCCAGGGCGCCGGCGAATCGCGGCCAGGAGAGCTGTCTTTCGAAGCGTTCGCGAGCCGCGTGCCCCATGGTTTGGCGCAGTGCCGGATCCGTGGCCAGGCGCCTGAGGGCGTCTGCCAGCGCCCCGCTGTCGCCCGGGGGCACGAGGAGCGCCTCACGGCCGTCGGTGAGGTATTCGCCTTGCGCGCCATTGTCGCTGCACACCTGCGGCAGCCCCAGGGCCATACATGCGGCGCCCCCCAGTCCGAAGGCTTCCGGCATCAGTGAGGGGAAGACCCCTATATGCGCCCTTTCCAGTATGGACTCGCGTCCGGGGGCGTTCACGCTCCAGTCTATCATGTCCATCACCTGGAGTCGGGTGGCCTGTCGCTTGAGGGTATCCGTATAGTCGGGATCCCCGGTGCCGGCTATGCACACGCGCGTGCGCAAGCCCCGCAGAGCCGGCAGGGCCTCTATCAGGGTTTCCAGTCCCTTGCCCCGCACGAGCCGTCCGTGGTATGCCGCCGTCACAGGCCCGGCAGGGGCCGTGTCCGGACCCGTGTCCGGGAGGTAGACGCTGTTGAGCAGCACGTGGATCTTGTGCGGCCCGAGGGGAGGCTGCTTTCCGCGCCAAGTGGAGAGGAACGTGTCGCGTGTCAGGGCCGAGGGGAACACCAGCGCGTCCAGGCCGCGCATGATGCGTCGGCGCAGGGGTGTGTTGCGTCCGGGTTTCACCCGGTGGCAGGTGAGCACGACCCTCACCCCGCCGCACAGGGAGAGCCTGCGGGCGCACAGGGCCACGAAGGCGTCCCGGAAATTATGGGCGTGCACCGCCGGAGGCGTAGGGGCGCGCCGCAGCATGCGGGCCAGCCGGAAGATGGAGGTAATGTCCGAATACGCTCCCAGCGACATGTGGCGCACGGTCACCCCCCCCTGCTGGAAGGGGGTGTCCACAGCCTTGGCGTCGCGGCTGAGCACCGTGACGTTCCACCCTTCGCGGGCGAAAGCGCGGCATATGTCCAGGGCATACTGCTCGCGTCCGCCCCAGAAGGTGGAGGACACCAGATGTATGAGTCTCGGGCGCCGTGGCATCAGTTCGTCTCGGTGAGCATTATCCCCATGTCCAGGGCGTGGAGGCCGTGCAGGGCCGCTATGGTCTCGTCCACCAGATGCCCGTTGTAGGTCACCAGCCCCTCGCGCACACCGCCGTGAGAGATTACCAGGCGGCGCATGCCCCCGGCCTTGATGGCGTCGTTGAAGAAATTCACCAGCACGTTGCTCATGGCCATGGCCACCGTGCGGGGCACTATGAGCGAGGGGGTGGTCTCGGTCAGGTCCAGCAGGTATATGTTGTCCTTCATGGCGAGCGACAGGTGGTCGGGCAGCCTGAAGGGACGTGTGCAGCGGTCCAGGATTATCACGTCGGCGTGCTTCACGTCGTTGTACAGCACCTTTGGGTGGATGGAGGAGGTTATAAGGTGCGGCCCGCACTTGGCGAGAGCCTGGTCCAGGGCAGCTATGTCGTTGTCCATCAGTGTCACTCGCGCTCCGGTCTGCATAGCGGCCTTGGCGGCGGCTATGATACGCTCTCCCTGCCCTATGGCGAGCACCTCGCACGGCTGGAGGCCGGGCACCCCTCCCATGAGCACCCCTTTGCCTTCACCCAGGAACGAGAGACCCTCCTGGGCGTACAGTATTGCCGCGCGGCCGTCTATCTCGTCCAGCAGGCGTGCGAATATGCGTACACCGTTGTCCGAGACCATGCGGTCCAGGGCCACCATGGTCACGTCCCGGTCCGTGAGGGCCTGCACGGTGGCGCGTGGCAGTTCCGGATCATGGAGGGTGAGCAGTATTGAACGCTTGCGCAGGCGCAGTGTGTCCTCGGTGCTGAGCGGACGCACGCTCAGCACAACGTCGCAGCCCAGGGTCTCGGTGCGTGTGCGGATCTCCACACCGTTGTCGGCGTAAGCCTCGTCGCTGTAGTTGATGTCTATGCCTGCGCCGGCCTCCAGCCATATCGACACTCCTGCGCCAGTGAGCATCCCGCAGGCTTCCGGGGTCAGGAACAGGCGCGTCTCCTCGCTGTCAGGGTAATTGTTGAGTATGCCGAGGCTGAAGCTGTGCTTTCTCTGCGCCATGGCGGCTGCCATCGGCTGCGTGGCTATAGTCTCTTTGGTATTCATAATGCTTATGTATTCGGAGTCAGTGTTTTAGTGTTTGCTTTTTGGGGTCGGACGGGTCGGACTGGTGTGACCCGGACTCAGGCCCAGGGCGCCGGCCGTGCGCTCAGCCGTGAGGCGTATGCTCTCGTGGTCCTCCAGGCTCGAGCTTTCCACCCGCAGGTGCGCCCGCGCGTACACCGGGGCGCGCTGTTCCAGGGTTCGCGCAGCCCATAGGGCTATCCCCTCCCTGTCCAGGGAGGCGATGGCGGGCCTGCGCGCCCTGCCGCGCCAGAGCCGCTCCAGTAGCCGCTCCCTGTCGGCCTCCAGGTACAGCACGGTGCCCCGCGAGAGCATGTAGTCCATGTTGTCGAAAAAGCAAGGGGTGCCTCCGCCGCAGGACACCACCACGTCCTGCATCTCCGCCACCTCGTGCAGCAGGTTGTGCTCTATCTGGCGGAACCGTTCCTCCCCCTGGCGCGCGAATATGTCGCTCACCGAGCAGGAGAAGCGTGCCTGGATGTATAGGTCCAGGTCTATGTGCTGGAGGCCCGTCAGGCGCGCCAAGGCCCGCCCCAGGGTGGTCTTGCCGCTTCCCGGAAGGCCGGTAAGGAATATGGGTCGCCGTGCTTCCATGCTCATTTCAGTCTAAGGGTGCGCGCCAGGCCGCTGTAGCACACGCGGAAACCTATCTGCCAGCCTCCCAGGCTCCGCGTGGCGTCGGTGTAGCGCGCGTGCAAGGCGTAGGGGGTGAGCCGCAGCGAGGACACGTATTGCTCGCGCATGTTCCCGAACAGGGGAAAGGAGGTCACCGCCGAGTGGAAATGCCACTCCAGGTTCACCCCGCAGCCGAAATTGAAATCGTCTATCTCCATGCGGCGCTGTGGCCCCGTGGTGGTGAACGAGCCTTCGTCATTGGGCGTCATCGGTCGGGCCGTCCAGTTGTAGCCAGTCCAGTATCCCCCTATGTAGGGCTCGACGCTGAAATGCTTGGTGTCGGCCACGGTGTATCCCACGCCGAATCCTATCTCCAGCATGTTCGCATTCTTGACGTTGGCCAGGTAAGACTGGCCCGCGTATTCAGGGTTCACAAGCCCCGTGTCGCGTATGGTGGGGGTGCAGTATCCTATGGAGCCATGCACCCGTAAACCTTTCCAGCCTCCGGTCAGCCCGAATGTGAAGACGCATCCTCCCGAGAAGGCGTCGGACACGGTCCCGGTAGGGAACAGTCCTCCCACTCCGGCGAACAGTCCGTAGCACCATGCCCCGGCGCTCACCGTGGCGGGCACCGGAGAGGCTGTCTCCTCCAGGGCCCGGCGTATGTCATACTCCCAGGTCTGGAGAGCCGCCTCGTCGTTGCCCCACGCCGTTGCGCGGTCCATCTTGTCGGCCTCCGTGGCGTACAGGGCGCGGTAATGCGCCAGCCTGCGGTCGGCCTCGAGTCCCGTCACTCCTCCTGCCAGCTCATGGCGCAGGCGGCGCGACATGACCTCCAGGAGGTCGAACCTGGCCTGGAAATAACGCAGCGTGCGCTCGTCGCGCGCCGAGGGGGGCGCGTATGAGCGGTCCGGGTACATCACCGCGTCCGCACGCATGGTATACACTCCCGGCTGCCCCTGCGCGGCTTCCGTGGCCAGCGCAAGTTCGGCGGTCAGGTACCCTCTGGAGTCCGGCAACGCCGGCACATCCGTGAAATCGGCCCAGGTCAGCGGGCCGGCGCTCCACAGGCGCGTCATGGCCCTGGCCCCCAGGGCGGGGCACAGGCAGCACAACGCCGTTATCAGGTATATGAATCTGCTCATGGTTCGAATGTCAGGACATCTCGCCGGGCTCCTCGGTCCGCGAGTCGTGTCGTTA
>URZM01000091.1 GCA_900552315.1 uncultured Bacteroidales bacterium | reverse complement strand
GCTCCGTTCATGGTCATGGACACTGACATCTTGCCCAAGGGTATGCCGTCGAAGAGCACCTTCATGTCCTCCAGGGAGCAGATGCTCACGCCAGCCTTGCCCACATCGCCCACCACGCGCTCGTGGTCAGCGTCGTAGCCACGGTGTGTCGGGAGGTCGAAGGCCACGGAGAGACCCTTCTGGCCGGAAGCGAGGTTGCGGCGGTAGAAGGCGTTGGACTCGGCGGCGGTGGAGAATCCGGCGTACTGGCGGATGGTCCAGGGGCGCATGGGGTACATGGCGCTGTAAGGGCCACGCAGGAACGGGGGAAGACCGGCCACGTAGTTGAGATGTTCGAGACCCTCGAGGTCCTGAGCCGTGTAGACAGGCTTTACGGGGATCAGCTCGGCTGTGAGCCACTCTTCGGTGGGCATGGCGGGAGCCTGAGCGCAGCTGCATGCTGCCTTGGTGATATCTATGTTCTTGAAATTAGGTGTCATTTCTTCTGTGTCTTATTTAAGCAGTTTTGCGTTAAAACCTTCGAGAGTCTCAAGCACGTTCACGCGCACATGAACGAAATTCTCGATGCCCTGTGCCTTAAGCTCTTCCATGCAGGCGGGAGCGCCGGCCACCACGAACTCGGCACGGCCGTCGAGGGCCTTGAATGCGGCGGGAGCCAGCTCTGCGTATTCGTCGTCGCTGGAGCAGAGAACCACCACGTCGGCGTTCTTCTCCATAGCAGCCTTCACGCCGTCCTCCACAGTCTCGAAGCCGAGATTGTCGATAAACTCATATCCGGCGCAACCGAAGAAATTGGCGCTGAACTGGGCGCGGGCCAGACGCATGGCCAGGTTGCCGATAGTGAGCATGAACACTTTGGGACGCTTGCCGCTATGCTCTGTGGCGAGACGAAGAGCCTCGAACTGGCTTGCGGCACGGTCCATGACGAGGGCCTCGACCTCTGCCTTCTCCGTGGAGCAGGACGAGCCACATCCGCAGGAGCAAGCCTCTTTCTTGATCTTGTCGGCTGCCATCTCGTTGAAATTGGGATACTGGTTGGTACCGAGCAGGATCTCCTTGCGACGGGCCACGTCAGTGTGACGCTTCACGCCGCTCTCGTTCACTGCCTTCTGCACCATACCTTTCTCAAGCTCGGCGTAGAAGCCGCCGTTGTCGATGACCTCGTTGAAGAGTTTCCAAGCGACCTCGGCTATGGAAGCCGTGAGCACCTCCACATAATAGGAACCGCCGGCGGGGTCCACGACCTTGTCGAGATGAGACTCCTCGCGGAGCATGATCTGCTGGTTGCGGGCGATGCGCTCCGAGAACTCGTCGGGCTTCTGATACTGGAGGTCGAAGGGGAGGGTCTCGATGGAGTCAACGCCTGCCAAGGCTGCGCTCATGGTCTCTGTCATGGAGCGGAGCAGGTTCACATGGGCGTCGTATATTGTCTGGTTGAACTGCGAGGTGATGGCGTGCACCTTCATCTTGGAGCAGCAGCAGTTCTCGGCCTTGGGCTCGTAAGCCTTCACGATCTCGGCCCAGAGCATGCGGCCTGCACGGAACTTGGCGATCTCCATGAAATAGTTGGAGGAGATGTTCATGTTGAACTTGATGCGCTTGGCCACGGCACCGGCCTCAATACCCGCGTCAGTAAGAGCGGAGAGATACTGGGCACCCCAAGCGAGGGCATAACCGAGCTCCTGGGTGATATATGCTCCGGCATTGCCGAGCACGTATGAGTCAACGCTCAGGCAGCGCAGGGCGGGCACGTCCTTCACAACCTCGAGCAGCTCCTTTGCGGCTTCCACATAACAGCCGTGCAGGGCAAGGCCCTTCTTCAGCAGACGACGGAAAGGGTTGAAGCTGACGGAACCACGGAAATCATTCTCCAATCCGTGCTTCTTGATGTACTCCACCACAACCTTGGCGACCTTTACAGAGTCACAAGGGCAGCAGTTGAAATTCACCTCAACCTTCTTCAGGTCGATGCCTTCGAGCAGCGTCTCGATGGCTGCGGCATCCATCTTTTCGCACACGTTGAAGCCGATGGAATCCACACCGCGATCCAGTGCGTGGCGCGCGGAGGCATTAAGCTCGGCAGCCGTCTCCCCGTCGATGATGTCCTGACGGATAAGCCAGTCATTGTCAGTGCGTGTGCCGCGCACGTAGGGGAACTGCCCGGGGAGTGTGCCAAGATGTGTGAGCTTCTCCAGATCCTCTCCACGGTAGAAGGGCATGACATTGAAGCCCTCGTTGGTACGCCACACGAGTTTCTTGTTGAAATCGGCGCCCTTCAGGTCGGCATTGATTTTCGCCATCCACTCCTCGGTGGACACAGGCGGAAACATGTCAAAAAGTTTTTCTTTTTTCTCTGCCATAACTAAATAGCTGTAAATGAAATATTTATATGTGTTGGTTTCCTATTCCTCGACACCAAGGTCCCGAGCCTCGCAAGGCTCTGTCTCCGCACACACATGTGAAACCCAAAACCGGATAAGGTCAACGCTTTGAGAGTTTTTCAGTCAGGCGAGAAAAAGATTCATGACCGGAGCCGGAAACTGCGTGTTCCAATCCGCATTAGATTTCAAATTGTCAGAAACAAGCCACGGCAAACCGGGCCTTTGCAGCCACAAAAGTACATATTTTTTTTTACACAAAAAAATATTTACACAAATTCCCGTACATGCGCCATTGCCCATGCCAAGGCAACCGGTGTAAATGCGCCAGCGTGACGGAGCGATGTCATGCAAGGCGCTTGTCAGCACAGCGGAGCACACGGGCCGGGAACTCCTCCACGAGCTGCATGTTGTGGGTGGCCATAAGCACCGAGTGTCCCTCGCCAGCCAGGCGATGCAGCAGGCTCACTATGTGGTAACCTGTCTGGGGATCGAGATTGCCGGTAGGCTCGTCGGCGAGTATCAGCTCAGGCTTATTGAGCAAGGCGCGGGCTATGACCACGCGTTGCTGCTCGCCGCCGGAAAGTTCATGAGGCATCTTGTAGCTCTTGGAGAGCATGTCTACCTCCGTGAGCACCTGCTCTATGCGCTCCTCCCGGTCTGCCTTGGCCTTCCATCCGGTGGCGCGAAGCACGAAATCCAGGTTGGCGTAGGCACTGCGTCCCTGAAGGAGCTGGAAATCCTGGAACACTATGCCGCACCCGCGACGCAGAAACGGTATGTCACGACGGGAAAGGCTCCTAAGGTCATATCCAAGCACGCGTGCCTCGCCCTCACTCACGGGCACCTCGGCATACATGCTCTTGAGCAACGAGCTCTTGCCGCTGCCCACTTTGCCCACCAGATAGCAAAACTCCCCCTGCCCCATTGTGAAAGAGACATGCTCAAGCACCACTCTCTGGGCGCGCTCTATCTCCACGTCCTTGTATTCTATCACGCAACCCTGCCCGTGCGTCAGCTCACCGCCGTTGTCTGTAGCCATACCTCTTTTTATTTTGTTTGCACTTACAAAGTTAGCTTTTTTTGTCCGAAGCTCCAACGCGAATCCATATTTTTTCGCTAAATTTGCAGAATCAACCATACAGAGACCATGACTGATTTCGTACATCTCCACGTCCACTCCCAATACAGCCTGCTCGACGGCCAGGCATCGGTAAACGGCATTGTAGACAAGGCCATTTCCTTGGGAATGAAGGGTATAGCACTGACCGACCACGGCAACATGTTCGGCATAAAGGAGTTTTTCAACTATGTGAACAAGAAGAACAAAGGCAAGGAGGGCTCAGACAAGTTCAAGCCGATACTTGGATGCGAGATGTATGTGGCCAAGAATGACCTCCACGACCGAGGAGACAAGCGCGACAACGGCTATCACCTCATAGTCCTGGCCAAGAACCTCAAAGGCTATCATAATCTGGTGAAACTGGTAAGCAAGGCGTGGACCGAGGGGTATTATTTCAAACCGCGCACGGACCACAAAGAGCTGGAGGCCCACAGAGAGGGTCTCATAGTATGCTCGGCATGTCTCGGAGGCGAGGTCCCGCAGCATTTCATGGACGGAGACCTGGAGAAAGCAGAGGAGACCATATTATGGTATAAGCGCGTGTTCGGCGAAGACTATTATCTGGAGCTGCAGCGCCACAAGACCGACAAGCCTGACGGGAACCGGAACGTCTACGAGGAGCAGCAAAGGGTGAACCCCTTCCTCGTGGAGATGGCCCGCAAGCACGGCATAAAGATCATAGCCACCAACGACTCGCATTTCGTGAACGAGGAGGACGCCGAGGCCCATGACCGGCTCATCTGCATCTCCATGATGAAGCGCTTCGCGGACCCGACGCGCCTGCACTACACCAAACAGGAATGGGTGAAGTCGCAGGATGAGATGGAAGCGATTTTCGCCGACCTTCCGGAGGCCCTGGCCAACACCTGCGAGATTCTGGACAAGGTGGAGTTCTATTCCATAGACCATGCTCCCATCATGCCCAATTTCGAGATTCCCGCAGAGTTCGGCACCGAAGAGGAGTATCGGCAGCGGCTCACGGAGGAAGACCTGTTCAACGAGTTCACCCGCGACGAGAATGGCAACGAGGTGCTGTCCCGCGAGGAGGCCGAAAGCAAGATAAAAAAACTCGGGGGCTATGACAAGCTGTACCGAATCAAGTTCGAGGCAGACTACCTCAACAAGCTCACTATGGAAGGGGCGAAGAAACGATATGGCGACCCCCTTCCCCAAGAGATTGAGGATCGTCTGCGCTTCGAGCTGCATATAATGAAGACGATGGGTTTCCCCGGCTATTTCCTCATAGTACAGGATTTCATCAACGCGGCCCGTCGCGACTTAGGTGTCAGCGTAGGTCCAGGGCGAGGCTCCGCCGCCGGTTCTGCCGCCGCCTACTGCCTTGGCATAACCCAGATAGACCCGGTGAAATATGACCTCCTGTTCGAGAGGTTCCTGAATCCTGACCGAATCTCGCTGCCTGATATCGACGTGGACTTTGACGATGACGGCCGCTACGAGGTGCTGAAATACGTGACCGAGAAATACGGGGCCGAGAAGGTGGCGCATATCATCACATACGGCACCATGGCCACCAAGATGGCGATAAAGGACATGGCCAAAATCATGGAGCTGCCGCTCCCCGAGGCCAACCGCCTGGCCAAGCTGGTGCCTGACCGCATGCCCGAGGGCAAGGTGAATTTCAAGAACTGCCTCAAATTCATAAAGGAGTTCGCAGCCGAGACCCAGAACCCCAACCCTATTGTCCGCGAGGTGATGAACTATGCGCAGCAACTGGAAGGCAACGTGAGGAACACCGGAGTGCATGCCTGCGGCGTGATCATAGGGCGCGACGACATCACCGACTGGGTGCCCGTCTCCACAGCAAAGGACACCGACGGCTCCTCGCTGCTCGTGACCCAATACGAGGGAAGCGTGATTGAGGACACCGGCATGATAAAGATGGATTTCCTGGGCCTGAAGACACTCTCCATAATTATGGAGGCCGTGGCTAACATAAAGCAAAGCCGTGGATTAGACATAGACATGGAGTCCATCCCTCTCGACGACGAGAAGACTTACAAGCTATATTGCGAGGGTCGCACCACCGGCACATTCCAGTTCGAGTCCTCCGGGATGCAAAAGTATCTCCGCGAGCTGCAGCCCTCCAAATTCGAGGACCTGATAGCCATGAACGCGCTCTACCGCCCCGGACCTATGGACTATATTCCCCAGTTCATAGCCCGAAAACAGGGCCGTGAGCCTATAGTCTACGACATCCCGGTGATGGAGAAATATCTCCACGACACCTATGGCATCACGGTATACCAGGAGCAGGTCATGCTTCTGTCACGCTTGCTGGCCAATTTCACTCGCGGCGAGAGCGACGTGCTGCGCAAGGCCATGGGAAAAAAGCTGATTGACAAGATGGCCGCCCTGAAGGTCAAGTTCATGGAAGGAGGGCAGGCCAACGGCCACAAACCCGAGGTGCTTGAAAAGATATGGGCCGATTGGGAGAAATTCGCCTCATACGCGTTCAACAAAAGCCACGCAACCTGCTACTCTTGGGTAGCATACCAGACAGCATACCTGAAAGCCAACTATCCGGCGGAGTATATGGCCGGGGTCCTCTCCCGCAACCTGACGAACATCGGCAAGCTGACGGTGTTCATGGACGAGTGCAAAGCCATGGGAATCCCGGTCAAGGGCCCGGACATAAACGAGTCGGTCGAAAAATTCGGCGTCACCAAGAAAGGAGAGATTCGTTTCGGCCTCGGCGCCATCAAGAGCGTGGGATCGGGAGCGGTCAACGCCATCCTTAACGAAAGGAAGGAAAATGGTCCATACAAGGACGTGTTCGACTTGGTGGAACGCGTGAACCTCTCGGCATGCAACCGCAGCGCCATAGAGAGCCTGGCGTTCTCCGGCGCATTCGACTGCTTCCCGGAAGTCAAGCGCGAGATGTTCGCCCCCGGCAGCAACGGAGAGCCGGGATTCGCCGAAATCCTGGTGCACTATGGCCAGCGCTTCCAAGCCGACAAGAACTCGGCGCAAGCATCCCTGTTCGACGAGTTCGAGACTGTAGAGACCGAGCATCCCAAGTATCCGGCATACGAGGAGTGGGCGCCTATAAAGCTGCTTGACGAAGAGAAGAAACTTGTGGGCATGTACCTGTCGGCTCATCCGCTGGACCCGTTCTACATGGATCTGGAGTATGGCTGCAACACCAAATGCGCCAATTTCAAGGACGCGGAGGAACCAGGACGGCATATCACCATGGGCGGCCTGGTCACCGGGCTGCAAGAAAGGTTCTCCAAAAAAGGTACCCCCTGGGGTATCCTGTCCATCGAAGATTTCAGCGGCAAAGCCGAGATTCGCCTGTTCGGCAAATCGTATCTGGAGTACAAGCACTTCGGCATTCCGGGCACCTCGGTCTTCATAGACGCCGATTTCCAGGCAGGCCGTTTCAATCCGGAGCAGACCGATTTCAACATCCGCAACATATCGTTGCTGTCGGAGATGCAAGGCAAAGTCATAAAAGGGGTACGCCTACGTCTTGCGCCCTCCGATTTCAATTCCGAGCTGGACGAGACCCTGAAGACACACATGTGCCGCACAGGCGAGGCGTCACAAGGTGGAGAGCTGCTTCTCGACATATATGACCCGGCTACACGCTACAAGATCACCATGCGCTCGAAACATCATATACACGTGAGCCGCAAATTGATCGAAGACCTCAAGGAATGCAACATAGAGTTTGATATAATTTCTTGACATTCAACCATGTAAAGCGACATTCCAAGTCCACGGTCCACATGGTGAAAAGAAAAAAATTTGAAAAAAATTTGCTGGGTGGAAATTTATCCGTAACTTTGAAACAAAATAAATCATAAACAAACAACAACCATGGCAATTCACTTTACAGACGCTACCGCCCGCGAGGCCATCGAGTCCGGCAAGCCGGTAGTTATCGATTTCTGGGCAGAGTGGTGCGGCCCCTGCCTTAAATTAGGTCCCTCTATCGAAGAACTCGCCGAGAAATACGAAGGGCAGGCCATCGTAGGCAAAATCAACGTAGACGAGAACGACGAGATCTCTTCCGAATACCGTGTGCGCAACATCCCCACCGTCATATTCATCAAGGGCGGCGAGTTGAAAGACCGCACAGTAGGGTTCGTGCCCCTGAGCGAGCTCGAAGCCAAGCTTCAGGCACTGCTCTGACACATCTCACATGCCGGTACATCCCGGCAGCCCAACAGCTGCCGGACAAGCAGACCGGCCAAAAAGGTTACTCTAACCTTTTTTGAATCACACAGCATTTAAAACACACCTCCGGGGCGACACTCAACAGTGCCGCCCCAATCTCATTTCTCACTGAGCGGGAGTCCCGCCCCCTACGGCCCTCGGCTTTCTCTCTGAGCAAGCGAGGCAGTATACCGGCGTATTCGTCTTCTCATCTTCTCCACAATAAAATCGGAGAGAGACCAGACATGGTCAAACATAATCTCGAAACGAGGTTCTACCGGGTGTACCGTTTCATTGACCGAGACATCAATTTTATCCTGAGATTGTGAATCAAAGCGGAAACGTTAAAAGAGGAAAACTGGGTAAAAATGAACTTGCGTATTTGATACTATTTGTATAACTTTGCAGCTATCATAGGTGTTACAGTGGATTTTAGTAATACAAGCTGTTAACCGAATCAACGCGCTGATTCGCCACTATTACGGTCCTCTCTAATTCCTTGACCACCTACTCATCTAATACTCAACAACTTTACATACGATATGGGACTTTTCAAGAGTTTATTGTCAAGTGCCGTGGGCGACTCGATGGCAGATGCCCTGACAGGCAGTACGGCAAAGGCGGCACTTGACGCCGCCAAGAAGAAAGCAGCCAAGACCGCTATGGAGTCTGCGGCAGAGGCCGCGACAAGAGCGGCTGTAGGCGCTACCGTGGGAGCTGCCACCTCCCCGCTCCTGAACA
>URZM01000090.1 GCA_900552315.1 uncultured Bacteroidales bacterium | reverse complement strand
GCCACATGCACGCCTCCTTCGTGGGCAGCGAGAAGCTGCGCCGCCACATACGCTGCATGCTGCACCGAGGCTCCTTCTACCTGGCCCGCAACAACAACCTGCTCTATCACGCCTCCATCCCCCTGAATGCCGACGGCTCCTTCAAGACCGTGACCGTGGCTGGCGAGCCTTTCCGTGGCAAGGCGCTTCTCGACCGCCTCGACCGCCTCGTGCAGCATGCCTGCCGCAAGGGCGATGACGAGAACCCGCTCAAGCAATACAGCGTGGACTACATGTGGTACCTCTGGTGCGGCCCAGACTCCCCCTCTTTCGACAAGAGCCGCATGGCCACTTTCGAGCGTTATCTCTTGGACGACAAGGAGCCTCAGAAGGAGGAAAAAGGCTGGTACTACCGTCTCTCGGACTCGGAATCCACATGTCGCATGATACTCGAAGAGTTCGGCCTCGACCCCGAATCCGGGCATATCATCAACGGGCATGTCCCCGTCAAGATCATCAAGGGGGAGAAACCCGTGAAGGCCGGAGGCAAGCTGCTGGTCATAGACGGCGGCTTCTCCAAGGCATATCAGCCCGAGACAGGTATAGCCGGATACACCCTCGTGTTCCATTCCAGGGGGTTGCAGCTCGTGCAGCACAACCCCTTCGAGAGCCGGCAGAAAGCGATAGAGGAGGGGAGCGACATCATCTCCAACACCGTCCTCTCCCAGTGGGGAAGCAAGCGCCTGAGGGTGCGTGACACCGACAAGGGCCGTGAATTGCAGACCCAGGTGAAGGACCTGCACTATCTGCTCTACGCCTACCGCAGGGGACTCATCCGCGAAGGCCAGAAATAACAGTATCCTCCTTGGTTCCCAGGTACTTTCGGACCCTGGGAACCAAGGATATATTTTCAACCACATTACATCTTACATGCCCAAAGAGAGAATATTCCGCTTCAAGAGATTCACAGCTTCCCATGGCCGCAGCGCCATACCCATAGGCATGGACGGCGTGCTCGTGGGTGCATGGTGTGATGTCAGCGATGCCCGTACAATTCTCGACGTGGGTACCGGTTGCGGACTTATAGCCCTGATATGCGCCCAGCGCAATCCGCAGGCTCGAATATCAGGCATCGACCCTCATGCGCCTTCCGTGCAGGAAGCCGCTGACAATTTCGCCGCTTCCCCATGGCCCGACAGGCTCACGGCGATGGAGTCCTCTTTCGACTCCATTACCGACACGCGCTTCGACCTTATAGTCAGCAATCCTCCCTTCTTCCACGATGGAGTGGACACCCCTGCAAGGAGCGCCCGTCTGGCGGCCCGTCATGCCGACGTATTCGGCCCCCTTCAGCTCATAACGCATGGAGCCACTCTCCTCACTCCCCAAGGACGCATATCCCTGATCGCTCCCGCCAGGGACGAGGATGTGTTGCTTGAAACAGCCGTCGGCGCCGGCCTGAAACCGGTGCGCCTGTGTCATGTCATCTCACGCCCCGGCACGGAACCCATTCGCCTACTGCTCGAGCTGGTCACAGCCGACTCTCCCCACCAATCCTGTGAGCGAACCTCCCTGACCATTCACCGTCCAGACCCCACAGCCAATCCCCTCGATGACTACACCCCCGAATACCGTATGCTCACCGCCCCCTTTTATCTGAGATTCTGACCTGTCCGTCCTACTCCATTGCCTGCCTTATATCTCTCATTCCTCTCATACAAGTAAGTGAGATTGACCCACCCTGAAGCTGCCCAGGACATGATTTTTCCAAAAGTAGATGTTACAAATCTCCGGTGAAAACGTATCTACTATGTAAACAGATGGAAAAAGACTCACTGACATCCTCATTCCTGGCTCTCAGGGAAAAGCTCCACACCAGCGCCATGCGCTTCCTCAAAGACGACGAGGATGCCAAGGACGCGATGCAAGACACTTTCCTGAGACTTTGGCAGAAAGGCTCCACTCATTCGGACCCGGAGGCGTGCAACAAGCTCTTCACCGTCCTGCGGAACATCTGCATTGACCGCCTGCGCAAGCCTGTACAGGAGCGAATCTCGGAAGCTGATACGGAGAGGGTCCATGTCCCGCCTGACCCATGCGAGGACATGGAGCGTCTGGAGACCATGCTCACAGCCGGACTCTCCCACTCGCAGAGGCTCATCTACAGCCTGCTCACGCACGAGGGCCTGGATTACGAGGACATTGCCGCCAGACTGCGCATGTCCCCTCAGGCAGTCAGGATGGCGGTGAGCAGGACCCGCAAGAAAATAAGCGAAAACTATAAAAAGCTGAACTCATGAAAAGGACTGACAACATATTGACCCTCCGGGAGACGGAACAACTCTGTCTCCTGTATATGGAAGCGCGTCTTTCGCTCCTTGAGGAGACAGAGCTGCAATACCTCCTGGGCAAGCTCCCGTACTCCACGCCGCTCATAGACCGCACCAGGACCGTCATGGGCCTTGTCCTTCCCGCATCGTCCACCGCGACCCCCTCACGAGGCAGGCGTTTTTCCCGCAAGACATGGCTATGGGCCTCGGTCGCTGCGGCGTGTGTGGCAGCAGTCCCGCTTATTCCACAGCTCTTCAAGCCGGAGCCGCCGAAATCTACAGCAGGTATCCCTTCTTGCACGGCATACGTCCATGGCAGGCAGGTATCAGGCAGCGCCGCCGAGGAGCTCCTGGCTGAGGACATGGCCCGCACCGAGGCTTTCCTCAAGACCATCGACGAGATCAACGCTGCCGAACAGCAGCAGATAGAACGTTTCATCAACCAGGTCGACCCCTCCTGAAAATCCGTAATGCAATCATGAAAAGACTCATCCTTATCCTGTCGTTCCTCATCACAGCAGCCGTCGCGCTTGCCGCTCCCCCGCGTCTCGAATCCGAAAAGATTTTCGACGGCAGATACAACAAGGACAAAAGCGTGACCGTAACCATCGCAGAGCGCAATGACAACAGTTACCGCACCATGACGGTGACCTCCTCCCCGGCCATCATCAAGGCCATGATACGCGCCTTGGAAAAGGACAAGCCCCGTGCCGAGGAACACACAGACTACCGCGACGACAAGATGCACTACCGTTTCCTCAAGATAATCAACAACGGCGAGGCCATCAGGATAGGGCTTCAGACAGACCCGGACGACCGCTCCGGCATGTTCTTTATCCAGGGTAGCCGGAAGGCTTTCAAGTAAAAAACGGCTCCCGATTCGAATAATCATCTCATAACCTACACATCATGAGCATTATACGTATGCTGCTGATTTCAGTGGCAGCACTCCCTGCGTGCCTGTGCGCCGGCGAGCCGGCCGATTCCTTGACCTATGACTGTTCCGGAGAGCTTGACGAGGTCGTGGTGCTCGGCACCTCCCCCGCGTTGCGGCACGAACCCGACCGCATCGTGTATCAGGTGAAGAATGACCCCTATGCCAAGGGATTGGACGCACTCAACCTGCTTGGCCGCATGCCTCGCGTCTCCCTCGTGGATGACCGTGTGGATATCGCCGGCAGGACCTCTGTGAGATACATCATAGACGGCCGTCTGCTCGAGATGACCGACGAGGCCGTCACCCTCCGGCTAAAGAGCCTTCAGGCCTCATCGATAGAGAAAATCGAGCTGCTTGTCACGCCTCCGCCGCGCTATGCGGCCTCCGCCGGTGTCGCGTATGTCAGCATCACCACCCGCGACGAGACCCTCGGCACGCGTGGCAACCTGTGGGCGAGTTCCTCTGCGGGAAACCGGTGGCGCTCCCTGATTGGCGGTGACATAAGCCACACCACACGCAAAATCGGTATTTCGGCTGATGTCTCTTGGCAGGACATAAACGGGCTCAACGATTTGGAACGTAAATACATTTTCCCTGACGGGGATACCCGTCTCTCCTCGCGCCGCACACGTTTTTCTGACCGCAGGCTCGGAGCCAACGCCATGTTCACTTATAAATTCAAGGACTCCCTGCGTGCGGGGACCGTGGCCAATTTCAGCTCGGGGCGTCTCGCAAGTGACCTGGCGGACACGACCGCCTATGGCGACGCCCTCTTCCTGTCTACATGCCATTCGCCTTCAAGGCCGGACAATGCCCTCACTCTGACCGCCTTCGCCGACTGGACGCTGGATTCCTCCGGAAAGACAATTTCCCTCACATACAATTTCTTTGACCGCCATACCCGTTCATTCTCCGATGTCACCACGGCCTCGCCAGACATGACCCCGACCAGACTCGCTGACAGCGGCCGTAACAGATACCTGATTCATTCGGCCAAGCTCGATGCCTCCCTCCCGTTCCCTCATTTCAAGCTCGAGGCCGGAGGTGCCTTCACCGCTGTCAGCAACTCTTCCCGCCTGTGCGTGTCTGATTTCCGGGACAACGTATGGGTCGACAACCCCCTGCAAAGCAACACTTTCGATTACACGGAGAACACCGCAGCCGTTTATCTCGGCATACAGAGAGACTTCTCGCCGGCCCTTTTCGCACGCCTCTCCCTGCGATATGAACACACGCATCTGCGCGGTGTCAGGCCCTCAGCCCGTGAGAACGTATGTAAAGACTACGGGTACCTGTTCCCCTACTTGTCCGTGAGTTGGAACACGGCTTGTGCAGGACGTGTCTCGCTCTCATACAACATGGGTATTACCAGACCCGATTTCCGCGACCTCAACCCGTTCAGGTATTACACCACCGTCACCGACTGGTTCTCGGGCAACCCCGACCTCGCTCCATCCCTTTCCCACAACGCTGAGTTGAACTACAGTTACAAAGGGCTTTATGCCGTGTTGTACAATTCATACACCCGCGAGGCCATAGCCCCGGTGACTCGTTTCACCACCTCCGGCGCCCAATACACGATGCCGATGAACAGTTTCGACACCGACAAGGCCGGCCTCTACGCCTCCTGGACACGGAATCTCTTTTCCTGGTGGAACATAAAGGCCGGCGGCGAGATATGCCACACCTACGCCCAGGCCCGTATCGATGATTTCCGCGACCGCTACGACCATGCCTGGAGCGGCAAGCTGGAACTCCGGACCTCATGGATGCTGAACCCTCAGAAGACATTGGTTCTAAGCGTGAACCTCAATCACCGGTTCCCTTTCCGAGAGCGTATGACACACTATTCCTCCCTTACCCTGCTCGGCTGCGACATACGCTGGTCCCTGCTCCGCGACCGCCTGAATCTCTCCCTCGCGCTCAATGACCCCTTCGGCTGGAACATAGTCCGTTCCAGGGTCCGATACGCCGACTGCACACTTCGCGCACACAACGACATACACGCCCGCGCCCTGACCCTACGAGTGTCCTGGACCCTTGGCCGCGACAAGGCGTCGCGCATCCACCGCGACACCAAAGAGCGAGAATCCCGACGCACCCACCCATGACCTCAACGGACAGTCTTCCTCTCAACCCCCTCGATGGCATTAAGAGGGCATTCCCAACCTCAAAGGACCCATACGTGACTCCGCCACATCTTTTTAAAACATATAAAAATGCTCGCTTGCTTGATTACGTATGGCGTATCAGCCGACCGAAATTATCGGTTGGCCGAAAAATGCGCTCAGCATCGAGAGGGTCGCGATGGTAAAATTGTGCTGTCCACTGAGCCATTTGGTTATCTCACTTGGACGGCGGCCGAGGGCATCGGCGAATTGTTTTTTTGACAACCCCTTCGAGCGCATCAGTTCGTCTATGCGGTCTGATATCTCGAAAGAGAGGTCTATTTCGGTCTGAACGCTTACCGGAATTGGACCGAGAATTTCATCAAGTGATTTTGCTGTACGCTTCATAACTCAAAAATATTATCGGTTTCTATTGTTTTTTCAGTGATGTGTACTGACCCGTCTTCCACACCTGCTTTCAGAAGCCTCTCGAATTTCTGAAGGGTCATAACGTATGCTTTAAGTTTGGGGTCATCCTCATAACGTCTTGTGCGTTTTACATCTCCGTTTCCAAGTATCAATATTTTGTCGGAAAGACGTAAACAATACAGACGCAGCTTTGACCTTGTCACCGGAAGAGCCATCACAGAATCAGACATCGTGCCCTCTGGGCGAAAATATCGCTCCAATGCGCCGGAACGTGCGATACGCGACACAAGTCCGGCGATACGCGAGTAGTCCTCGTCATAATCAGCATCGTTTGTGAATTTCGACACAAACTTTTCAAACTCAGTTTCCGATTCATTCAGAAACTGAAGTGAATATATGGTGCAGTTGTCACCCTCTTGGATAAGATATAGCTCTACTTCGCTCATAGGCTCATTGTCTTTATAATGATAACGCAAAGGTACAACAAAAATTTCACTTGAGAGTGAAATTCGGGTGTGTTTATTTTTAAGTTTGTGTTTGGATTTAAACCGAATTAATATTTTATATTGATTATATGTTGTTCTTGATTTCATCATGGAGGTGGTTTGCGGCGCTTTCAGCCAAGTCTCATGGGTGGCATAGCCCGCTATGCCCTCTCTTCGGCTCGCTGAAATCATCCGCAAATTCCCCTCCGTGCTGAAATCATTTAAGTCCAAACATTCTCTTAAAAAAACTTAATTAAACGGCCGGGGCATGCTCTGGCCCGATAATTATTGTTATATTTACGCACTTATTGTACCCGGCACTTTGCCGCGATTCCGGCAGATTAAACTTTCCGGCTGCGATTTGTCTAAATTTCAAACGATTAACGACCTTACAGATATGAAGAAGATTTTTTTGATTTCTGCCTGCTTGGGTCTCGCTCTTGGCGGCTTCGCCCAGGAGTATGATGACGACATCTACTACAATCCGAAAACGGCCAAGACGAAAACCACCAAGGCCGACAAGAAGACCGTGCCCACGGGGGCCACGGTCATTGGCGGCGACACTCAGACATATTACTATTATCCGCAGAGCGCCTATCAGGAGACGCGCGACGTGGATGAGTACAACCGTCACGGCGGCTATTACCAGACCCCCATCGACACCATAGGCCAGGGGATGGCCAACTCGCAGGATTTCGTCTACACCCAGGAAATCCAGAAATACTACAATCCCACGATTGTGGTGGACAACCTTGCCGTGCTCTCGGACGTGCTCGACAACAGTTACGGCAACGTCAACATAGTCTATGACTACGGTTATCCCACGTTCACCCCTTGGTACAGCTGGAGCTCCCCCTGGTATCGCACCACCTGGTGCTGGGACCCTTATTGGAACTGGTGCTGGGGTCCCTCCTGGGCCTGGGGTTACGCTCCCGGCTGGTCCTGGTCTTGGGGCTGGGGCGGATGGTATGACCCTTGGTATGCCTGGGGTCCCTCATGGGGCTGGGGCTGGGGACCTGGCTGGGGATGGGGCGACACATGGCGGCCTTCCACACCTCGCCCCGGCAACAACCTTAACCCCGGATGGGCCAACAACACTCGCCCCGGCACCGGTTCTCACAGGCAGCCCGGCGTGGTGACGGGCCAGGGTGGCCACATGGGCACCCGTCCCGGCATGTCTGTGTCCGGCAACACGTCCCGCCCCGGCACGGGCAACGGAGGATACAACGGCCACCGTCAGCCCAATGTGGCGGGCGGTCAGTATCAGGGAACGGCCACACGCCCCTCCACGAGCCTTGACGCCACGAATCATCGTCCTGCCACCGGTACCGCTGCCACGCGTCCGGGCATGACCACGCGTCCAAACGCCGGCCTTACGGCTCGTCCCAACTCCGGCTTGACCGCACGCCCTTCCACCGGAAACGTCTCCAACATGGGAGTGAACCAGGGCACCTACTCGCGTCCCGGCACATCCACCACCACGACACGCCCGAGCACGCAGACCACCCGTCCGTCCGGCAATATGACCACCACCCGTCCCAACACCACTACCCGCTCATCCGGTTATAATCCCGGATCTTCGCGTGGCGCAGGCTCATCCGGCGGCTTCCGTTCCGGAGGCACCCGTGGCATGGGTGGCGGAATGGGCGGCGGAATGCGCGGCGGAGGCGGAGGCGGTGGCCACCGCCGTTGACCCCACGGCAATTTCTGCTCTGACTCGCAGGGGGCTCATACCCACAGCGAATTGCAGGGACGTGCCTCAGGCACGTGTCCAAACGGCACATAGATTGCCGGTGAGACATGTCTGAGACATGCCCCTGCGACAAAGCCGCCGTCCGGCTTTTACGACCCGCTTTCCAAAATTCCCTCCTCCCGTAACCCGAAAACAAAAACAGACCAAGATATGAAAAAATCTCTACTTTTCATCTCGGCGCTCGCCCTTGCCTCGGCCTCGGCCTGGGCGCAGAGCGCCATTGACGGTTATCATCTTTCCCAGCCCGGACTCTACGGCACAGCCCGCTTCATGGGTATGGGCGGCGCTTTCGGTGCGCTCGGAGGAGACATGACCACCCTCTCCTTCAACCCCGCCGGCATAGGCGTGTACCGCTCGTCAGAGATTGGCGCTACCGTCAATTTCGACATCCAAGGCTCCTCCCTGGATTTCGGAACCCGCAAGGACAGCGAGAGCCATCTCAACTTTCT
>URZM01000089.1 GCA_900552315.1 uncultured Bacteroidales bacterium | reverse complement strand
TTCTACTGAGATTGTGCAAGGAATACAGCAAGGACAAAATAAGGTGACAGGTATTATAAAAGATAATGCGGGTATTACCATCGTCGGCGCAACAAGAAGACTGACAACCACCAGTCCTGACTCCTACCTTTTCAGCACCCTCATCTCGCAACGTTCGCAGTCGAACGCGAGCCTGAAACATGCCCCTCCCTTATTCGATATGACCAGAGGCTCCTTCAGGCGGCCACGACCGGTTAACCGGCTGTCGCGCTTGCACATGCCCAATTCCCTCAATATGCAGTGGCGGGTTGTCATCAACGTAGTGCCCGATTTCACGGCCCGATAATCGGGATTTGCCTCAAGGGCCGGCTCTATGGACAAAACACCGTGGTCCCTGTAGAAAGTCTCGGAAAGACGGTTGGACACATTGTCTGCGAACGCCAATGACTTGTCAGGATATGGATAACCTCTGTTCTCGGCAACACGGAGAGGGCGCGTGAATGAGGTCCGCGCGTTTTCATCAAGAAGATGCAGCAACTCCCGACGCAACCGGGTCAGCACGGAGGCCGGGATGAAAGTGTCGGCATCAAGGCTGGACTCAAAACGGCGCAACCTATAGACGGTATCGCCGGTCTTCTCAAAAAATCGCTTGGCATCCAGAGGCTTGCGGGCGTCATGAGCATGCTCGGGCATGGGAAGCACCACACGGCATCCACGCTCGTCGCACGCCACAAGCCTGTTCTCGTGAAGCTCAACATCAATCTCAATCTTCCTTTGAGCCGTGTCCTCACGGTTCATGAGCGTCTCATGCGCCATGTCTGTGGTGCGGTACAGCTGCGTGCCCTCCGGAATCCTGACATTCCTCGCGAAGACAGGCTTGCCGTCACTCTCAACCTTGTTTACCCTGACACCGGTGTACTCGCCTGCCGGGGTGAAGAAGCTCACGCCGTCACCGGCATGAAACAGAGTGTCCGGCCTAACCTTCTCCCCTATCGATTTCGGAGTGCGGAGCGAAGCTATTCCACACGCACGTCTGTCCGTCAGGAAATAATGCGTGAACCCTCTGTTGAAACTCTTGCAGGGGTCAGGCGTGAACCCGAGACTGCTCTGCCCGCACGAGGCTCTGACATAAAGGTCGGGGTGAGACGCAATCTCACGGTCAATAAGCCCCCTGTAATATGCGGTTATGTTCTTGACATAACTTTTGTCCTTCAACCTGCCTTCGATCTTGAAAGACGAGACACCGGCTTCAAGCAGGTCCGGAACCATGTCCGAAGCGTTGAAATCTTTGAGAGACAGCAGATGCGCCTTCTCACATATTGTACGGCCATCGGCATCCAAGAGGCTGTAAGGCAGTCTGCACACCTGGGCACAGCGGCCACGGTTGGCACTACGGCCGCACAGGGCATAGGAAGCATGGCAGCGTCCCGAATAGCTCACGCACAACGCGCCGTGAACGAATGTCTCAACCGGAACCGTGACCGATGAGCATATATCGTCTATCTGACGCAGCGTAAGCTCGCGTGCAAGCACGATCTGGGAAAAGCCGGCCTCTTGCAGGAACCGTGCCTTCGACGGCGTACGAGTGTCGCACTGCGTGCTGGCATGAAGGGCTATGGGAGGGATGTCAAGACGCAATATGCCCATGTCCTGCACTATGAGGGCATCTACACCCGCCTTGTACAAGTCGCATACAAGCCTCTCGACATGCTTCAGCTCACGGTCCAGCACCAAGGTATTCACCGTGGCATACACCCTGGCACGGAATGGATGCGCGAACTCACAGAGACGGCGTATGTCTTCCGTGCTGTTGGCTGCCGCAGAGCGCGCCCCGAATCCCTCAGGGCCTATGTACACGGCATCGGCGCCGTGCGTGATGGCACACATGGCCGTATCGACATCCTTCGCCGGAGACAAAAGCTCTATGGCACGAGGCTTGTCAGCGTGCTTGCTCATTGCCTTCATAGAAATTCACAAACGCATGTGACACAAGCCTGTTCCCTCCGGGAGTGGGATAGTCTCCGCTGAAATACCAGTCTCCGGGATGAGAAGGTATGGCACGGTGCATGTCCTCAAGGCTCTGATATACAATCTCCACCTCCGCGTGTGTGCCCTCCGGGGTGAGCATGTCAGCTATCTTGGCCGAAATATCCTTGTCTGTAAAAGGTGCGTAAATCTCCTTGACATAATTCACACACTCCTCTTTAGGCATTCCTTCCTGGGCCTTGCAGCGTTCATAAACAGAGTCTATGACAGCCTGCATGCCCCTTTCGCGCAACAACGCTATGGCCGCCCTGAACGCTATGAACTCGCCCATACGGCTCATGTCTATGCCGTAGCAGTCGGGATAACGCACTTGCGGCGCACTGCTCACCACCACAATCTTACGCGGCCTCAATCGGTCCAGTATGCGTATTATGCTTTGTCGGAGCGTGGTGCCTCGCACTATGGAGTCGTCAAGCACCACAAGATTGTCCTCTCTCGGAGCTATCAGGCCGTAGGTGACGTCATAGACATGCGAGGCCAGGTCGTCGCGGCTCTCCCCCTGGGCGATGAAGGTACGAAGTTTGATGTCCTTCCAGGCCACCTTCTCGCGCCTGACCTTGTGCAGCATTATCCGCTCCAGCATATCCTGGCTTAAAGCCTCGCCTCTCTTCACCATCTCGCTCACACGTCTCGCCTTCATACGGGTTAGGTGCGCGTCCAGGCCGTCTACAAGGCCATAAAAGGCCACCTCTGCCGTATTCGGTATAAAAGAGAAGACAGTATGGTCAAGGTCCTGACCTATGGCCTCAAGCACAGATGGCACGAGAAGCGTGCCGAGCATCTTTCGTTCCTCGTATATGTCGGCGTCAGACCCGCGTGAGAAATATATCCGCTCAAAAGAACAACGGGCGTTGCCCTTGTCCTCCAATATGCGCTCCACACGCCACGTACCGTCCCTGTCCACGATAAGCGCGGCTCCCGGTTCCAGCTCATGCACGCTGTCTATGTCGAGATTGAAGGCTGTCTGTATCACCGGGCGCTCGGAGGCGAGGACAACGACCTCGTCGTCCGCATAGTAAAACGCCGGGCGGATGCCGCGCGGGTCACGCATGGCCCACATGTCGCCATTGCCCACTATACCGCATATCACATATCCGCCGTCCCAGCTCGGGGCGCAGCGCCTCAGCACATTGGCCACATTAAGGTCTTTGGCTATGGATGCGGCAAGTTCCAGCCCTGCCTGGCCTTTCTTCTTGAAAATCTCAAACAGCCGCTCATTCTCACGGTCAAGACCATGGCCGAGCTGCTCAAGCAATATGAAGGTATCCGCATACAGGCGCGGATGCTGACCGGTGGCAGTGATCTCAGAGAAAATCTCGTCGACATTGGTCATGTTGAAATTCCCGCAAAGCAGGAGGTTGCGTGCGCTCCAGTTGTTGCGGCGCATGAACGGATGCACATAGCTCAGTCCGGAGCGGCCGGTGGTGCTGTAACGCAGATGCCCCATGTACACCTCGCCCTCGAACGGCACAGAGATGTCACCGTGGCTGCGGGCATTGTCTATGGCATGGTGGGCGGCCTCGAACACCTCCTGGATAGCTCCACTGCCCTCTGCCCTCTCTCTAAAGATATATTCGTTGCCCGGCTCCACGTCCATCTTCACGCAGCCGATGCCGGCTCCTTCCTGTCCTCTGTTATGCTGCTTCTCCATCAGGAGATAGAGCTTGTTGAGTCCGTACAGGGACGTGCCGTACTTACGCCTGTAATAATCCAAGGGCTTGAGGAGCCGAATCATGGCCACCCCACATTCATGCTTTATAAGTTCCATTTATTATCCACACACTAAAATCTGAAAGCGCAAAAAGCCTTTACTTGTTTTTTAAAATTCTGTCGAGCTGACGTTTGTCCTCCCGTTCCTTTATGCTCTGGCGTTTGTCGAAACTCTTTTTGCCTCGGGCCACTCCCACCACAAGCTTCGCGAGGCCTCGCTCGGAAATGAACAGGCGCAGCGGTATAATGGTGAACCCGGCCTCGGCTCCCGAACGCGCGAGCTTGCCTATCTCCTTCTTGTTCAGCAACAGTTTACGGTCACGGCGTGCCACATGGTTGTTGTACGTACCATAGAAATACTCGGCCACATACATGTTCTTTACCCATACCTCTCCGTTCTCCACCAGGCAATAGGTGTCGGCAAGGGACGCCTTGCCCTGGCGTATGGACTTTATCTCGGTACCTGTGAGAACAATCCCTGCCGTATACGTGTCCACGATTTCATAATCGAAAGTGGCACGCCGGTTCTTTATATTGACTTGATTCTGTTTCATAAAAATAAGATATTCATGCAGGCGGCATCAACACCCTGAGCAAATAATAAATAGCTGTAGGCACACCCAGGCACAACACGGTCATAACAATGGCCGAAGGCATGAGTTCATCGGGAGGGACTCGCAGAGGCTTGAGGCCTTTCACAAGAATATATGTGGAATATATGGGAAGCACCAAGAGCATCATTCCAAGCCATGGTAGCAACTCGTTCACAGTCATGGCCAAGGCAAGCACACCCATTACAGTCATTATATATATACGCCCGAATCCTGAGTCTATCTTTATCCTCGTCACCGTAGGCAGAAACATACGGGCGAGAAGGCTCACAAGATAGAATCCGGCGAATCCAGCCACAAACAACGCCAACGCCTCCTGCAACAATTTCCAAAGCGGCACACCGGAATAATATATCTTGTCGGCGAATCGACATGCAGCCATAAGCGCAAGCAACGGGTAAAACAGTCGACGCGCATAATCCTCTAAGTCGAAACCTGCGCTCTTGATACGTCGCCAGCCCAATTTAGGCGCTATTAGCAGATGAAGGAAAAGCAGCCACGGATTTGGAGTCGCGGAACACTGTTTTTCTCCTCCTTGATCAGCATCATCCCCGTAGCACAGCCTTTTCATGAACTCATCCTCATTTTCCTGAACGGTGTCATACTCACGGCCATTCGACCGGCCACGGCGTGCCGACGTACCCTTGCTTTTCCCGGTACGATGTCCTTCCTTTCCGTTATTTGTATCAGATTTCGCAGCCATCAGACCGCAAAGTTAGCAAAAATCCCGCTCACGGCAAAACGCTTTCAGAAAAATAGCAGACACCGTCGGCATAGAGGCGCGACGGTGTCTGCTGTATGTTCAGTGCATGGCACACAAGCGTAACCATGCCGTGGTTTGTCTATCAGTCTGCGGGAGCGAGCTTGACCGTGAAATGACGGAGCAACGGAGCCTCCCAAACTATCTTCAGACCTCTCTTGACCTCATGACGACGGTCATATACGTTCTTGATAGCGGCAGCGATCACGTCCATGTGGTTGTTGGTGTAGACGCGACGGGGGATGCACAGACGGAGGAAATCAAGTCCGCCGAAACGGTTCTCACGGGTTACGGGGTCACGGTCCGCCAGGATATAGCCTATCTCGCAGCCACGGATACCTGCCTCGCGATAAAGCTCCACGGTGAGCATCTGGGCGGGGAACTCCTCTTTGGGAACCTCGGTGAGAATCTTGTCGGCATCCAGGAAGATGGCGTGGCCGCCTACGGGACGCTGATAAGGTATGCCGTACTCATCGAGCTTGCCGGCAAGATACTGAACCTGCTTGATACGGGTCTCGAGCATGTCGAACTCGGTGTTCTCGTTCAGGCCGACAGCCAAGGCGTCCATGTCACGTCCGTTCATACCGCCATAGGTCACAAAGCCCTCGAAGCAGATGCAGAAGCCCTTGGCGCCCTCATACCACTCTTCGTGACGTGTGGCGATGAAACCGCCCATGTTCACCAGACCGTCCTTCTTGGAGGACATCGTCATGCCGTCTGCCAGGTCGAACATCTCGCGGGTAATCTCCTTGATGCTCTTGTCTGCATAGCCTTCCTCACGGGTCTTGATGAAATATGCGTTCTCGGCAAAACGTGCGGAGTCAAACACAAGGGGCTTCTTGTATTTCTCGCAAAGCACGCTGACCTCGCGGAGGTTCTTCATGCTAACAGGCTGGCCGCCTGCCGTATTGTTCGTGATGGTCACAATCACGAAAGGAACCTTGTCGCCCTGCTCCTTGAGCACTTTCTCAAGCTTGACGATGTCCACGTTGCCCTTGAAGGGATGCTCAAGCTGAGTGTCCTTCGCCTCATCAATGGTGCAGTCCACGGCAAATGCCTTGCGGCTCTCGATATGGCCCTTCGTGGTGTCGAAATGTGAATTGCCGGGAACGATGTCGCCCTCGTGTACCAGATACGAGAACAGCACATTCTCTGCGGCGCGTCCCTGGTGAGTGGGAAGCACATATTTGAAGCCTGTCAGCTTGGTGATAGTATCTTTCAGATTAAAGAAAGACCGAGCGCCTGCATAGCTCTCGTCACCCATCATCATGGCAGCCCACTGACGGTCGCTCATGGAGCCTGTACCACTGTCGGTGATGCAGTCGATGTAGACCTGCTCGCTCTTAAGCATGAAAACATTGTAATCACACTCCTTGAGCCACTGCTCGCGCTCCTCACGGGTGCTCTTGCGTATCGGCTCAACCATTTTAATCTTCCAAGATTCTGCGAAAGGTAATTCCATAAACTTTAGTATTAGTTTTAAGTGTCTTTTAAATTTTGTACAAAGGTACGACAATTTTTTTATACCTACAAACTGTGTTTTCAACTTTTATGCAAAATATTCTTGCACCGATTTTTTTACATACATATTCCGCTGACAATCAAGCTCCCAAAGACGATGAGGCATCGATAGAAGCCTAAAGGCTTGCCTCTTCCGAATTTATTTATTAAGTTTGCACTCCGTTTCAAAAAAAGTGGCAGCTACATGGACAACAAGACACTGATAGAGACAGTCAGCAGGCGCAGCGGCATCAACAAAAAGGAGGCCGCCACGATGTTGGATGCACTGGCCAATGCCATGACACGCACCGCGACAGCCATGGACACCGTGGCGATACCCGGATTCGGCAGCTTCGAGCCCAAAAAACGCGCGGAGCGAGTCATGTCCATGCCTTCCTCCGGGCGAAGATTGCTGATTCCTCCGAAAGTCTCGCTCGGTTTCAAGCCTGCAGCCTTATTTAAACAACAATTGCGCGAAATCAAGAAATGAACGCCAGAGTATCCCTTCCAGAACTCAGCCGCATGATTGCAGACGGCACTGGCTTTGACATTAAAGCCTGCGAACTGTTCATGCGCGAACTTTTCGCCACCGTGGCGGAAACAATATTGGCCGGAGAGAACGTCAAGGTCAAAGGGATAGGCACCTTCAAGTCCATCAACGTGGAGCAGCGCAAAAGCGTGAACGTCAACACCGGTGAGCAGATGATAATACCTGAACACCGCAAAGTTACATTCACCCCCGACAAGGCGCTCGCCGAGGCTGTCAACGCTCCTTTCGCAATGTTCGAGCCTGTGGAGCTAAACGACACTGTCACAGACGAGATGCTCGAGACAGCCGAACAGGAGGAGACGGGGACGACCGCGAGGCCGGCATTTCAGGAAACGAAAGCGGACGGATCCGCCGACATCGTGCCGGAAGAACCTGAGACTCCATATACGGAGCCTGAAACTCCATGCACGGAGCCTCAAGCCAACAATGCAGATTCCATTCCCGAGATATCTGAGAATCTCTCTACTACCGTGCCCGAGACTCTGATAGAGGTAGAGGTAGAGCCGAAGCCAACCACCCCCTCTCCTGCACTTAACCCAATTGTCTCAACTCCCTCCCCCTCCATACCCGCTGACCCCGAGCCGGCGAAGGAGCCTACGCCCGCACCGCAGCCCCAAGAACACCATGTCATCCCCGTCATGCCTCACGCCGCAGAGTGCGAGGAAGACGATATTGACTCCTGTCATGAGACTAACGGCAATCGACACAGATCCGGACATTTCGGCAGAGGATTCCTTATCGGCGCACTATGCTCCTTTGCAATTATAGGTATAGCCATACTTGCTTGGAGAATTGTAATGCCCGAATCTTTCGAAGCCGTCATATCAGCCCTGAACACTGATCGGCAGACAGAGATTGCGAGCCACGCCGTCACCGCCAAGGTGGTAGGCAAACCGCAGGGAGGAACAGGGACAACAAAAATCAACGTGCCGGAAGAAGCCGTAAAGGCAATCGAACCGGTTGAAAATAAAGAATCGGCCGACGTTCCCACAGAGACATCAGACAAACAACTCAAGGCCGATATAAATGAGAAGGCCACCAAGGGAAGCACCGCAAAAGAGCCTGAAATATTCACCGACAAGATAACTAAGAAACGCTATCTTACCACCATGGCACGCGAATATTACGGCAATTACAACCTTTGGCCCCTGATTTATGATTACAATGCCGGATTGGGACACCCCGACCGGATACGTCCCGGCACGAGAATCAAAGTGCCGAGCGCCGAAACCTTAGGGATAGACCCCAAAGATTCGGCCGTAATAAAGAAGGCCAAGAACCGAGGCGCGGAGATTTACAGGAAATATAAAAAATCCTAATCTCCGACTTGCGAGATTCAGAAATAAAGTGTAACTTTGCATCACCAAACGCGACAATAGCTCAGTTGGTAGAGCATCAGCTTCCCAA
>URZM01000088.1 GCA_900552315.1 uncultured Bacteroidales bacterium | reverse complement strand
CATCGGAGAAAATGAAAATATTTCCCGAAATAGTTGGCCAATACATAAAAAGGTTGTAATTTTGAGCCGAATTAGAAAGGCTAAATGAAGAGCCTCCGCAGCCTTCCATACCATGAAGACCCGGCCCCGAGCGGGTTCGCTCCAAGCGTGTCCGCCACGGCTCCCCCCCAAGCCTGACAAACATTAGATTATTAATAGAAAACCCATAAATCTCTATTACCTATGAACATTAATGAAATCATGGCCAACCTTGAGGCCAAGCACCCTGGCGAGAAGGAATTCCTCCAGGCAGTGAAAGAGGTTCTTCTCTCAGTAGAAGAGGTTTACAACCAGCACCCCGAATTCGAGAAGGCCCGTATCATCGAGCGTATGGTAGAGCCCGACCGTATCTTCACATTCCGTGTCACCTGGGTAGACGACAAGGGTGAGGTACAGAACAACATAGGCTACCGCGTACAGTTCAACAACGCCATCGGCCCCTACAAGGGCGGTATCCGTTTCCACGCTTCAGTGAACCTTTCCATCCTCAAGTTCCTCGGCTTCGAGCAGACTTTCAAGAACGCTCTGACAACCCTCCCCATGGGTGGCGGCAAGGGCGGTTCCGATTTCTCCCCCCGTGGCAAGAGCGACGCTGAGATCATGCGTTTCTGCCAGGCCTTCATCCTCGAGTTGTGGCGCAACCTCGGTCCTGACCGCGACGTGCCCGCCGGTGACATAGGCGTAGGCGGCCGTGAGGTAGGTTACATGTACGGCATGTACAAGAAGCTCGCCCGCGAGAACACAGGTACATTCACAGGCAAGGGCCTCAGCTTCGGCGGCTCACGTATCCGTCCCGAGGCTACCGGCTACGGCGCCATCTATTTCGTTCAGGACGTTCTGAAGAAGAACTGGAACGAGACCATCGAGGGCAAGACCATCGCCATCTCCGGCTTCGGCAACGTGGCTTGGGGTGCTGCCAAGAAGGCCACTGAGCTGGGCGGCAAGGTTGTCACCATCTCCGGCCCCGACGGCTACATCTACGATCCCGCAGGTCTGGACGCAGAGAAGATCGACTATATGCTCGAGCTCCGTGCTTCCGGCAACGACATCGTTGCTCCCTATGCTGAGAAGTTCGCTGGCTCACAGTTCTTCCCCGGCCGCAAGCCTTGGGAGCAGAAGGTGGACATCGCACTCCCCTGCGCTACACAGAACGAGCTGGGCGGCGAGGACGCCAAGGCTCTGATCGCCAACAACGTTCAGATGTGCGCCGAGGTTTCCAACATGGGCTGCACCCCCGAGGCTATCGACGCCTTCATCGCCAACAAGACCATCTACTGCCCCGGCAAGGCTGTGAACGCCGGTGGTGTAGGCGTTTCCGGCCTCGAGATGAGCCAGGATGCCGAGCACCTGCAGTGGAGCGCTGCCGAGGTTGACGCCAAGCTGCACGAGATGATGAACTCCATCCACGCTGCTTGCGTTGAGTACGGCACACAGCCCGACGGCTATATCAACTACATGAAGGGCGCCAACATCGCCGGCTTCATGAAGGTTGCCGACGCCATGATGGGTCAGGGTATCATCTGATACTGAACCACATACCGATAATATTGAGAGGGAAGCCGCAGGGCTTCCCTCTTTTCTTTTCACTGAAGCCTCTTGCCGGGGCCGCTTCGGCCGGGGCCGCCCTTCGATAATTAAAGGTGCGGAAGTTGCGTATGCCGAATTATTGTTGTAATTTTGCATAGATTAGCAAATACGGGTGTGAACTAATGAGATTCAGCGATATACCGGGACATGAGAATGTCAAGGCCAGGTTGCGGTCGATGGTGGACGATGACCGTCTGCCGCACGCGTTGATGCTGTGCGGTCCTGCCGGGGTGGGGCTCTTGGCCATGGGACGAGCGTTGGCTCAGTACATCCATTGCCAGGACCCTGATAAATCGCGTTGGCAAGACAGCTGTGGCTGCTGCCCGGCCTGCCTGCAGCACCGTAGCCTCAACAATCCCGATATTCACTATTCGTTCCCCATTGTTAAGAAAAAGAGCGAGGGACTCATAGTGTGCGACGACTATGCGCAGCGTTGGCGAGAGTTCCTGGAGCTTGGCGTATACGCCACCTGGGAGGACTGGCTGCATGTAAGCAATGTCGGCAATTCCCAGCCTGCCATATATGTGGAGGAGAGTGCCGAGATAGTGCGCAGGATGAACCTGTCCAACTACTCAGCCCGCTACAAGATTGCGTTGATATGGTTGCCGGAGCGGCTTCAGGCCGAGGCCGCCAACAAGCTCCTCAAGATAATCGAGGAACCATTTGCCGACACCCGGTTCATACTCGTAAGCAACGACCCTGCCTCAATCTTGCCCACCATATCCTCCCGCACACAGCGAGTGGAGCTGTCCCCGCTCAGGACAGCAGAGATAGCCACCCTGTTGGAGCGCGACTACGGGCTTGAGCCTGATGCGGCCCATTCGGTGGTGTCGCGAGCCGACGGCAGCATGGGAGCCGCCGTAGAGCTGGCGAGCGCCAGGGGAGAGCATGCCGAGTTCGCTCCCTTGTTTCGGGACATGATGCGCAAGGCATACTCCAAGGATGTGAAGGGTCTGCGGCTCATGGCCGATGACATCGCCGCCATGGGACGAGAGAAGGCCCGTCGGTTCCTGGCGTACTGTTGCGACATGGTGCGAGAGAATTTCATCTGCAACATGCGGGTTCCGGAGCTGCTGACCATGGACTCCGAGGAGATGCGTTTCAGCTCCCGCTTCTCGCCGTTCATCAACTCGGCAAATGCCGAGCGTATGCTTGAGTCATTCACCGAGGCGTCAGCCGACATAGGGCGTAACGCCGCTCCGAAGATAGTGATGTTCGACACGCTTCTACAGCTGATAGTGCTGATAATGATGAAACCATCCCGTTGACAAAGTCGTTATACTCCAAGCCTGACTCTGACTCTGAAAATATTTTAACCCAAAAGATTCAAAGATATGAAACCTACATTGTATATCCTGGCTGCCGGAATGGGAAGCCGTTACGGTGGCTTGAAGCAGCTCGACGGACTTGGCCCCTCGGGCGAGACCATCATGGACTACTCCGTTTTCGATGCCCTGCGTGCCGGCTTCGGCAAGATAGTGTTTGTCATAAGGCATGATTTCGAGCAAGAGTTCCGCGAGAAGGTAATGTCTAAATATGAGGGCCATGTGCCCGTAGAGGTGGTCTTCCAGAGCATCGACGCGCTCCCTGATGGCTTCAGCGTGCCGGAGGGTCGTACCAAACCATGGGGCACCAATCACGCAGTACTTATGGCGAAGGATGTGATAAAGGAGCCTTTCGCGGTCATCAATGCCGATGACTACTATGGCCCCGAGAGCTTCCAGGCATTGGCCGATTTCCTCCGTTCTGTCGAGGGCAAGAAGAATGAGTATTGCATGATAGGTTTCAAGATCGAGAACACCCTGAGCGAGAACGGCGGCGTGAGCCGCGGCCTGTGCGAGGTGGACTCCGAGGGCTTCCTCTCAGGTGTGAAGGAGTGCCACGGCATCCAGTTCAAGGACGGCAAGCTCATCCAGGTGGTGGACGGAAAAGAGGAGCCGTTCCCCGAGGGTGCGTCTGTGAGCATGAACATGTGGGGCTTCACTCCCGATTATTTCGACTATTCCCTCAGAGGTCTCTACCAATTCCTCAAGGAGCACGGGAACGAGCTGAAGAGCGAGTTCTATATACCCACCGTGGTCAATGACCTCATCAACGCCTGCACCGTCACCCTCAAGGTGATACCGACTCCCAGCCGCTGGTTCGGTGTCACTTTCGCCGCAGACCGTCCCGCCACTGTGGAGCGTTTCGCAGAACTGACCGCCCAAGGCGTTTATCCCACACCTCTTTTCAAGTAAGAAGTTCTCAATCATTTCACTATGGCAACAAAGATATTGGTGACCGGCGGTACCGGTTACATAGGCTCCCACACGGTGGTGGAGCTGCAGCAGGCAGGTTACGAGGTTGTAATCATAGACAATCTCAGCAACTCGGAGATCGGTGTGCTTGACGGCATCGAGGCCATCACCGGCGTGCGTCCCGCCTTTGTGCAGGGCGACGTCACTGACCGCCAGACGGTCAAGGCCCTGTTCGAGGCTCATCCCGGCATAAAGGGCATCATCAATTTCGCAGCCTCGAAGGCGGTGGGGGAGAGCGTGCAGAAGCCCCTGCTCTACTATCGCAACAACCTCGACTCGCTCATGAACCTGCTGGAGTTCATGCCTCAGTTCGGTGTCGAGGGCATAGTCTTCTCCTCCTCATGCACCGTCTACGGCGAGCCGGACGTGAACCCCATCGACGAGTCCGCGCCCATCAAGCCCGCCACCTCCCCCTATGGCAACACCAAGCAGATTTCCGAGGAAATCATCACCGACTACATACGCTCCGGCGCCCCCATCAAGGCAATCCTGCTGCGCTATTTCAATCCCATAGGGGCACACCCCTCGGCCCTGATAGGTGAGCTGCCCATAGGCGTGCCGCAGAACCTGGTGCCTTACATCAGCCAGACAGCCGCAGGCATCCGCAAGGAACTTACAGTCTTCGGCGATGACTATAACACTCCCGACGGCAGCTGCATCCGCGACTTCATCGACGTTGTGGACCTGGCCAAGGCCCATGTCATAGCCATGCACCGCATGCTCGACAAGAAGGACACCGACGCTGTGGAAATCTTCAATCTCGGCACAGGCCGCGGCCTCTCGGTGCTGGAGCTGATAGGCAGCTTCGAGCGCGCCACCGGTGTCAAGGTCCCCTACAAGATAGGAGCGCGCCGCGCCGGCGACATAGAGAAGATATGGGCCGAACCCACCAAGGCCAACACCGTGCTCGGATGGAAGGCCGAGGTGCCCATCGACGAGACAATGCGCAACACCTGGGCCTGGCAGTGCCGCCTGGCCGAAAAGAAGTGATTCCGCCTTCCGCATAAACCCGACAAGCCCCGCGAGCACGCTTTGCAGCGACCGTTCGCGGGGCTTGCCGTCAGGGAACGCGCCTACGGCACGGAACCCTATGCCTGTGGACTCAAGGCCGGAGTCTGGAGCGCAGCGAGTCCACGAGCATGGATGAGAAAAGCTCCGCCCCGGCGCTGTTCATGTGCTGGGTGTCTACGAAGAGGTCTTTGTTGTGCAGAAAGCGGGGATGGTCGCTCATCTCAATCAGTGAGAGGTCGTTGCCGCCATAGAGACGAAGCAGCTTCAGGTTGTCGCCGTTTGAGCCGTTGAAGACAGGCGAGGTCACGAAGACAAGGGTGATGGAATGTCGGGAACAGAGTTCGATGAACTTGTTCAGGTATTTCACCTTGACCGGGTCGATGACAGGCTTTGTGCCGTTGTCGGCCTTGACGAAATCTGTGTCCATCGTGCCTTGCATCGGTTTGTAACCCTTGATTACCATCTGCTTGGGAGCCACAGCGTCACTCAGCATCTGGATAAACTCGGAGTTGTATCTGTATGTGCTGAGATGCAGCTTGATGTATTCGTTTTCCGAAAGGTCGTCGATAATCCCCTTCATGCCGTCGATGTCATAGAAAGGCTTGATGCGCGTCAGCGCTTTCTGGTGGTCACCGTTGTCATAGAGGTCATACTCTGGGAAAAAGTCGTAGATTACCACCTGTGGCGCCTTCCCCTCGGAGATGATATTGTTCAGGAAGCAGTAGGCAAGCAGGATGCCGTTGCCGTCTACGCCACAGTTGTATGCCGAAAGCCCGAGACTGTCTTCAAACACTTGGCTTACATAGTGGTGGTTGGCTCTCGAGGATCCGAATATGGCAAGCGAAGCGTCGAAATGGCGGTTGATGTAGTTAAGGTTGTAGGTGTCGCCCCCTTTGGCATGGTTCGCCACATATTTCATCGCCAGGCCAAAGGCGAGGTCGAGCACAATCAAGGTCAGGACCACTGCGGCGGCTCGTTTAAGGTATTTAGCCATTGTCGTCATCGCAGGTTAGAAATTTACATAGATGAACTGTCCGGCGTCAAGCACGCCTATCGTCATGATCAGGAACACAACTGAAACCACCGCCACGCAACGCACGAACGCGTTCGGATGGCGCAAGAAGCTCGCCTTCTTGTAATACTCCTGTATCACCTCGGTGATGAGGAGCGAGAGCACGGCAAATGCGATTAGGGTCATGTTGGTCCTCGAGACCTGAAGAGAGGCTCCCGGGGCGAATGTCACGATGCGCCTTATGACATCGCATGCGTCGTGGAGCGTCGGCATCCTGAAGAATATCCAGGCGAAATTCGCCACCAGAAATGTCAGGGCTATTCTGAACGCCACGACAAGCCTGGACTTGGGCTTGGCGTTGAGGCCGAAGAATTTCTCGACGGCCTGAACCACGCCATGGATGAAACCCCATACAATGAAGGTGAGATTCGCGCCATGCCAGATGCCGCTGACGGTGAACGTGGCCAGGATGTTCATGTATGTGCGGCGCGTCCCCTTGCGGTTTCCTCCAAGCGGGATATATACGTAGTCGCGCAGCCATCGGCTCAACGATATGTGCCATCGGCGCCAGAACTCCGTGATGCTGTAGCTGAAATAGGGCCGATTGAAATTGTTTATCAGCCTGTATCCGAACAAGCGCCCCACACCTATCGCGAGCAGGGAATAGCCTGCGAAATCTCCGTAGATCTGTATGGAATAGAATATGGAGGCAAGAAAACAGGTGACTCCGGAAAAATTCAAGTAGTCGGCATATACGGGATCGACAAAAGTGGCCACCCTGTCGGCGACCACCGCTTTCAGGAAGAATCCCCACAGCATCAGGCGCACCCCCTCGCTGATGTCCTCTTGGGTTATGCTGCGCTTGCCTCGTATCTGGGGCAGCAGCTCCTCGGCCTTGCTGATAGGCCCGGAGGCTATCTGGGGGAAAAAGCCCACGAAGAGCATGTAGTACAGGAAATTCCTCTCAGCCTTTATCTTCCGGCGGTAGACGTCCCACATGTATCCCAGGCTCTGGAACGTGAAAAACGATATGCCGAGCGGTATGAACAGTGTGGTGAGCGTGTCGGGCTCATCTGAGCGTTGACGTATGTCTGCAAGCTCAAGCAACGAAGCCACCGTCTCTTTTACGAAACCGGAATACTTGAGTATGGCCAAAGGCGCTATGACCAGCAGGACGGCTGCGGTTATAAGCAAGCCTTTTTTACGGTTCCCCTCTCTGTCAAATGCCAGCGCGAAGATATAGGTCAGCAGCGTCACGGCGAAAAGCAGCAACGCGCCAACCGGTTGGTAGACTATGAAAAACGAATATGACAACGTGGTCAGCAACGCCGCCGAGATAATGTTGGAATATTTGGAATCGCGACATAACCGGATGACGGCGATGTACAGAAACAATATCAACGGCAGAAAAACAATGAACCCGAAGGAATTCAATATCATAACTCGTGTACTATTACCAAATAAAAAAGCACCTCAGAAGCATGAAGCCCGGGTGTCACGCCCGTGGCATGGAGATGACGCCGAGGATTTTCTGCAAAGTTAATATAAAAAAACTGATTATTCTCATTTTTATGAGAGCTGGCATTTTAGACATCCTCTAAAACCGTGTGGCGCGGTGCATTTGCCAGTCACAGAAATTATGTGTACTTTTGCGCCGATGAAACACCCTTAACTCTATACAGACCATGAACGTAAACATCAACCCCGAAGACCTTGACCTCCGGTATCTCCGGCTGCTGGCGAAGTCCTTTCCCACCGTGGCGGCCGCGAGTACAGAGATCATAAATCTCGAGGCTATCCTAAACCTTCCCAAAGGCACCGAACATTTCCTGACCGACATACACGGAGAGGACCAGGCGTTCCGCCATGTCCTGAAAAACGCCTCGGGCACCATACGCCGTAAGGTGGACGAGATATTCGGCACCTCCATGCGGGAAGAGGAGCGTCAGGAACTCTGTACCCTGATTTACTATCCCACCGAGAAGCTCAAGCTCGTGGCACGCCGCGAGAAGCACATGGACGAATGGTACCAGATCACCCTAAACCGGCTGGTGAGGGTATGCCAGAACATATCTTCCAAATACACCCGTTCCAAGGTCCGTAAGGCGCTGCCGGCGGACTTTGCCTACATCATCGATGAGCTGCTCAACACCGATCCCGGCGTGAAGAACAAGGAGAACTACTACAACCGCATCATCACCTCCATCATCGAGATCAACCGGGCGGATGCCTTCATCACTGCCATTGCCGGTGTGATCAAGCGGCTGGCGGTGGACCGTCTGCACATCATCGGTGATGTGTTTGACCGCGGTCCCCGGCCCGACCACATCATGGATATGCTCATGCATCACCACAGTGTGGATATCCAGTGGGGCAACCACGATATGCTCTGGATGGGCGCCGCCTGCGGCAGTGAGGCGTGCATCTTCAATATTCTGGGCATCAGTGTCAAGTACTCCAATATGGAGATGCTCGAGCGTGGTTATGGCATCAGCCTGCGCCACCTCACCAACTTTGCCCAGAAAACCTATGCCGACGGCGGCTGCTTCGCCCCCAAGGTGATCTCCGCCATGGACCGGGAGATCTCGGGTACCGACAGCATTGCCCGGCTCTACAAGGCTGTGCTGATGATCCAGTTCAAGCTGGAGGGGCAGATCATCCGCCGCCACCCGGAATACGGCATGGACG
>URZM01000087.1 GCA_900552315.1 uncultured Bacteroidales bacterium | reverse complement strand
CAACGAGCTACCACTGCTCCACCCCGCGATGTAAGCAATCGGGCTGATTTATTTCCGATTTGCGAGTGCAAAGTTACGGGCTTTTTCCATAATGGCCAAATATTTGTGCTCGAAATTTTGTTAAATAATGTAAATATTTAGGTAACCAGTTGTTAATTAAGTGTTTGATGGAAAGGGTTATCTGTTCGGATATATTGTGAGCTAATGCCTGGAAGGCTTGTGGATCCAAGAAATCTGGATGCGGTGTAATCGCTGCGGGGCGTGGCCTACGCATGATTCGCAGCAAGGTGCTTTGCACTGATTCGCGGGAAATGTGCAAAAAATATGGTGCGAGGCTTGCGGGTTCGGATTATTTGTATTAATTTTGCGCATAAATCCTGATTCTGTGCAATTATGGTACTGAAGACCCGCGACAGACTAATTGAGGTGGCCCGTCAGCTATTCGCCCGCAAGGGGATAGAGAACACCACCATGAATGACATAGCCTCTGCCTCAGACAAGGGCCGACGCACCATATATACCTATTTCAAGAATAAGCGCGACATCTTCAACGCCGTTGTGGAGCAGGAGACGGAGTCGCTCATGCGCAAGCTCACGGACATAGAGACCCGGGACATCAGTCCAACCGAGAAGCTGGAACAATACATAGCATGCCGATTTGAGACCATGCGAGAGATAGTCAGCCGCAATGGGTCCTTGAAGGCAGGCTTTTTCCGGGACGTGCGCAAGGTGGACCGTGCCCGCAAGATCATATCCACCCGCGAGATAGAGATCCTGAGCCGGATATTGCGGCAGGGTCAGGCGGCAGGGCAGTTCTCGCCCGGCAACGCGGAGCACGCAGCCATGGTGATAGTGCATTGCATACATGGGCTGGACATCCCTTATATAAGGGACAACCTCACTGACCAGGGCATGGACCAGACCACAGTGATGCGCCAGCTCACCGACATCATCCTGAACGGCATTCGCAAGCGTATGCCATGTGATATCCCTGTGACCCAGGATCTCTCCTGACTTTAACTTTAAAAACACGAACACCCGATGTATATAAACGCTATGGGCCATTATGTGCCCGACCTCAGAATAGACAATGACCATTTCCTGAAAGTCAACGGGCTTACCTCCGAATGGATAACCCAGCGTACCGGCATAGTGACCCGTTCACGCTGCCGCGAGGGAGAGAACCAGTACACCATGGGTGTCGAGGCTGTGGAGAACGCGCTTCCGCGCCTGCCCTACGACGTGAAGGATGTGGACCTTATCGTGGGGGCCGCCTACGCGGCGTACGACACGGTGGCCACCATGGGACACATAGCCCAGAGGGAGTATGATATAGACCATGCCAAGGTGGTGTACGTGACCTCGGCCTGCTCCTCGTTTATCAACGCCATGGAGGTGGTGGAGACATATTTCGCCGCCGGGAAGGCCGCCAAGGCATTGATAGTGTGCAGTGAGCACAACAGCTATTACGCCGACGAGTCCAGCCCCAAGGACGGCCATCTGTGGGGGGACGGCGCTGTGGCGTTCTTCCTGAGCAAGGAGCGAGTGGCTCCTTCCGACTGGGAGGTGCGCACCGTGTTCACCGAGGGGCTCGGCAACGTGGGCAAAGGCCCGGAGGGGGTGAAGCTGCGCCCGAAGGAGGACGGCATCACCATGCCCGACGGCAGGGACGTGTTCATCCATGCCTGCCGTTACATGATTTACGCCTTGAACAAGGCTCTGGACCAGTGCGGCATGACCATGGGCGAGGTTGACAAAATCATCACCCATCAGGCCAACAAGCGCATAGTGGCCCAGGTGGCGCATCAGCTTGACAAGCCGATGGATGATTTCATCAACAATATCGAGGAGCTCGGCAACACCGGATCCGCGTCCGCTCCGCTGGTGCTTAGCCAGCACCAGGATGAGATAGCTCCCGGCTCAAAGGTGGCCCTAACGGTGTTCGGCGGCGGATACAGCTGCGGCACGTTCATAGCCGAGAAACCTGCGGCAGACTCTCAGACAAAGTAACAACTATTTATGTGAGCCAGACGTGAGAACCGCGCAGGCTCTGCAAACACACTTTATAAGACATGAAACTTCTTGAAGGAAAGACAGCTCTGATCACCGGTGCCGCACGTGGCATCGGCAAGGCCCTGGCCCTGCGTTTCGCGGCCGAGGGCGCCAATATCGCATTCACAGACCTCGTGATAGATGAGAACGGCAAGGCCACAGAGGCCGAGATAGCCGCCCTGGGCGTGAAGGTGAAAGGTTATGCCTCCAATGCCGCCGATTTCGCCGAGACGGAGAAGGTGGTGGCCCAGGTAAAGGAGGATTTCGGCTCTATCGACATACTGGTGAACAACGCCGGTATCACCAAGGATGGCCTGATGCTCCGCATGAGCGAGGCACAGTGGGACGCCGTGATAGCCGTGAACCTGAAATCCGCTTTCAATTTCATCCACGCCGTCCTGCCCATCATGGTGCGTCAGCGCGGCGGCTCCATCATCAACATGGCTTCTGTGGTGGGCGTTCACGGCAACGCCGGACAGGCCAACTATGCAGCCTCCAAGGCCGGACTCATCGCCCTGGCCAAGAGCATAGCCCAGGAGGTGGGCAGCCGTGGCATCCGTGCCAACGCCATAGCCCCCGGCTTCATCGAGACTGCCATGACGGCCGCCCTGCCTGAGGAGGTACGCAAGGAGTGGTGCCAGAAGATACCCTTGCGCCGTGGCGGAAAGGTGGAAGACATAGCCAACGTGGCCGTGTTCCTGGCCTCTGACCTCAGCTCGTATGTCACGGGCCAGGTGATACAGGTCGACGGCGGCATGAACATGTGATAATACCCAGTAACGATACAGCGCTCCGGAGGATAACTTTTCAGTCCCCGGAGCGTTTTTATGATATGTCCGGACAGCTTGATGTCCGGCTCGAAAGATATGAGAGAAAAAGAATTTCTGCCCTCGGTGGCCTCCTCGCTCGGCATCGGCAGCCTCAACACCATGCAGCGGCGCATGCTTGACGTAGCATCCGAGAGCCGTGATGTTGTGCTGCTCTCGCCCACCGGATCAGGCAAGACGCTCGCGTTCATCCTTCCTGTATTGAAATTGCTGCGCCCCTCCACCGGCCGCATACAGGTCGTGGTGATAGCCCCTTCGCGCGAGCTGGTGCTTCAGATAAGCGACATCATCCGCAAGGTGGGAGCGGGCGTGCGCTGTGTGGCCGTGTATGGGGGGCACAGCGTGGAGGACGAGACCAACTCGCTGCGTGTGACGCCGGACATACTTGTGGGTACCCCCGGCCGGTTGCTTGACCATGCCAACCGGGGCAACATGGATTTGCGCCCTGTGCGCATCTGTGTGCTCGACGAGTTCGACAAGTCCCTGGAGCTTGGCTTCGAGAAGGATATGGCACGCATCTTCGGCAAGCTCAAGAACGTGAGCCGTATTCTGCTCACCTCCGCCACTCCGCTGCCCGGCGAGCTGCCCGATTTCCTGAAGCTGAACAATCCGCTGACACTCAGTTATCTCAAGGACAACAAGGACTTGAAGAAGCGCCTCAAGGTCTACTCCGTGACCTCCGACAGCACCGACAAGCTCGACTCCCTGTACTCGCTTCTCGCCTCACTGGCCGGGGACGGCAAACTGGACAAGACCATGGTGTTCGTCAATCACCGTGAGAGCGCCGAGCGCGTGGCCTCGTACCTGAAACGCCGAGGTGTCAGCGCGGTCCTGTACCACGGCGCCCTGGACCAGAGAGACCGTGAGAAGGCGCTCGCCCTGTTCCGCAACGGCAGCCGCAACGTGCTTGTCTGCACCGACCTGGCGGCGCGTGGGCTCGACATACACGGTGTGGAGCATGTGATTCATTACCACCAGCCTCTCACCGCCGAGGCATACACCCACCGCAACGGCCGCACCGCCCGTGTGGACGCGGAAGGCAGCGCCTACCTGCTTCTCGGCCCCGACGAGCAACCTGCCGGGTTTGTGGAGCTGACAGGTTCATACCGCCCTGTTTCGCACGGAGCAGCCGCCTTGGGCACAGGCCGAGAAAGCCTCTACATAGGGGCGGGCCGCAAAGACAAGCTATCCAAGGGGGATATCCTGGGCTGGCTAACCAAGGATCTGGGTATTCCCGGTTCCGAGGTCGGAGCCATCGATCTTGCGGACCGCTACTCCTTGGTCACCGTGCCAACCGACACTGCCCGAGACATAGCCGCTGCCGCCAACTCCCATAAAATCAAAGGCCAGAAACGCCTCGTCCGCCTCATCACCGACTGAAGCATACACATTAACGCTGGTAGTCAGGAGATGCGGCCCCATTCCTGGTCGGCGGCAAAGCGGCGGTGCAGCTCTTCGGCGAGAATCCGCAGGGAGGTCTGGCTCAGCTGGAGGGCGTCCCGAGTGACTTCTGCCGACGGCTGGTGAGCGGGCAGGCCGGATATTTCGGGATGTGCGTCGAGCACGGCGAGGGCCGCCGAGCGTGCCTGTTCCATAATCTGGCCGTCCTGGGTGAGGGAGGCATGCTGTAGGTTTATGGGTATGCCGCTCTGCTGTGTGCCCTCCATGTCGCCCGGACCTCGCATCTTCATGTCCGCCTCGGAGATGAGGAAACCGTCGGTGGACTGCGTCATTACCTCCAGGCGCTTGCGTGTCATGCCGCTTATCTGCTGCTTGCTCATGAGTATGCAGAAGCTCTGGTCGGCCCCGCGCCCCACGCGTCCGCGCAGCTGATGGAGCTGCGAGAGGCCGAAGCGCTCGGCGTTCTCGATTATCATGACCGAGGCGTTAGGCACGTTCACGCCCACCTCTATCACGGTGGTGGACACGAGAATCTGGGCCTGGCCGGAGACGAACAGCTGCATCTGGTGATCCTTCTCGGCAGGCTTCATGCGTCCGTGCACGTAGCACACCCTGAAATCGGGGAATGTGCGGCATACGGATTCGTACCCTTCTTCCAGGCTTCGGAGGTTCACCTTCTCGTTTTCGGAAATCAAAGGATAGACGATATACACCTGCCTGCCTTTCATGAGTTCCTCATGAGTGGCGCGGTAGACCTGCATGCGGCTCTGCTCATAGCGCAGCAGGGTTGTAACGGGCTTGCGCCCGGGGGGCAGCTCGTCTATCACCGAGACACTTAGGTCTCCGTAGACTGTCATGGCCAGGGTGCGGGGTATGGGTGTGGCCGTCATCACCAGCACGTGCGGCGCGATACTGTTTTTCTGCCATAGGCGTCCTCGTTGCGCCACTCCGAACCGGTGCTGCTCGTCTATGACCACCATGCCGAGATTGTGGAAACGCACCCTGTCCTCGATTACGGCGTGGGTGCCGATGAGAATCTGCAGAGAGCCGTCCGTAAGCCCATCGTCTATCTCGCGGCGCTCCTTGGCACGGGTGCTGCCGGTGAGCAGCCGCACGTTCACCCCGATCTTGGAGGCCCATTCGCTTATGGTGTCGTAATGCTGTGAGGCCAGTATCTCGGTGGGGGCCATCAGGCATGCCTGGCATCCATTGTCGAGGGCTATGAGCATTGTCATGAATGCCACCATGGTCTTTCCGCTTCCCACATCGCCCTGCAGCAGACGGTTCATCTGTAGCCCGGTGTTCATGTCGCGCCTTATCTCCTTGATCACACGCTTCTGAGCCCCGGTGAGGGGGAAGGGAAGCACATCCGAATAGAAAGTGTTGAAATATTTGCCCACGGTCGAGAACACCTGACCTCGCATGGAGCAGTTGCGCCTGCGGGCGTACCTCAGGATGTGTAGCTGGAGGTAGAAGAGCTCTTCGAACTTCATGCGCTCCCTGGCAGCCTGCAGCCCGCCAGGGTCGGAAATGTATCGCGCGCAGCGCGCGGTCCAGGGGCATGAGGCGCAGCTTCTCCACCACCTCGGTTGGCAGCGATTCGGGAATCACGGGGAATTTATCGAACACGTTGCGCATCAGGGTGGGGAAGGTCTTGGCAGTGAAGCCACGCTTGCGAAGCAGGTCCGTGAGCGAGTATACCCCCCTCAGTCCCTGGGGAGGACGTGCCGGGTCGTACCTCTCTATCTCGGGATGCACCATGGAGACGGTGTTCTTGAACTCGGCTGGCTTTCCGAGCAGCACGTAGTCCACACCGGTGTGTATGGACTCCTCTATGTAACGCAGGCCCTTGAACCATGTCACCTGCATGAGCGAGTGCCCGTCATGAAACACGCCGACAAGTCTGCGCTTCGCGCCTTCGCCTTCCTCGGCGAACCTGACGAAGCGTCCGAGCACCTGCACGGTGGGCATCTCGGCGTTCAGCTCGGCAATCTTGTACATGCGGGAACGGTCTATATACCGGTGTGGCGGTGTGTACAGCAGGTCGCGTACCGAGCGCAGTCCCAGCTCTGCGGCAAGCAGCTTGGCCTTGACCTCGCCTATGCCTTTGATGAATTTAAGGTCTGTGTCAGCAGGGTTCCGTGTCATGCCTTGTCCAACAGCAGTGAGGCGATTTCAAGGTCGTGAGGCCCTGTTATCTTCATGTTTGTGGATTCTCCGTCAAAAAGGGCCACTGGATGGCCGGCGAGTTCCAGCACTGAGGCGTCGTCGGTGACCGCCGAGCAGTCCTTCAAGGCCGCGTATGCCTTGGTCAGCAGAGCGGAGTCGAAGACTTGCGGGGTCTGCACGGCGACATAACGCGAGCGGGGCACGCTCATGCTTGAGCCGTCCTCCGCTTTTAGCCGTATGGAGTCGGTCAGCGGCACGGCGGGTATCGCCGCCCCGCAGGTCATGGCCTTCTGCCATCCCCTCGCTATCAGGGCAACGCTTGCCAAGGGACGCGCTGCGTCGTGAACCGCCACAAGCGAGCCGGGGGCGGAGTCAACGGCGGCCAAGGCATTCATGACCGATTCCGCTCGGGAGGAGCCTCCGTTCACCACTACATACCGGAACTGACGGGCTTCCCTCGTCTTGTCGAGCCAGAAATTGAAGGTGTCGGCATAATGGCTGTTGACCGCCAGGATAATCAATGTCTTGGGGTCTTGGTCCAAGAATCGTTCTATGCTGTGGACGAACACCGGTTTTCCGGCAAGGAGCTGAAGCTGCTTGGGGGTGTCGCCTCCCGCCCGGGTGCCGGAACCTCCGGCCAGGATTATCGCTGTCTTGTTCATTCTCTGTCTGTGATATGCAGTAGTACGAAATGTCCTTTTACGTCATGGCCTCTGCTTTCGGAGCGGTATACGGCTTCTGCATCCAGAGCATTGTTCACCATCCACGTATGCAGCCCATAGTCATTGCCGGAGGACGTGGCTTCGTAGATGTCGGCTGTGGTGAGCATGTAGAAGGGTCGCGTGTCCGGCACACGCATCATAGAGGCATCCATCTCGCGTCCGGCTCCTCCCACCTGGCCTGAGGGAAGCAGCGAGACGATGCGTCCGCCCAGGTAGAAATCGGTGATGAAGAACCGCATGAAGCGGTCCGGGATGAAGCTGTACACGGGTCCCCCGGGGACTATCTTCTCAATCTGCGCGGCCTTCTCCTTGTCGGAGTCGCGCTTGGATATGACCGGAAACGCTATGGCGAAACCGATGAAGAGTAGGAACCCCACGCCTACGAGTGTCCTTCTCAGTGCCTTGGCTGAGATGACGCCCCGGTTGACAAGTACCTCGGCATAGCAACCGAGTCCATAGGCCATGAACGGATACATGGGCAACAGGTAGACGCTGCGCTTGCTCTTGGGTATGCAGTAAAAGACGAACACCACCGCCGACGCGACAAGCGCGAAGCGTGCGGAGGGGGACATGGCCCGCCAGGTCTGTCTCCAATGCCGCAACCCGGCGAGCGCCGGACGCATGCGGGGCAAGAACAGGGTGGCGACCAGGGCGGCGCTCCAAGGGAGCATACCCGTGAGCAGGGAGGTGAGATTGTACCACATAGGCTTGACGTGGCTCTCATAGCTCATGTGCCCAAGGAAACGTCCGAAATTTTCCTCCATGGCCAGGATGAGGAACCTGTCGCCCCCTTGTCTCCATGCAGCCCAGTACCATAGGGCAGGAAGCAGCAGCGCGGCGACAGCCAGCAGCAGGGACTTGGCCGTGACTGCCAATGGATTGTCCCTTCGGAGCAATCTCCACATCCACCATGCGCCGAGAGGAAGGACTATTGCTACTGGCCCCTTGGTCAGCGCCCCGCCGCTCATGCACAGCACAGCCGACACCATATATATCAGGCGCTTTTTCCCGCGTGACGCCTGGGTGGCGTTGTACAGAGCCATCATAGCTCCGGTCATGAACAGGGTAAGCACCATGTCTACGCGACATACGGTGCCGGCCCTGAGCATCTCGAAGCAGGTTAGAGCCAAGGCGGCGCACAGGAGTCCGAACTTGCGGTCGCGAGCTCCGGCGCAAAACCTGAATACCAACCCTGCGGCCAGAGTCAACGCCAGCACGGAGGGCAGACGCGAGCTGAACTCGCTCACATGCCCGGCCGGAAGGGAGAACAGAGCCACCAGCCAGTGGAACATGGGAGGTTTGTAAGCCATGTCTCCGTTCTGGTCTATGGGCAAAATCCAGTTGCCGGAACGTAGCATCTCCACGGCCACGAGAGCCTCTCGCGGCTCGCCTTTCGTAGAAAAGTCGGCAAAAGCCGCGCACAGGCACAGCACTATGAAAGTGAGCGCCAAAAGCAGAGCCGGACGCGAGGCGAGCCGGGAGGATACAACAGAAACGGGTATGATCGTTTCGG
>URZM01000086.1 GCA_900552315.1 uncultured Bacteroidales bacterium | reverse complement strand
GTGACAAGATTCGAACTTGCGACCACACGCCCCCCAGACGCGTACTCTAAACCGGACTGAGCTACACCCCGAGAGATGCTCAAGGGTCTTCATCGCCTTCCCAAACGGGTCGTCAGCTCTCTGACTTGCGGCGTTTTTGTTTCCCTTTTGCGAGTGCAAAGTTAGGGCGTTTTCGCGACTCCACCAAATTTTTCCGCCAAAAAAATTCAAATTTTATCGTCTTTCAGCCGAATCATCTGACAATCAAAAGAATACAATACGGCATCATGCGGGTCTCAACCGAGGTTGGCAGTTCGGCATTTTTTTGTTAACTTTGCAAATCAGGCCGCGCCGCGCATGTAGCGCCTTCCACAGGCGCGCCTGCCTTACAAGTAAAGACCTTACCTCAAATGCAAAAATACAGACATATTCTGGCTTGCGGCGCCTTGGGCGTGCTCTTGACCGGCATGGCGGCCTGCGGAGGCTCCAAAGAGGAGAACGAGAAAGAGCTGATGGGCGTGATGGGCATGGCCGGCAACGCCAAGGAGGACGGCAGAGCCGGCCGAAACGCAGAGACCTACCTCGTCGACCCCCTTGACTACCGAGACACACCGAATAAACCCCACAGTCCTTTGGAGGGAGTGGACATACCATCCGGGCCGAGGAACCATGACCGCATACATGTGAACAATATAGGTCCGTTGGCCGAGGTATTCAACGACAGCAACAAATACCAGTACGCCTGGGCCGAGAAGCTGGGCATAGAGCCTATCAACTCTCTTGGCGAGGCATTCCGCACCCGGCGCCCGCTCCGGCATATCAAGGAGTGCGACGCCTACGGGCTGGACAAGCTGACTCACTCGATGCCTTACCTGGTGCCTGAAGCCGCCGACCTGCTTGAGACGATAGGCTACAATTTCATAGACTCGCTGGCACGACGCGGCGCGGACGGCTACAAGGTGAAGGTCACGAGCCTGCTGCGCACCCCGGCCACGGTGAAAAGCCTGAGGCGCGTGAACAAGAACGCCACGGACAGCTCCACACATCAGTTCGGCACTACATTCGATTTAAGCTGGAGCAATTTCGTATGCGCGGACAACACCCGCACCATAAATGAGGGAGACCTTAAGAACGTACTTGCCGAGGTGCTGAACGACCTGCGCGCCCAGGGACGCTGCATGGTGAAATTCGAGCGCAAGACAGCGTGTTTCCACATAACCGTCACCACACCTGAGAAGCGATGAGTGAGGAGGGAAACAAGACAATCGGAGTGCCGGAGGGCGACACTCCTCCCGCAGGGGCTAAGGAGAAGCCGCGCAAACCTTGGTGGCGACGCGTGCTCAAGGCTGCCGCATGGATCGCCGGGTCCGTCGTAGGCATAATACTTTTGCTGATGTGCCTGGTGGCCTGGATACTCACACCCGAGAGGCTGACGCCGCTGGTGGAGAAATACGGCAGCCGGTATCTGAACGCCGACGTGAAGGTGAAGCGCGTGGAGCTGACGGTGTGGAGTTCCTTCCCGGAGATACGACTGGACGTGACGGACCTCTCCCTCACCTCCCGCTCCCTGCAAGGCCAGCCCGACTCGGTGATGCGCGCCCTCGGGCCGGACGCGGACAGGCTGCTCTCTGCGCGCGGCCTCAGCGGCTCAATCAACCCATGGAAGCTGTTGGGCGGAACCATCTCTCTCGGCGACATAAAGGCTGACGGCGTGGCACTCAACCTTGTCTCATACTCCGAGGGGGTGAACAACTACGACATATTGCCCCCATCGGAGGAGGAAGAGGAGGAAAGCTCCCCCTGGGAACTGCGTTTCGGCGACATAGACGTGAGGGCGGACGGCGGCGTGAGGTATCTGGACGCGCAGAGCGGAACAGACGTGCTGCTGGCCTCGGCCTCGCTCCACTTGTCCCCGAAAGACAAGGAGTGCAGCCGGCTCGACACGGAGCTTAAAGGCTCGTTGACACTGAAGATGGAAGGCGACACATTCCTGGACCGCTGGCCAATAGAGACAAGAGGCACCGTCGTATGGAATCAGGAGACCATGGCGTTCAACCTCCCGGACTATGCCGTGACACTCGGCATCTTCTCAGCCACCCTGCACACGTCGCTGGACCTGGGGGACAAGATGTGTCTGAACACCTGTATCCTTGACATAAGCCCTGTGCCCCTATCCCCTATCCTCAAGAACCTGCCTGAGGCCCTGCTGCAGGAATACCCCATGCTCCGGGAAATAGACACCGACATGAGCCTGAAGGCCGACGTCAAGGTGAGCTGCCCCTGGAAATTCGACGCCCCGGACCTCCCGGACATGTATGTGAGCCTGGAGGTCCCCCCCTGCCATATCAGCGTAAGCGAGGATGGCAAGGAGCTTCTGGGTCTGGATGAGCTGACCATGCAGGCGGCCATGAGATATGACGGCAAGAAGCCGGAACTGAGCAGCCTGTCGGTGCCTTTGCTCAGTCTGGAGGGGAAAGGCATGAGCCTGTCTGTGGAAGCGCGGGTGGAGGAGCTGCTGGGCGACAACCCGCTCATCAGGGTCCTCTCGCGCGGCACCCTCGACCTCGATGCCGTCAGCGCCTTGGTCCCCTACGCGGACTCGGCCCTGCGCGGCACGGTGCAGGCCGACGCCGAGGTGAGCGGACACCTGGACGACATGATGAACCTCCGCTATGAGAACATAGAGGTGGACGGAAGCCTCCAGATACGTGACCTGGTGTGCGACATACCGCAGATGGCCACCAACCTGTACAGCCGCCTGGCCAGCTTCAGGTTCGGCACCGCCGTGGACGACATGGGCCCTCGTGTGCCCGGAACGCTGCTGGCCCATGCCGAGATAGACACGCTCCATATCATGATACCCGGCATGGAGATGAACATGCGAGACGCCCGGCTCAAGGCCGGCGCCAAGGATGAGATGCTCCGCCGCAAGAACGACAAGGAGATAACCCCGATGGGGATGTCGTTCTCCGCCTCCCGGTTCCGCATGGACTCCAAGGCCGACACCACCAAGGTCAGGGCAAGCGACCTGTCAGCGAAAGGGTCGCTGACCCGCTACGAGGGGAACGCCGAGTCACCGCTGCTCCAGGCCGACCTCTCGGCCTCAGGCCTGCTGTACGCCGACCCCACAATGCGCCTGGGCATGAAGAATCTCAGCTCCAGCCTCAACGCGCACCTGCGCAAACGCAAGAAAAAGGGACGGCGCAAGTCCGGGCATGCGCGCACGGAACGAGCCAACGTGATGCGCCCGGACGTGGACGAGGGCGTGAAAAGCCTGTTCAAGACCTGGGGCATAAGCGGCAACCTGGCTTCTGACAAGATACGCCTGACCCACCTCATGTACCCGGTGCCGGTGAACGTGAGCGGACTTAACCTCGATTTCTCGCTTGACTCCCTGCGCCTGCACAAGGCATACATCCAGACCCAGGACAACTCCCTGAGCATGTCCGGCTCCATAGCCAACCTGCGCCAGTTCATGCTGGGACGCACCCGCAAGCCGCTGCGACTGCGACTGCACGCGGACATCGACTCCATAGACATAAACCAGATAGCATACAACTTCACCCTCGGCGCCGCCATGGAGGCACAGAAAGGATACCTGGCACGCCTGAGCGAGGAGGAACAGGACGCCATAACCAGGGCGGCGGCCAGCGTGGACACTGTGCAGTCCCTGGCTTCGGACTCCCTGCCGCTCATCATACCCCGCAACATAGACGCCGCGTTCCGTCTCAGGGCGGACAAGGCCCTCTACGGAGACATAAACCTTTACCGCATGCGCACGGACCTGGTGGTGAACGACGGGCCCGCTTCCATCGACTCGCTGCAGGCCTCCACCGACTTCGGCGACGCATACCTGAACCTCCTGTACTCGAGCCGCAACCCGCAGCTGCTGAACCTGGCCGTGGACATGGGCTTCTCTGACATCAACCTGCAAGACCTGTTCCGCACCTTCCCGGCCATAACCGAGATGGCTCCGGCCATCTCGGACCTCAGCGGCATGGCGGGAGCCAAACTCGTGGGCTCATTCGACATGTATCCGAACATGGACATCGATTTCAACTCCATGAACGCCGTGCTAAACCTCACCGGCACCGACCTGGAGCTGCAGCAAAGCCCACTGATACGCAAGGTGGCCAGGATGATGCTCATACGCAAGAAAGGGCCGCTCCAGATTTCCGACATGGACATTCAGGTCGCGCTCCATGACAACGTGATACGCCTCTACCCTTTCAAGTTCGGGATGGAGAAATACCGCTTCGCGCTGCTGGGGCAGAACGACATGGCCGAGAACATGTTCTATCACCTCTCGGTGCTCAAGTCGCCCATACCCTTCAAGTTCGGCATAAACATCAAGGGCACCTTCGAGAAGCCCAAGATCCGGTTCGGAGGAGCCAAATACAAAGAGAACGAGGCCCAGGAGATGGTCAACCTCGTGGAGTCGCAACGCGTGAATTTCGTCAAGGCCATGCGTCTGGAACTGCGCAAGCTCGTGAACAAGGCGGTGGTCTCCTACACCGAGCGGCCTGAGTTCACCTCCTACGGGCTTGACAAGGAAATAGGGAAGCCTGACAACGGCCCTGATGACGACTCCAATTTCAGCTCTCCCATGGAGATGCTCGGCAACTCCCTGAAAGCCCCGGCCATCAAGGCTCTCGGCAAAGGCGGCGAGGCATTGCGCGAATTCTCGCAGAAATATGGCATAGGCCAAGAAAACAAAGAGGAGGGCAAGCAGGTGAAAAAGAAGAACAAGAAGAACAAGAAATGACAGATACGGAACAATCCATAGAAGGATACTGCCGATGCCACGGACTGGAGACCTGGCGTCCGAGCGCCGCGCTGATAGACATGGACGGGGTGCTGTTCGACTCCATGCCCGGCCACGCGCGTGCCTGGAAAAGGATGATGGAGGAAGAGGGCGTGCCCTGCACCGTGGAGGAGTTTTTCCTGTACGAGGGTATGACCGGGAAGGCCACCATCGAGCTTCTGATGCGCGAGAGGCTCGGCCGCGAGCCGGTGCCCGGCGAGGTGGAGCGTCTCTATGCCCGCAAGACGGAGTATTTCCGCTCCCAAGGCCCGCGCAAGCCTATGCCCGGGGCCGACCGGATGCTCCGGACACTGCGCGAGGCCGGACTGACGCGTGTACTCGTCACCGGCTCGGCCCAGAGCAGCCTGCTGGAAAGCCTGGAGGAGGAATATCCGGGAGCCTTCCTGCCGGGCATGCGCGTCACGGCCCTGGACGTGACCAAGGGTAAACCGGACCCCGAGCCGTACCTGAAAGGGCTCGGGATAGCCGCCTGCGCACCCACATCGGCGATGGTGATAGAGAACGCCCCTCTCGGAGTGCAGGCAGGCCACGCCGCCGGCTGCTTCACGGTAGGCGTTACAACCGGCCCTGTGCCGGCACAGGCCCTGGCCGAGGCGGGGGCGGACATCATATTCGCCTCCATGCAGGAGTTTGCCGACACGCTCCTACGGATTCTAAACAACAGTGTACATGTCTGAGACAATATTCACACACGACGCTGCCGGGGAGCTGCGCTACACACTGGAGCGGGAACAGCCCGCCGGGGTCTTCCTGATTCTCCCGCAGAATATTGGACCGCAGTTGCTGACGACCCTCGACGCCCCGGACATCACGGACCGGGCCGTACACATACCTATTCCGCAGGGGGAGAAACACAAGACCCTGGCCACCGCGCAGACCGTGTGGCGCACCATGCTGGAGAACGGGGCCACCCGCCATTCGATGGTGGTGAACCTGGGGGGAGGCATGACCACAGACCTGGGAGGCTTCGCGGCAGCGTGCTACATGCGCTCCGTGCGCTATGTGAACATACCCACCACCCTGCTCGCTTGCGTGGACGCCTCCGCAGGGGGCAAGACGGGTGTGAACCTCGACGGTGTAAAGAACATCGTGGGAGTCTTCCATCCTCCCGTAGCCACGATAGTCTGCCCCCGGTTCCTGGAGACGTTGCCCGAGAGGGAACTGCTGTCCGGCTGGGGCGAGATGCTGAAGCACGCCCTGCTCACGGGAGCGGACCCCCTTTCCCGCCACATCGCCGCCGACCCCAGGATAGTCCGTGCGGAGGAGTGGTTGCCGCTCATAGAGGAGTCCGTGCGATTCAAGAGCCGCATCACGCAGGCCGACCCCACGGAGAAAGGCCTGCGGCGCATACTAAACCTGGGACACACCACAGGACATGCCATAGAGGCCCTCTTCAATTCAGATGATACGAAAGCGGAACCCGTGACCCATGGCCACGCCGTGGCTTTCGGGCTGGTGACCGCGCTGGTGCTCAGCCACAGGTGCCACGGCTTCAGCTCCGCCACCTTGCAACGCGTGGCACGCACGGTCAGGGAGCTTTATCCGCCGGTGCCGCTGCGCTGCGACCATTACAAGGCACTGCTCGCACTCATGCACTGCGACAAGAAGAATCTGGACAGCGAGCTGGTGAGTTTCGTGACAATGCGTGCCCCGGGAGAAGCCGTCCAGGCGACTCCGGTCGAAGACGGCGACATCTGCAACGCCCTCGACATAACGCGCGACTTGCTGGGCGTATGACAATTTTTCTCACCTGAAATCCGTTTATAATCAAACGAACCTTATTCCAAGAACATGATTTTCATCCTTGTCATAAAACCGGTCACGGCCATCCTGCTGGGAGTGGCGCTGCTGCTGGCCATACTGGCCGCGACAGTCGGCATGCGCCATATACGCAAGGTGGCTCGCGTCTTCAGACGCATACCGGACGAGACACCCTCCGACGAGGGATTGCCGGGCCTCTCCGTCATAGTGTACGCCCACAACGCGGAGGACCACATAGAGGATTTCCTGACACAGATGCTGAAGCAGGACCACCCCGATTTCGAGGTGATCGTCGTGAACGACGCCTCCATTGACAACACCCACGAGATTGTGGACAACATGCTTGCGTCCGACCCTCGGCTCTACCTCACCTTCGTCTCCCCCACCGCCCAGAACATCAGCCACCGCAAGCTGGCCTACACCATAGGGCTGCGTGCTGCAAAGAAGCAGGTGGCGCTCATAACAGCCTCCAACGTACAGATTCCGGACCCGACTTGGCTACGTCGCATGGCGGCTCCCTTCGCCGACACACGGACCGAGGTAGGGATAGGCACAGCCTACATCCCCGCCGATACCGACCATGGCACAGGGAAATACTGGCGCTCGTTCGACTCACTCGTGTCCGGCACACGCTGGCTCGGGGCCGCCCTGTGCGGACACCCTTACAGGGGACTGGCCTATAACCTGGCCTTCCGCACAGACACATTCTTCAGGCACAAGGGCTTCGCGTCCACAAACAGATTCCAGGCCGGGGAGGACGACATCTTCATCAACGAGATTTCCACCCCGGACAACACCGCTGTGATATTCACTCCTGAGGCTATGCCCGCCATCGTTGTCCCGTCCCGGGAGTTTCCCCGCCTGTGGAAACGCAGCAAGGAGCGCTACACGTTCACCTCGCGATACCTGCACACAGGAGCCTTGCGCACGCAGGGCTTCATGAGCCTGTGCCTCTGGGGGTCGCTGGGGTGCGCCGTGGCCGCAGCCGTCACAGGCTTGCCCAACCTCATGCCCGCGTGCGCCGCCCTGCTGATATTGCTGCTCACATGGGCGGACCAGATATGCGTGTACCGCCAGGCGGCCACGGCCATGCGCAGCATACGCCTGTGGTGGTCAGTGCCGTTCCTGTGGCTGGCACGCCCCCTGCTCAACGCCTGCTACCGTGCAGGATTCCAAGCCAACAAACATGCCAACTATACCTGGCAGCAACCTCATTGAACCCCCTGAAAAGATGACGATACTCGATTCTCTGCTTTTCATGCTCGCGGAGATGTCTCCGTACATCCTGCTCGGCTTCCTCATAGCCGGCATCATGCACGCCTTCGTGCCCCAGCGTATCCTGGCCAGGCACCTGTCCTCATCCGGCCCCGGGGCTGTGGTCAAGGCCGCCCTGCTGGGCATGGAGCTGCCGGACAAAATCTCCGCCTACATCGCCGAAAACGTCACCGCCAACGTCCTCCAGCTGGAGGGCACCATCAACAAGATCCTGGCCTACAAGGATCTGCTGGGCAACGACACCGACGAAGAAACCGTCACCCGGGCCATCCAGGACATGCTGCGCCGCAGCAACGAGTATGTCCCCACGCCGGAGGCCATCCTTGAGTATATCTCCAAATATTACAGTCTGGACGAGTCCGTGATCCGGGGCCAGCAGCGGGTGCGGGACGCGGTCTCCGCCCGGCAGATTGCCATGTACCTGATCCGCTCCATGACGAATCTCAGTCTGGATGAGATCGGCAAGGTCTTTGACAACCGGGACCACTCCACCGTCCTCTACTCCATCCAGCAGATCGAAAAGAAGATGAAGAAGGACGCTGCGTTTGCCGAAATGGTGAAGGAGATCAAGACGAATATCAACTCCAAGCGGTGACCAGATTTCTCCACATCTTCCGTGGAAAAGAAAAACTTCCCTGTGGAAAATGGTCTTTCAAAAAAGTCCGTGGAAAAATCCCCGGATCCTTCCACATCCCCTGTGGAGCCTCAAAATCCGACAGCGCAAGCCTTTCCCCGCCTTTTCCACAGCTTTTTTCCCTACGGCTGCTTTTTCTAAAAAATACATTTCTTTCTTTTTCAAAAGAGCGATTCCGACCCATATCTTCAAACCCCGACTAGAGAGGAAGTGCATGCATGAAATTCTCCTGTGAAAAGGCCCTTCTGCAAAGCGCCATC
>URZM01000085.1 GCA_900552315.1 uncultured Bacteroidales bacterium | reverse complement strand
ATCCGGGGTTGTCGGGTGTCTTGAAGAAGGCTGTGAGGGCCGAGAGAACGCCGAACAGGGCGCCTCCTGCTATAAGGCCTGAGGCTATAAGCGTGCCTCGGTCCTGACGGGCGCTGTTGAGTTCTTTGTCCTTGGAGCTGTGGCTTACGAACCATGAGACTGCTCCGCCCACCAACATGGGGGCATTTAGCTGAAGGGGAATGAACATGCCCAGGCAGAAGGCCAGCGTGGGCACTCCGAGCCAGTTGAGAAGCAGGGCCAGGACGGCTCCGGTCATATACATGATCCAAGGTGTGTCGCCGCCCGTCATCAGGGGTTCGATCACACCGGCCATAGCGTTGGCCTGAGGTGCGGCTATCACGTTGCCGTCGCTGAAATCATATACCTGATTGAGCACCATGATGACACCGCCCACGGTGGCAGCGGACACCAGTGTGCCGAGGAATTTCCAGGTCTCCTGCTTGCGGGGAGTGGAGCCGAGCCAGTATCCTACCTTGAGGTCGGTGACAAATCCGCCGGCCATGGAGAGCGCCGTGCAGACAATACCGCCGATGACCATGGCGGCGACAATGCCTGAGGTGCCGCTGAGGCCTATGCTTACGAAGATGGCCGAGGCGATTATAAGAGTCATGAGCGTCATGCCGCTCACCGGGTTGGAGCCTACAATGGCAATGGCGTTTGCCGCCACTGTGGTGAACAGGAAGGCTATGATGACAACCACAAGCCAGGCCACAACCGCCTGCCAGAAGGTGTTGATGACGCCTATCCAGATAAAGAGCAGTACACTGATGCAGGCCAAGGCTATGAATACCACGATGTGCTTCATGGAGATGTCCTGTTGCCAGCGCAGCGGCTTCGTGGCAGCGGCTTTGCCGCGCATCTCACGGCCTGCGAGACCTACGGCCTTGGTTATGATGGGCCAGCTCTTGACGATGCCTATGATACCGGCCATGGCTATGCCGCCGATACCCATGCTTTTCGCGTACTGGGTGAAGATGGCCTCAGGGGGAAGCGCCGTCAACGCCTCCGCGCCGTATGTGCCCAACAGGGGCACGACTATCCACCATACGAATATGGAGCCTGCGAAGATTACGAAGGCGTATTTCAGACCCACGATGTAGCCGAGACCTAAGACGGCCGCGCCGGTGTTGCAGGAAAAGACGAGCTTGGCCTTGTCGGCAAGTTCCTGGCCCCAGGTGTAGGCGGTGGTGGTGACACGCTCGGCCCACAGGCCGAATGTCGCCACGATGTAGTCATACAGGCCGCCGATGAGGGAGGCTATAATCAGGGTCTTGGCCTGTCCGCCCGTGGAACTGCTGGCGTTGCTGGTTATAAGCACCTGTGTGGTGGCTGTCGCTTCGGGGAAGGGGTATTTGCCGTGCATGTCCTTCACGAAATAGCGGCGGAAGGGGATAAAGAACAGAATACCCAGCAGACCGCCGAGCAGTGAACTGAAGAATATCTGGAAGAAATCAACGGTAATGTCCATGCCCTTGGCCTTCAGGATGTAGAGGGCGGGAAGGGTGAAGATGGCTCCCGCCACTATCACGCCGGAGCAGGCTCCGATACTCTGGATGATGACGTTCTGCCCCAGGGCGTTGTCTTTCTTCAGCGCGCCGCTCAGTCCCACCGCGATGATGGAGATGGGGATGGCCGCCTCGAACACTTGGCCCACTTTCAGGCCCAGGTAGGCCGCCGCAGCGCTGAAGATGATGGCCATTATCAGGCCCACGCCCACTGAGTACACGGTCACCTCTTTTTGCGGCTTTACGGGGTGCATCACCGGAGTGTACTCCTCGTCTGCAGCCAGTTCGCGAAATGCGTTTTCAGGTATTCCGGTAGCTGTCATCAGGTCGTCGACCGGGATGTTCTGCTGGTTCTCCGCAGGTGCCCCCGGTGGCGTTTTCTTGTTTTTGCTCATATATTTAAGGTATTAGTTGTGTTCATAGACTTTTCTTCACGATGCGAAATTAACAAAATTTTATGAATCTCCGAAATGAACGTGAGAAAATATGCCCTTGAAAGGATCGATTCATAAATGCCGCAGAGACGAGTATGTGCCGGACATATCTCAAAACCAAACATACGCTAAAGTTGTTTAAAAGACATGAAAGCCATAGAAACATATTCACGCGTTTGGGACAATCGTGAGACGCCTGCCGTCCTTCTTGTCGCTGTGACGGTCGTTCTGCTCCTCGTCTGTGTCGCGTCCGCTGACGGGGTTGTGATGCTGGTTGCGGCGGGGCTGCTTCTTCTGCTGTGTGTCGCGGCTTTCATGCTTCGCAAGGCCCAGCGCCGGGCATTGGCATGTATGCGTGTGGAGGAAGGGGTGGACGAGGCCATGAGGTCTAGGTTCCTGCACAGGATTCCTGATGAGGAGACTCCACATGCCGCTACGGAGGGAGCCTCGCAGAAGGGTGAGGCTGGGGATGCCCCTCTTCCTACTCTGATGTCAGATCTTACTAAGGCCGGACTGTACCCTGCGTTGGAGGATGATGTGGTGACTTTTCGTTATCAGGGAGGCTATTTCCAGGTCTCACAGACGGGCGAGAACATGATCAGGGTGGTCTTCCCTCGTATATACAGCGTTTCTGTGGCTCGGCAGGATTTCCTGTGTCGGCTTCTGAACCGAATCAATACGACCTATGCCATCTGCAAGCTCGTGGCCGTGCCGTCCGAGGTCGACATGCTGGTTGAGGTGCATGGCTTCGCCGACATTTTTTACAAAGACTGTTTCGCCGACCGTCTCTCCTTGTTGCGTGACATATTTGCGGTCTTTTTCGACCAGCAGCGGAATCTCGCCATAGGGATGGCCATAAACGAGGCGGAAGAACTCGTTTTGGGCGAATCATCGGAAGGTGATTGCGCATCTGCGTATAAGGATATTTCTCTTAACTGAAAAATGTAATTCCTTTTTAATAAGGGAGTTATTGGTCGGGTGCGAGCCCTGCGACTGCGCCTGTTGAATCCTCGGCTGGCCCTATTTTACAGGACGGGTTGACAAATCAAAAAAAAATTGGTAACTTTGCGTGTTTAAAAACCTGCATACGCCATGTCTGCGGGTTGTGTTAAAGTGTAAAAACATCAGAGTATGTACAGGAATACGACATGCGGGGAGCTGCGTCTCTCCAACGTTGGCAGTGAAGTGACCATAGCTGGCTGGGTGCAGCGCGTGCGCAAGCTCGGCGGCATGATTTTCGTGGATGTCCGTGACCGATACGGTATCACTCAGGTAGTCTTCAACAACGAGGTGAATAGGGAATTGTGCGAGGCTGCCTCGAAACTGGGCCGCGAGTATGTGGTGCAGGTTTCAGGAAGAGTGGATGAGCGCACCTCCAAGAACCCTCATCTTCCCACCGGTGACATAGAGCTTACCGCTTTGGGGTTGCGTGTGCTCAATGCCAGCGAGGTGCCTCCCTTCACCATCGAGGACAATACCGACGGTGGTGACGACCTGCGCATGAAATACCGTTATCTCGACCTTCGTCGCCCCTCCGTGCGCTCCAACCTGGAGCTGAGGCACCGCATGGCTTTCGAGATACGCCGTTACCTTGACGCCAACGGGTTTCTGGAGATAGAGACCCCGATACTCGTAAAGTCCACTCCTGAAGGTGCCCGAGACTTTGTGGTTCCTTCACGCATGAATCCCGGCGAGTTCTATGCCCTGCCCCAGAGCCCGCAGCTCTTCAAGCAGCTTCTCATGGTCAGCGGATTTGACCGCTATTTCCAGCTCGCCAAGTGTTTCCGCGACGAGGACCTGCGCGCCGACCGTCAGCCTGAGTTCACCCAGGTGGACTGCGAGATGAGTTTTGTGGAGCAGGAAGATGTGATACAGATGTTCGAGGGACTGGTAAAGCACATTTTCAAGTATGTAAAGAATATAGACTTCACCGAGCCTTTCCCGCGCATGACCTGGGCGGACGCGATGAAATACTACGGCTCTGACAAGCCGGATATCCGCTTCGGCATGAGTTTCGTGGAACTTACTGATTTAGTGAAAGGCAAAGGCTTCGCCGTCATGGACGATGCGGAGCTGACCGTGGGCATCGCCGTTCCCGGCTGCGCGGGCTATACGCGCAAGCAGACCGATGAGCTTGTGGATTTTGTAAAGCGTCCGCAGGTAGGGGCCAAGGGTCTTGTTTGGGTCAAGGTGGCCGAGGACGGTTCTATCAAGAGCAGTGTCGGCAAATTCTTCTCTGACGATGAGCTGCGTGTGTGGGCCGAGCGCATGGAAGCCAAGCCAGGCGACCTGATGCTGATAATGAGCGGCCCCGCCATGAAGACGCGCAAGATGCTGTGTGAGCTGCGCCTGGAGATGGGCCGCCGTCTGGGCCTGCGTCCCAAGAACGTGTTCGCGCCTCTTTGGGTAGTGGATTTCCCTCTGTTCGAGTGGGACGATGAGACCCAGCGTTACTACGCCATGCACCATCCCTTCACCTCCCCGAATCCCGAGGATATCCCCTTGCTTCACAGCGACACCGGCAAGGTGCGCGCCACGGCATATGACATCGTGGTCAACGGCACCGAGCTTGGCGGTGGGTCCATACGTATCCATGACAGCAAGCTGCAGGACACCATGTTCGAGCTTCTCGGTTTCACGCCGGAGAAGGCAAAGGAGCAGTTCGGGTTCCTCATGAATGCCTTCAAATACGGCGCGCCCCCTCACGGCGGTCTGGCTCTGGGCTTTGACCGTTTCGTCTCCATGCTCGCCGAGCTTGACTCCATACGCGACACCATTGCGTTCCCGAAGAACAATTCAGGCAGAGACGTGATGAACGAATCTCCCTCCCCTCTGGACCCCTCGCAGCTTGATGAGCTCAATCTGCGTGTCGAACTACCCGAAAGCAAGAAGTGAAGGAAGCTGTTACAATGACCACAGTCGCAGACATAGCCGAGGCTATCGAGACCTTTGCCCCGCGCCAGCTGCAAGAGTCTTACGACAATGCCGGTCTGCAGGTGGGTGATCCCTCGCAGCAGGTGAGCGGTGTTTTGCTTTGTCTTGATGTCAATACCGACATCTTGGCCGAGGCACGTGAACGCCGCTGCAATCTCATAGTAAGCCATCACCCTCTCCTGTTCGGCGGCTTGAAGTACATAACCCCCTCTGACGAGCGGGGGCGGATAGTCATGCAGGCCATCAGGGACGGCATCTCCATATATGCTGCCCACACCAATCTGGACCGTACATGCGAGGGGGTGAGCTATGAGATGGCACGCTCGCTCGGTCTTACTGATCTCGAGGTGCTGTGCCCTGACGCGCATGACCCCCACAAGGGACTTGGCATAATAGGCAACGCCTCTCCCAAGCCTGCATTGGCCTTTTTGCGTCAGGTGAAGGAGACATTCAAGGTGGAGTGCCTGCGCTACTCGCAGGCGATACCGCGCCTTACTGTGAGACATGTGGCTGTGTGCGGCGGCGCCGGGGCCTCGCTCATACGCCACGCTGTGGAACATAATGCCGATGTCATAGTTACAGGTGATGTGAAATATCATGACTACACCGCTTATGCCGGACAGATACTGATAGCGGACATCGGGCATTTCGAGAGCGAGGTATGCACAAAGAAGATTTTCGCGCGTATCATACGCGAACGTTTCCCGAACCTTACCACATATCTGGCCGAGAACGAGGTCTCGCCTATCAATTGCATGTGACTCATACCAATGAATAAATAAAACATAGATAAATTCCATAAACATGGCCACAGACAAGAAAGCTGAGAAAGAACGCAGTGTAGAGGAACGTCTCAAATCACTCTACGAGCTGCAGACCATCTTCACTGAGATAGACCGTATCAAGACTTTGCGCGGCGAGCTCCCCAACGAGGTGAAGGATTTGGAAGACAACAACGCGCGATTCCAGACACGTATTCAGAAATATAAGGACGAGATAGCACAGCTCAAGAAGCAGATACTCCAGAAATCCGGCGAGATAAAGGACCGGGAGGCCAAGATAGAGCGCTACCGCCAGCAGCAGGACAATGTGCGCAACAACCGTGAATACGATTTCCTCAGCAAGGAGATAGAGTTCGAGGGGCTTGAGATTGAGCTCGCCGAGAAGAACATACGTGAATACACGGCGGCTCAGGAGGCGCGTCAGAACGACATCGCCGCCGCAGAGGAAGAACTGGCCGACGGCGAGCACATCCTTGCAGAGAAGCGTGCCGAGCTGGAGGACATAGTGAGCGAGACCAAGGCTGAGGAGGAGAATCTCCGTTCCCAAGCCCTGGCGCTCGAGCCCCTCATAGACGCATATACACTGGCGGCTTTCAAGCGTATACGCAAGAACGCCCGCAACGGACTCGGTATAGTAACCGTGCAGCGCAACGCCTGCGGCGGCTGTTTCAACCGCATCCCGCCCCAGCGCCAGCTGGAAATCAAGATGCACAAGAAAATCATAGTGTGCGAATACTGCGGACGTATCATGATCGACGGCCAGCTCGCCGGCATCCAGGAGCCTGAGGCCGAGACTCCGGCACCCAAGAAGACCCGCGCCACCAAGAAGTCCAAGGAAAAAGAGGAGGAAGCCTGACCATAGGCTTATTTATCCCATGTTTTCCATGTTCGCGTCCGTGACATAGGTAGTGTTACGTACATATTAAAGTAAGGCATGTCCCAGCGACATGCCTTACTCATTATACAAATCCAAGATACAAATCCAAGTGTACTCTATCAGATGAGTGTCACCAGCTTATTCCGCAAAGCCGCCGCATCCATGCACTGTTCCGTGCATGTTATGTTCTATTTCATGTTTTGCGCCGCCTCGCTCGGTGTGATCACGTGGCTTACTTGTCACAAGGCGGATGACATAAACTACTCGATATTTAACGCTCCCTACATTTATAGGGGCGAGCCCTTTGCTTCGCCTCGTGCATTCTGGGATGTGATGGTGAATCATTACCTCACCATGAACGGACGTCTGGGTGACAAGTTTATATACCTGTATGTCTCGTTGCCGTCATGGGTTCGAGGTATAATCTGCTTCGCCACCTGGCTATATATTTTTACTGTTTCTTGTCGCTTAATCCTGCGGGGCAAAATTGTTCATGGCTGGATGCCGGTGATGTTCGCCTCGTTGTGTGTGCTCGCACTGCCTTGGTACGAGAGCGGCTTTCTGGCTTGCATGTACCTTAATTACAACCTTTCCATAGCCGTAATCCTCGCATGGGCCTGGTATTATATACATCCTCCGCGTCTCACATCTTCACGCGTATGTGGAGTCGTGCTGCTTTCCTTCTGCGCCGGCTCGTGGCACGAAGGTTTCTCGTTCATAGCGTTGCCTGCATTGCTGGTTTGCCAGTTTGTTCGCGGTGATAAAAAAGCGATGTCCTGGGTCAGTATCGCTGTCTTTGCCCTCGGTGTGGCTTTCGTACTCGCTGCACCGGGCTTTTGGATGCGGATGGACAACGAATATTCCCAGACCCATTTTGTCACCGGAATGTTTCTGATGAAGGGCAGCTACTCGCTGTTGTTTCTGGTCGTGCTCGTGACGCTGGCTTTCCTCAAGTTTGTGATGAAGAGGGAATTTCCCTTCGACCGTCGCGACTGGCTGCTTCTGTTTGTGCTTGGCGAGTTGATATGCGGTACAAGTTATGTGGATTTTAACATTCAAGAAAATAATCTGAGGCTGTGGTGGTTTGCGCTTTTTGCGGCACTGATGGGATGGACACTTCTGCTCTCGCGCCTGGTGAGATGGCGGCGTCTCCTGTGCGGGCTTTCGATGCTGCTTGCTTCCGTAACTATTGTGAACTTAGCTGCGACCATCTACTCCCAGTATTTCGTATGGCGCGATTATAAGCGTATCATGACGAGCTTTATCGCTTCGCCTGACGGACGTGTCTTTGACAGGTGTTCCTCGCCGAAGCTACCATTCTGGCTTACCCTCTTCAAGGCTCAGAACAATCAGTTCGTGCATTTCGAGCTTGATGGATATGCCTGTGTGCATCCGCACCGCCGCAGCCTTCGGCTTCTGTCTCCCCAATTGCAAGACATGCGTGGCTTGAATCTTGATACGCTCAAGGGTGAAGGTGAAACCTTTTACCGCACTCCTGACGGAACGTTGCTCTGTAGACGTACCATGGGAAGCGACATGACATATGTGCTTTTGATATACCGCGATGAGCACGGGGAGCAGCGGAGCGCCTTGACAATATGTTCGCCGATATTTGCCCCCACCGATTCCGCGATGTGCCAGCTGACTCCGCACATCAGAATCTTCCAAAGTCCGGCTTCCATCTGCTCACCCCTTCGTCTCGATCAATTTCAGTAGTGGAGGGCGGTCGAAAGTCGTTTTGTGGGTGCCGGGGAAGTGGCGCGATAAATCAATCTGCGAGAATATTATTGATGTCCCGGTATTTGGGAATTAACGGTTTTTTATTAATTTTGCGGTCTGATAGGATTATGATGCTTTCGGGCAGAATGAAATTTTTTCGAACTATTCATGGAAAATAGGATACATCTTGATTCTGTGGAGGAGGCCATAGCTGACTTCAAGAACGGCAAAATGCTAATAGTGGTTGACGATGCTGACCGCGAGAACGAGGGCGACCTTATAGTGGCCGCCGAGAAGCTAACTCCGGAGCAGGTGAATTTCATGCTCAAGAATGCCCGTGGCGTGCTTTGCGCCCCGCTGACGTTGCAGCGCGCCGCTGAGTTACAGCTTCCTCGCCAGGTTCAGAACAATACCTCTGTGCTCGGAACTCCCTTCACTGTGACAGTGGACAAGCTGGAGGGCTGCTCCACCGGAGTATCTATCTGGGACCGCG
>URZM01000084.1 GCA_900552315.1 uncultured Bacteroidales bacterium | reverse complement strand
CAACACGTTATGCGCCGCTCCGGTCCGATGTCAGACCCGTCCGACAAGTCCGACCCGTCAAAACCACCACCCACCCGTCCCCGCTCAGAAGAACCACGCAGGGTCCAGCGGCGGCACGGCCGAGGCCGTGAACGCCTCCTCGGGGGTGGTGGGGTACTCGGCCATCATCTGCTCATGCGTGGCATACTCCCGCCGCTTGGAGTGATACCAGTTCACACCCTCAAGCGTGACCCCGTCCCTCAGGAGCAGCGACCTCTCATAGTCGTCCATCCCCTCGGCCAGCTCACGGCGCTCCTGCTCCGAGGCGAAGGGACGCCGGTAGATCTCTATCTCGTACCAAGGCACGAACACCGGCACCTTGTCCCCCTTCCCGCTCACGGCCCTCTCCCACTCCTCGTGGAAGAAATTGTCTTCCCCGTCGGCGGTGCTCTCCATCACCACGAGCGTCTCCGGCTCCAGGGCCACCGACCCGGCTATGGAACGCACCGTGCGCTCGGCCACCTCCGGGTCCCCGTCGCCCCAGAAGGCCACCTCGCTCAGGTGCGCCATCTGGTAGTTGCCTCCCCTCACGGAGTTCGAGGCCAGGGCCGAGGCGAGGGTCACGCGGCAGTCCCGGGCCGCTATGGCATTGATGTTGCGGCTCCCCTCGAAAGGGGTGAAAGCCCACTCGGCGGGACGCTCCCCCTTCAGCGAGGCCGGGTACTCGCGCAGCAGCATGGAGTACATGCCCCGGATGTTGGCCGAGGCGTCCTTCACATGCCCGCATATCAGCGAGTTCCAGCCCCGGTGGCGCACCAGCTGCATCCAGGCCATGTACACCTGCACCAGGGTGCTCCCGCCCCACTGGCGCGCCTTGAGCAGGATGAGGCGTATAGGCCTGCCCTGACGCCGCTGACCCTCCATGACGGCGGCCACCCGCCGCTGCGGGGCATTGAGCCGGAAGGGCACCGGAGCGCCCGTGAGCTTGTCGATGACGGTGACGCACTCCTCGCACCACCGGGGAAAATCCTCCATATATCTCTGCACAGCGTTGTCCATGTCTATATCCTCCTTAAATTATGCTTATGAGTCCCAACTCCTGTATGTCTCCCTCCAGGCGCACCTTCAAGGTTCTCCTTCCCGGTGACAGGGGAAGAGTCAAGGCCAGTCCCCGACGTATGCGCACCCCTACCGTGCCGCAAGCCAGCACCCCGCACAGAGGGTCGCGCACCTCGTAACCCATCCCGCAGCCGTTCATGCTTATCAGCATCCGGCGCAACCATGAGCCCTCTGCCGGGGTCAGCTCACACTCGAAAGCCCTACGCGCCTGTGTCGGCTCCTCTCGGTCCAGGGAGAGCAGCCTCCAGTGGCCGTCCTCTTCCGGCAGGCATGCCAGCGAGGGGGAGAACACGCCCGGCACAGGGCACAAAATGGCAGGCAGCGTGCGGGTGTGGAAGCCCACCTCGCCCATCACCCGGCACCCGGTGTCCGAGCATATCCACAGCTCGGCGAAGACATTGCTCCACAGCAAGGACTCGTCACCCTCCAGGCCGGTGAGCGCCACCGGTGCGGCCGCGTCGCGCAGGCACAGCAGCGACCCTTGTGCCGTGAGGGCGTACACCCCCCGTGGAGTGGAGCACCAGGACTCGGAGCGCCCCAACGGTTCCTGGCACACCGGCCGGCAGTTGGTATGCCCCCCGTCGGCCTTGTGGCACAGTGCCGTCAGCCCACGGTCGGTGCTGGCGTAGATGTACTGCCGGGTGAAGGCTCCCCCGCCGCAGCGCTGCGGACGCAGGGAGCGCACCCTGCCCCCCATCCCCACCGTCACGTCGCGCAGCACGAAGGGGTTCCCGCGCCGCGATGTGTACAGGGAATCGTCGGCCCCCACATGCAGGAACTCGCCGTAACCCAGTATGCAGTCGGCTTCCAGCATATTCCCCGGCATGGGAGTTACGTAACCCTCCACCGCCGAGTCCCAGGCGGCGGGCTCGGCGCGGAGCAGCCGCAGGGTGGCGGGGCACGGGCACTCCTGGAAACGGAGCAGACCCAAGGGGGACACGGCTGCATCGGCGTCTATGTCGGCGGTCGGACGCGCGGCGGGGATGAAGCTCACATAGTTTCCCCTGTCGTCATGTATGAATGAGACGGAGGGGACTCGGTCCCCGTCCAGGGTGGCGGGCTCGCGGCTCACCCACAGCTCGAAACCCGACACTATCCCTTGCCACTGCGCCGGAATCTCCCCTTGCCAGGTCAGGGTGATGGTGTAGCCGTGGGCCGAGAGGGTGCAGGTGTCGGTGCCTGTGAAGGCCTTGGCGCTCTCGCTCCACAGCACCCCGGCCTGCATCCGGTCCCTGGCGGCCCGCACAGGAGGCGTCACCCTCACCGGCTCGCTCACGCTCAGCAGCGTGCCGTCCCACAGGCGCATGGCTACCCTTACCCTCACCGGCTCCGTCCAACGCCCTGCCCCCCGCAGGTCCCCCTCCAGGCGCGACCATGCCTTGACCCACGCCTGCCACACACGGGTGGCGACCTCCGGAGGCACAGGGTTGGAGAGGTCCTTCAGCGCCGTAGGGAAGCGCACCCCCTCCATCTCCACGCTCATGGCAACCCCCTTCTCAGCCGTCAGGGTGAACGCCGGGAGCTGTGGCAACGCCCCAAGCCATGTGTACCGCCCCTCTCCGGCCTCGCGCCGCAGGTACACCAGGCTTCCGTCTTCCAGGCGGAATATCACGAAGGGGCCTGCCGCCGCTCCCTCGACCACCGCACGCTCCAGGCGCGCCACCTCCACCGGCTCCACAGGTTCCTCACCCTCCTCCGGTACCGGACGCGCATACAGGGTACCGTCATCCTCCTGGGTGAATATCCAGGTGCGCCCCTCCATGACGTCGGCGAACAGGGGTCTGTCCTGCAAGCGCTCCAGCAGGCGCGGAGCCCCGCAGGCACGCAGCTTATCCCCGTCCGGACGCAGCTCCAGGCACTCACTCACCGCTCCGGCAGGCTCAGTCACCGGACCCGGCGCCAGTTCAGCCCTCTTTCCCGTCTTCATTCCCGTTCCCATCGATTTCTTTATTTACAGGTTTCACATTCTTCTTGTCCAGTCTCTCGTCGCGTTCCATCACGTATGCGCGGAAGGTGGCCAGGATGTCGAGCATCGACACCAGGGCGTTTTCCATCTCGGCCCGCAGCATACCCTCGCCCTGCGCCGTGGAGGAGCGGCCCCTCACCGCCCCCGTCGCGCCGCTTATCTCCTCGAAGAGCTGCAGCTGCATCTTCAGCATCTCGGTGGCCTGGGCACCCCCGGCCCCCGAGGCGCTGACCTGCTGGGGAACCATGCCCTTGGCCGTGCGCTTGAACGGCAGTATGCCGTTGGGGTTCGCCCAGATACGGCGGATGTCTTTCCACGTGAATCCCTCGGGCAGCTGGTCCGCCGGATACAGCAGCACACCTTTGGCCGAGGAGGATATGATGTGGTCCAGCAGCGAGATCAGGCGGTTCACATATTTCTGCTGGTCTATCACGTCCTCCACCAGCGAGTGCACCTCGCCGTCCACCAGCGGGTAGAAGCACAGGGCGAAAGGGGGTCTCTCCCCCCTCGGCGCCACGCGGCTCCCTAACACCTCTCCCGCCGCCGTGAGCCACGTGCAGGTCCAGCGCTCCTGCACCCTGTGGACCCATCTCAGCGGGGGCGTGCCCACGCAGGCCCTGCCGGCGTTCAGCCCCTCAAGCCGCTCCAGGTCGCCGCACTCCCTGCGGTAGCGGGTCCCGTTGGCCAGGTCCTCCACCTCCAGGCTCTCGAAGGGGACGAGCCTCCACAGCTCCACCACCCTCCAGGTCCCGGGCTTGCCGGGGGTGTCGAACCCCGCCGGTCCCCACGCCTGAGGCCAGGGGCTTCCCATGCCGGCGCCCCGGCGCAGCGCATCCTTCAGGGCCCGCACCCTGCGGGGGTCTCCCTCCCCGAAACGGCGGCACGCCTCCCCCAGGCCCATGTCATGCAGCATCCCCATCAGGCGGCAGTCGCTGCCGTCGGGCTTGGAGAAGGGTTGATGGAAAAACAGTGCCGGGCTCACCTGGGTCGCCTCCCCTCTCTCCAGGCGCTGTATGGCCTTCCCGCTGATCAGGAACTCCTCCAAGGTGCGTGCGTCGGTGTTGCTCACGGCCCCCTCTCCGGAAAAGCCTGCCAACCCCCCTTGTCCGGTCTCCGTCCCCTGCCCGCAAAGGTGGCGGTAGCGCCCTATCACCGACTTTACCAGCTGCCTGATAATGTTGTTCGTCACGGGCAGGCGTCCCTCCTCGGTCATGCGGCGCTCCTCGCTCACCCGCCTGCCGTCGGTGGTCAGGCACTGGTCGCCCCACTGCCTGCCGTAGGTGAAGGCCTTGAACCTCTCCCTCCGGGACCTCTCCCCGGCCAGCGAGAGCCACGCGCCCCTGGCCTCCTCCAGGGCACGCGCGTCTGTACGGTATGTGTATGTCTGTGTCATGTCGTCAGTCCTTGTGCTAAGTCTTGTATTATGTGGTATGGGAAATCCGAGTCGTCGAACTCGTAGGAGCCGTCCTGCGGCCACGCCGTCATCATCAGGTTCTCCAAGCGGGTCGCCAGGTCCGGGGCCACCCTCTCCTGCGCCCCCGTCTGCGGGGTGGCCAGCCCGTAGATGTCTATGGTGTCCTCTTCATGGAGTATAACCGCCGGGGTGGCCGTGGTGCTTCGCCTCCACGGGTCCGCCTGCCTGCGCTCGGCCGGGGAGCCGGGCGCGAAGAAACGCCTCACCGGGCGCTCCCACTCCGGCAGCTTCACCGCCACGAGCCTGCTCCCGGTGCGCGGGAGACGCACCCGCAAGGCCCCGCCGGGCGTGAGGACCGCCTCGCGTACGCTCTCCTTCAGATCCCGCACAGGCACACGCCCGGCCGGGGCGCTCCGCAGGTGCAGCGCGTACCAGGAGCGCAGGCGCTCCCTTATGTGTTCCTCTATGTGGCGCGCTCCCTCGCACCACTCCTCATGGGTCATGGACCCCAGGCCCGCCCCTTGGCGTACCGCCTCCACAAGGGCCACCTCCGTATATACGCTCTTCATATCTCTCTCGATTTATGGGTTTCCACGTATCTCACTGGCGCTTCCCTATCACACGGGCATGCGCCTCAGGGTAACGCAGGGTCAGGCAGCTCGCCTCGGTCATCACCAGCGCCTCGCTGTTGCGCTGCCCGCTCCCTCGCAGGTCAAGGGTCTCCGCCCCGAAGGGGATGAACACATGCTTCTGTATGTACTCCGGATCCACTATCAGGCCGTTGCCGGGCATACCCATCATGTCGAAGATGTCCGAGTACACCACATAGAGCCGTCCGAACTTGCTCTGAAGCTCCGAGAAGTCTATCCCCCAGGCCGTCACCTGGTCCCTGGCCGTGATCACATGCGTATGCTCTATCTTGTTCAGGGCCGACACCAGGTCGCTCCCCGCCATCAGCACCTTGCGGCGCGACCCGGAGTTGCCCGCGAAGGTGGAGCGCAGCATGTCCACCAACGCCCCGGAGCCGAACCCGTCCAGGTCCACCTCTATCTCGCGCCCGGCCTGAGTCCACACGCCTCCGGTCATCGTCACCGTCTCCCCCTTCAGCGGGTCATACACCTTGCCCTTCACGCCGAACAGGAATTGCTTCTCCATGCCCAGGCGCATGTCGAAGACTGCCGCCTCCTGCTGGTCATTGAAGTCCCAGCCTATCTCCTTGTGGCTCAGGCGCATCACCACGCTCTGCTCCACCTGTGCCTTGAATATCTGGCAGTAGTTGGTGCTCTTGGCCGGCAACGCCGAGAACTGCGGCGTCTGCACGTCAAGCTGAGTGGCCGCACGGCCCATGCGCACCACCTCGGCCCCGGCCGACACCTCCGCCTCCTCGGCGCTCGCAGCTATCAGCGTGCCGTCAGCACGCTTCTCTATGATATAGAACACCGCCTGTCCCGGGGACTCGAGGGTGGTGAACGTGTCGCTCACCTCGAACCGCGAGGGATGCTCCACCCCTACCGAGTAGACGAACCCCTGCGCGCCCTCCACGTCCCTGGCCTTGCCGAAGGCCGTGACCGTGTCGCGGTCGGCGCGCGTGTCCACCGTATAATAGTCCACCTCCATCGAGTCCACCGGGCGCGTGTGCCCCAGGCGGCTTATCTGGTCCAGCGGCGTGGCCATCGGCCTCACCTTCACTATGGCGCGGTCTATGGCATTGGTCAGCAGGGAGGGCGACGCCTCCGCCGCGTTCTCCGTGGTCAGCGGCGCTCCGCTCACATGTACCCCTCCGTTCACTCCATCCGTAAGATTCTTGTTCTCGCTCATCTTGTACTTAAATATTAAAGGTTAATACTTTTATCACCTCACGGCTCACGGCTCTCAGTCTCGCCGCCTTATACCCGAGGTATTGGCGCTACATCCATCCTCAGCCTAAAGGTTAATACTTGTGCAGGTCCGACCAATGGCCACCGGTAAAACCATTCTGCCCCGGCCTGCATTGCAAATTTAAGTACACAATCAAGTATTCCGACACCCATCAAATGTTAAAATCACCCAGAACATTGTTCTACAGCCCATTATACTCAACCCCCGACCTTAATTTTAACACTTATTTATTTAATTTAACATAATCTCCCACCCCAAGTCCGGCAAGTCCGACCCGTCCGACCCGTCCGACTTGTCCGACCCGCCGATTCGCCGATTCGCAGAGCGAATCCACAATTAAAAAGCCCCACGATATGCGAGGAGGCGGGCGCAATGCCCGCCCCCTCGTCTTCGTGGGGTAGGTCGCGTGGCAGCAATTACCGCAGCGCGGTTGCATTACACACGCCAGCCACTCCGTCCTGACCCCGGCGCATGCCCTTGGGCATGCTTCGCGCCGCCAGGCGCGCGGTAGCCCCACATTGGAAGCGAAGCCGGAAATGTGGGGTACAGGCACATCATCGCCCCCGCATGCCGTCAGGTATGCGACCACCCGCCCAAGCCCGGCCCCGGAGGGGCGCACATTTTGTTAACCCCGGGGGCTCGCCACCCGGGGTGGAGACATCCCAAACCATCCCGCAGCCCCGGCGGGGCTGCACCCTTCACGCCCCACATATCCGACAACTCCGGCCCCACGCCCGATTTCACAAAAATAAAACACCACCGAACTTGGAGCGTCCGGAAATTGTTGTTAACTTTGCGGCGTACAAAACCATGGCGCGCCATGCGCCACGCGCCCGCCCGTTTTACGTGAATCACTTAATATCCAAAACCAATACTAAAATCGCATGAAGAAACTTTTACTTTCTCTGGCAGCCGCAGCCATGACGGCAGGCCTCGCAACCGCTGCCGAGGTGACGCTCAACGTAAATGACGCCACCAATTTCGACGGCACACTCACCGAAGAGCAGCTCAAGGACGACGGCTCCGTGAAGGCCGCAAAGCACTACCAGCCCATCAACTCATTCGACCTCGGCGGATTCCAGTTCTCATTCACCAGCGGCACCAACAAGACCGCACCCGCCTACTACTGGGCCTCTTCCACCAACAAGAACCAGCAGCGCACAGTACGCCTCTACGGCGACAACACCATGACCGTGGCCGCTCCCGCAGGCACCGAGATGACCCAGATCGAGTTCTCACTGGCCAAGAACGACAAGAGCGCCAACCTCGACGCCAATGTCGGCACCTCCACCCTTACCGAGAAGCTCCTCGTCACCTGGACCGGTGCCGCCCAGAGCGTGACATTCACAGCCGGAGGCACCATACAGATTAAGGAAATTAAAATCACCACCGGCTCCTCCTCACAGGAGACTCTGGCAATGCCCTCATTCGACCCCGCCTCCGGAGCCACCTTCGCCGACCAGCTTCCCGTAAGCATCTCAGCCGAAGAGGGAGCCGTGATATACTACACCCTCGACGGCACAGCCCCCACAAAGGACTCCGACAAATATGAAGGCGCGCCCATTGTGCTCACAGCCACCACAACAATCAAGGCCTTCGCCGCCAAGGACGGCATGAACGACAGCCCCGTGGCAACAGCCACATACACCAAGGACGAAGCCATCGAGACCATCGAAGACCTCATCAAGGCCGGCCTCGAAGACGAGAAGACCGAGTTCACATACTCCGGCAAGGCAGTCGTCACATACGTCAACGGAGCCAACCTCTACGTCCGCGACGAGACAGCATCCATCCTCGTATACGGCACACTTGACCGCACCTACGAGCAGGGCGACGTCCTCTCAGGCTTCAAAGGCACCTTCAAGAACTACTTCAGCACCTACGAGCTCATGGCCAACAAGGCTTCCTTCACCGACCCCGTAGGCACCGAGACCGTAGAGCCCTACGAGATGACCATAGAGCAGATCACATCCGCCGACCAGAACGAATACGTAGTGATACGCGGCGTCTCCAACACAGCCGAAGCCATCAGCCAGAACGGCAAGACACTCGCCCTCTATGACAAGTTCAAGGTAGGCATACCCGAGACCGAAGAGATCAAAGACGTGACAGGCATCGTCTCCTGGTACCAGGCCAAAGGCGCCGACGCCCCCGCCCTGCAGCTCTACCCCATCACCTGGAACGGCGCATCCTCCGTTGAAGGCATCCAGGCCGAAAGCCAGGTACTTGTGCAGAACGGCAGCATCATAGCCCCCGAAGGCGCGCAGGTCTACAGCGTGAGCGGCGCACGCCTCGGCACAGACAACCTCCCCGCAGGCGTCTACGTGGTACGCACCGGCTCCAAAGCCGTAAAGGTCCTCGTAAAGTAACACCGACCCATTCCCAGCCCTGTAGGGACATCGCTTCGCGATGTTGACCCATCCCCCAGCCCCGGCGGCCACCCAGGC
>URZM01000083.1 GCA_900552315.1 uncultured Bacteroidales bacterium | reverse complement strand
CTACAACCACTACAAGCGCCTCGCCCAGATCGAGAAGACAGGCACCGACCAGGAAGCCGACGTCGACATAGAGAAGAGCAACATAATCATGGTAGGCCCCACAGGCACAGGCAAGACCCTGCTGGCAAAGAGCATCGCACGCCTGCTCGACGTCCCCTTCACCATAGTGGACGCCACCGTCCTCACCGAGGCCGGATATGTGGGCGAGGACATCGAGAGCCTCCTCACCAGACTGCTCCAGGCATGCGACTACGACGTGGAGCGCGCCCAGAAAGGCATCGTCTTCATCGACGAGATCGACAAGATAGCCCGCAAGAGCGACAACCCCTCCATCACACGCGACGTGAGTGGCGAAGGCGTCCAGCAAGGCCTGCTCAAGCTCCTGGAGGGAAGCGTGGTCCTCGTGCCGCCAAACGGAGGCCGCAAGCACCCCGACCAGAAGATGATTCCAGTCGACACGAAGAACATCCTCTTCATCTGCGGCGGAGCCTTCGACGGCATAGAGCGCAAGATAGCCCAGCGCCTCAACACCATGGTCGTAGGCTTCGGCCACGACGCCAAGAAGCGCAAGGAACGCACAGCCGACCTCATGCAGTACGTCATGCCCCAGGACCTCAAGAGCTTCGGACTCATACCCGAAATCATAGGCCGACTGCCGGTGCTCACACACCTCCAGGCCCTGGACCGCGACGCCCTGCGCCGCATACTCACCGAACCTAAGAACGCCATCATACGCCAATACCAGCGCATGTTCGAGATAGACGGAGTGAAGCTCACATTCCAGCCCGACGCCCTCGACCTCATAGTCGACAAGGCCGTGGAATACAAGCTCGGCGCGCGCGGACTCCGCTCCATAGTCGAGACCGTGATGGTCGACGCTATGTTCGACGTCCCCTCGATGGACGTAAAGGAGTTCGACGTCACGCGCCGATACGTGGAACAAAAACTCCAGGACTCTCATTTCGAGAAAACCTCGATAGCCGACTGAAAACAGGCGTTCCGCCTCACACATCGCATCGCACCCCCCGGCGGGGTGCGATGTTTTTTTCATGCCCGGTGTTGCGCACTCCGATTTTTTTACTTAACTTTGTCAACAAGAAATCTATCCTCGCACAAGACCCCATCATGAAAATGGACATACAGACCGACATCAGCTCCAGCCCTTCCCGGATCACCCCCGCCAACCTGCGCCGCGCCCTGAGGCACTATTTCGGCTTCGAGAATTTCAAAGGAAAGCAAGAGGAGATAATCATGGACCTGCTGAAAGGCCGTGACGTGTTTGTGCTGATGCCTACAGGCGGCGGCAAGAGCCTGTGTTACCAGCTCCCGGCATTGCTCATGCCCGGCACCGCCATAGTCATCTCTCCACTTATTGCCCTCATGAAGAACCAAGTGGACGCCATGCGCCAGTTCTGCGGCGACGACGGCGTGGCGCATTTCCTCAACTCCTCGCTCACCAAGGCAGCCATAGAGGACGTGAAGGAGGACGTGCGCGCCGGCCGCACAAAGCTGCTCTACGTGGCTCCCGAAAGCCTTACCAAAGAGGAGAACATCGCCTTCCTGCGCACTGTCCCGATAAGCTTCTACGCAGTGGACGAGGCGCACTGCATCTCTGAATGGGGTCACGATTTCAGACCCGAATACCGTAAGATAAGGCCCCTGATTAACGAGATCCACAACCGACCCGTCATAGCCCTCACCGCCACCGCCACCCCTAAGGTGCAGCATGACATACAGAAGAACCTGGGCATGACCCAGGCATACGTCTACAAGTCCAGCTTCAACCGCTCCAACCTCTACTACGAGGTGCGCCCCAAGACCAAGGAGGTGGACCGGGACATCATCCGATACATCAAGAACCATCCCGGACAAAGCGGCATCATATATTGCCTGAGCCGTAAGAAAGTGGAAGAGTTGGCCGAGACCCTTAAAGTGAACGACATAAGGGTACTCCCATACCACGCCGGCATGGACAGCGCCACCCGCACCGCCAACCAGGACGCCTTCCTGCTCGAGAAAGTGGACGTCATAGTGGCCACCATCGCCTTCGGCATGGGGATAGACAAGCCGGACGTACGATTCGTGATGCACTACGACATACCCAAGAGCCTCGAAGGATACTACCAGGAGACCGGACGCGCCGGGCGTGACGGAGGCCAAGGCAACTGCATCTGTTTCTACACCCACAAGGACCTCCAGAAGATGGAGAAACTCATGCAAGGCAAGCCCGCCGGCGAACAGGAAATCGGCAAGCAGCTGCTCATGGAGACCGCCTCTTACGCCGAGTCCTCCGTATGCCGCCGACGCATGCTCCTCCACTATTTCGGCGAGGAATACACCGAGGACAATTGCGGCAACTGCGACAACTGCCTGCACCCACGCGCCAAGATAGAGGCCAAGGAAGAGCTTATGGCCGCCCTCGAGACCGTGATGGCCGCAGGCCAGAAATTCAAGGCAGAGTACATCGTCACGCTCATGATCGGCCGATGCACCGACGAGGTCAAGTCCCGCCGCCATCAGGAACTCGAGATGTTCGGCTGCGTCTCCGACCGCGAGGAGAAATTCCTCCACACCCTCATCCGGCAAGCCCTCATAGCGGGTTATCTGGAGCGTGACGTGGAGAGCTACGGCATCCTGCACGTCACCGACGCCGGACTGCGCTACCTCGAAAACCCCGTCAGCTTCAAGATTACCGAAGACAACGATTTCTCGGAAACAGACGCCGCCGACGAGGCCATGCGAGGCGCCGGCGCCGCCGACGCCCAGCTCTACGCCATCCTCAAAGACCTCCGCAAACAAGAAGGACGACTCAGGAAGCTGCCACCCTACGTCATTTTCCAGGACCCAAGCCTCGAGGCGATGGCCACGACATATCCCGTAAACATGGAAGAGCTGCAGACCATTCCCGGGGTAGGAGCAGGAAAGGCCCGCAAATTCGGAGCGAAGTTCCTGGAGGTCATAGGCAACTATGTCAAAGAGAACGACATAGAGCGTCCCACGGACATGCGTGTGCGCACCATGCCCAACAAGAGCAAGGTCAAGATAGCCATTATCCAAGGCATAGACCGAAAGATCGACCTGGAAGAGCTCGCCGAAAGCAAAGGGCTGGAGATGAGCGAGCTGCTCGACGAGATAGAAGCCATAGTCGATGCCGGCACACGCCTGAACCTCGACTATTATCTGGACGACCTTCTCGACGAAGACCACCAGGAGGAACTCATGGACTGGTTCGCCGACAGCGAGGAGGACAATCTCGAAGAAGCCATCGAAGAGTTCGGTGGAGACTACTCCGACGAGGAGATACGCCTCATGCGCATCAAGTTCCTCTCCGAGATGGGCAACTGACACCTACCACCAGGCCGCAATCCGGAGCCTCGCCCCGCACCGGGGAATTGCGACGCATGGATGGAGGCTCCCTGCCGGAGAGACCCCTTTGACATGTCGGGCCGACAATCCACAAGCACGCCCAACAACGCCCGCAAGGGGCCTCATTGCAATCCCCCGCGTTCCGCCGTACACCCGCTCCGGCAGCGCGACGCGCGATACCGAAAAAAGATTTGCGGATTTGCGGATTTTTAAGTAATTTTGCACGCAATAAAATCACAAGGAAATATGTCTTTTATTGCTGATAGAGTTAAGATGGAGGGCCTTACCTTTGACGATGTCCTCCTGATTCCCGCTTATTCGGAAGTGCTTCCGCGCGAAGTGAACCTCTCCACGCGTTTCTCACGCCGCATCACCCTCAACGTCCCCATCGTGTCCGCAGCCATGGACACCGTCACCGAGAGCCAGCTGGCCATCGCCATCGCACGCGAGGGCGGCATCGGAGTCATCCACAAGAACATGTCGATTGAGGAGCAGGCACGCCAGGTGCATGCCGTCAAGCGTGCCGAGAACGGCATGATCTATGACCCCGTCACCATACGCTGCGGAGCCACCGTGGCCGACGCCCTGGACATGATGCACGAATACCACATCGGCGGCATACCCGTGGTCGATTCCGAAGGGATGCTCAAAGGCATAGTCACCAACCGCGACCTACGCTTCGAGCGCGACCTCTCTCGCCCCGTGGACGAGGTCATGACAAGCGAGAACATCATCACCACCACCCAGAGCGCGAACCTTGAGGAGGCTGCCGACATCCTGCAGCGCCACAAGATAGAGAAGCTCCCCGTGGTCAACGCCGAGGGCAAGCTCATCGGTCTGGTGACATATAAGGACATTACGAAGGCCAAGGACAAGCCTTTCGCCTGCAAGGACAAGCTGGGTCGCCTGCGCGTGGCCGCCGGCATCGGAGTCACCGCCGATTTCATGCAGCGTGCCGAGGCCCTGGTCAAGGCCGGCGTTGACGCGCTGGTGATTGACACAGCCCACGGGCACAGCGCCGGGGTGATAGGCGTGCTCAAGGCCGTGAAGGCGGCTTTCCCGGACATAGACGTGGTCGTGGGCAACATAGCCACGGGCGACGCCGCCCGCTATCTGGTGGAGAACGGCGCCGACGGCGTGAAGGTGGGCATAGGCCCCGGCTCCATCTGCACCACCCGTGTGGTGGCAGGTGTGGGCGTGCCGCAGCTCTCGGCCATCTATGACGTGGCCAAGGCGCTCGAAGGCACCGACGTGCCCCTCATAGCCGACGGCGGCATCCGTTACAGCGGCGACATAGTGAAGGCCCTGGCTGCAGGCGGACACTGCGTCATGCTCGGCGGAATGCTCGCAGGTGTGGAGGAGAGCCCCGGCGACACCATCATCTTCAATGGCCGCAAGTTCAAGTCTTACCGAGGCATGGGCTCGCTCGAGGCCATGGAGAAGGGCAGCAAGGACCGCTATTTCCAAGGCAACGAGACCGACGCCAAGAAGCTCGTGCCCGAAGGCATCGCCGCACGCGTACCCTACAAGGGAAGCCTCTACGAGGTGGTGTACCAGATGCTCGGCGGCCTGCGCAGCGGCATGGGCTACTGCGGAGCCAAGGACATAGACGCGCTGCACCACGCGCAATTCACGCGCATCACCGCCGCCGGAGTGCTCGAGAGCCATCCCCACGACGTGGCCATAACAAGCGAGGCCCCCAACTACTCCCGCTCCTGACCCGCGACGACAACCACTTTTTTAAAGGGAAGCATATAATTATTCCCCGATTCATACGTTACATAAGCGTGAGACTCCGTCCGGGTGCTCACGCTTATTAATTCCCCAACACAACCACACACAAGTGATATGAACAAGAAAATCCTTCTGACGCTCACCGTGGCCGGAACCGTGGCCGCCAGTTTCGCGGCCAAGAAAGACCCCGTTGTCATGAGGGTCGCCGGCAGGGATGTGCCCCGCTCCGAGTTCGAGTACCTTTATCACAAGAACGCAAACCAGCAGCTGCAGCCCCAGAGCATCGACGAATACGCAGAGATGTTCAAGCTCTACAAGCTCAAGGTGGCCGACGCCCTCGCCGCAGGGCTGGACACCACCGAGGCGTTCCGCAACGAATACTCCGGCTATCTCGTGGAGCTGCGCGCTCCATACTGCTCCGATTCGGTATATGTCAAGCAGCTCATGCACGAGGCTTACGACCGCATGCAGCAGGAGGTGCAGGCAAACCATATCATGATAGCAAAGCCGCGCGGACTGGAGACGCCGCGCGACATGTACTCCGTGGCAGACTCCCTGCTCACAGAGCTTAAGGCCGGAGCCGATTTCGCAGACCTCGCCTCCCGATTCTCCGACGACAAGAACAGCGCCCGCCGTGGCGGCTCCATGGGGTGGATGACCGTGTTCATGACCCCCTACGAGTTCGAGACCGCCGTCTATTCCGTGCCCGAAGGCCAGTACAGCGACATAGTGGAGACCGATTTCGGCTATCACATCATCAAGGGCGGAGCGCACCGTCCGGCGCGCGGCGAGGTCATGGCCGCCCACATACTGAAAATGGTGCCCCCCGGCGCTACCCCCGAGCAGGAAGCGGCAATCAAGGCGCAGATAGACAGCATATACAACGAGGCCATAAAGCCCTCCGGAAGCTTCGAGGCACTGGCAGCCAAGTTCTCTGACGACAAAGGCAGCGCCCGCCAAGGCGGAAAGGTCGGATGGTTCGGCGTGGGACGCATGGTGCCTGAGTTCGACTCCGTCGCGTTCGCCATGCCCGTGGGTGAGATTTCCAGACCCTTCCGCACTGATTTCGGATACCACATCATCAAGAAGCTCGACGCACGTGGCATACCCTCATACGAAGAGGCCGAGCCTCGCCTGCGCCAGGCCATGGACAACCGCTCCGACACTCGCGGCCGCGCCAAGGCCCGCCAGTTCACACAGAAGCTGCGCGGCAAATACAAATTCAAGGCCGAGAAGAAAATTCGCCAGCAGATGATGGACTACGCGGCCCAGAACGGCCTCACATACGAGTTCCGCGAGCATTTCGCGCCTATGGCCTCACAGCCATACATGAGCTTCGCCGACAAGAAATACACCGTGGGCGATTTCCTGGAGCACCTCAGCCATTTCCGCAACGTAGGCTTCCCCTCCACAGGCCTCCGCGACCTCGATAAGATGTTCGAGAATTTCGAGCAGCAGGAGCTTTACAGCTATTTCCTCAAGCAGCTGCCCGAAGAGGACATAGATTTCCGCAACCTCATCAACGAATACCGCGACGGCATGCTCCTGTTCGAGATAAGCAACCGCAAGGTGTGGGACAAGGCAGCCAAAGACACCGAAGGGCTCAAAGCCTTCTTCGAGAAAAACCGTGCCGACTACACCTGGCAGACGCCCCGCGCCAAAGGAGTGCTCGTGCAGGCCGCCGACGACTCTGTCGCCGCCCGCGCCAAGGAGATGCTCGACACACTCCCCGCCACAGAGGCAATACCCGCCATACGCAAGGAACTGGCAGGCAAGGTGAGGATTGACCGCGTGCTCATGGCCAAAGGAGACAACCAGCTCGTGGACGCATTGGTGTTCGGAGGCCCTGCCGTGGACAATCCCGACAGCCGCTTCCCCGTCTATTTCCTGTCGAATCTGTGCGTCATCGACGCCCCGCAGGAGGTGGAAGACGTGAAGGCTCAGGTAACAGCCGACTACCAGAACGCTCTCGAGACCGAATGGATCGAAGAGCTGCAGGCCAAATACCCCGTGGAGATTTTCGAGAAGGAACTCAAGAAAGTGAAATGATGCTGACCGCGTCACGCCACCAATACAAAAAGAGGAGACACCCCATGAGGTGTCTCCTCTTTTTTGTCTCGAATGTTGCGCGTGATGGCTTTTTTCAGTAATTTTGCATCCGGAAAAACCAAGTTGAGGAATCCCGCCTCACACACATCAACTCCAAACACTTATGAGCAACATCGTCTCCATCAACGACCTTTCCAAGCAGGAGATTCTTGACCTGCTGGAGACCGCCTCCCGCTTCGAGGCAAACCCCAACCGCAAGATTCTTGACGGCAAAGTCATAGCCACCCTCTTTTTCGAGCCTTCCACCCGCACCCGCCTCAGCTTCGAGACGGCGGTGAACCGCCTCGGAGGGCGCGTCATAGGCTTCTCCGACCCCGCCGCCACCTCGACATCCAAAGGCGAGACGCTCAAGGACACCATAAAGATGGTGAGCAACTATGTGGACCTCATCATCATGCGCCATTATCTGGAAGGTGCCGCCCTGCGCGCCACCGAGGTCACGCACACACCCGTGATAAACGCAGGCGACGGTGCACACCAGCACCCCTCGCAGACAATGCTCGACCTCTACTCCATATACAAGACCCAGGGGCGCCTGGACGACATCACCGTGACCATGGTGGGAGACCTCAAATACGGACGCACGGTCCATTCCCTGCTCCAGGCACTGAGCCATTTCCGCGTCAAATTCAATTTCGTGGCTTGTCCGGAGCTCAAGATGCCCGCCGAGTTCATAGCCTTCTGCGACGAGAAAGGGATTCCCTACACCCAGACGGAGGAGTTCAGCCACGAGATTATAGACAGCACCGACATCCTGTACATGACCCGTGTGCAGCGCGAGCGCTTCGCCGACCTGGACGAATACGAGCGCGTGAAAGACATCTACACCCTGCGCGCCTCCATGCTCTCCGGCTGCCGCCCCAACCTGCGCGTGCTGCACCCCCTGCCGCGCGTCACCGAGATTGACCAGGACGTGGACGACACCCCATACGCCTACTATTTCGAGCAGGCCCGCAACGGGCTGTTCGCCCGCCAGGCCATGATATGCAAATGCCTGGGCATAGACCCCGACGGCAACCCCGTGGAACCCCTCACGCGCAAGCCGCAGCCACAGGCCGCCGACGCGCCCGAGGCACGATGCGCAAACCCCAAGTGCATCACCAACAATGAACCCATGCCCCACCGCTTCGTGAAGGCCGACGGCAGCGTCCGCTGCGCGTACTGCGAGCACGACGCGCGTTAACCCATCTCCGACATGAGCAAGACCCTGTGGAAGCCGGGCACCATGGTCAACCCGTTGCCTGCCGTGCTCGTGACATGCGGAGCCACTCCCTCCGAATGGAACATGCTCACGGTGGCCTGGACAGGCACCATCTGCACCGACCCGGCGATGTGCTACATATCCGTGCGCCCGGAGCGACACAGCCACGCCCTCATAGAGAAAGAGATGGAATTCACCATCAACCTCACCACCGAGTCCATGGCGCGAGCCACAGACTGGTGCGGCGTGCGCAGCGGACGCGACCACGACAAATTCGCCGCCACAGGCCTTACGCCCATCCCCGGCGAACTTGTCAAGAGCCCCACCATTGAAGAGAGTCCACTGAGCATAGAGTGTGCCGTGACCAACATCATGCGTCTGGGGAGTCACGATATGTTCATGGCCCGTGTGCTCGGCGTGCGCGCTGACGACCGCTACATAGACCCCGCCACCGGCCGCTTCGACC
>URZM01000082.1 GCA_900552315.1 uncultured Bacteroidales bacterium | reverse complement strand
GTGTCAACACTCACAAGGGGGCTGTGTTCTCGCTCGGCTTGGCTGTGTCGGCTGTTGTGCGTATACTTTGCGGACACACCCGGCGTTCCTTGCCGGAGGAGATAGCGGCGCTTGCATCCGGTCTCGACTATGCGCAGGGCACACATGGCCGTCAGGTACGCGAGCGAAGCGGATTGCCCGGGGCTATGGATTATGCCCGTGCCGGGTATCCGGGTCTTTTCTCCTCATGGCTTCCCTTTTATGAATCAAGCGACGACGATGACGCGCACCGTCTCAGGCTGCTGCTCAGGATTATATCCGAGATAGATGACTCTAATGCCGTCTACCGCTCCGGAGCAGAAAAGGCCGAGATGGCAAAATTGCGCGCGAAAGCGTTGCTCGATGATTTCTCAGTTGAGGGTTTGCACACGCTCAACGAGGATTTCAAGAGTTGCAACATGTCTCATGGCGGAGCCGCCGACATGTTGTCGCTCACATTCTTTATAAGTTCAGTAAGGACGGCCTGCGAGGCTGCGCTTGCGGACAACATAGTTTTGAACCCTTGAAATTCATAACTTTAAACCTAATTATATTACCATGATCGAATTAATCGACAAAGGTGTTTATCTGCTCAATGGCAAGGAGTTTGCCACAGATACACAAAACCTCCCTTCGCCTGCCGAGGCACGCGAGAACACAATTACTTACGGTATCCTTCGCGGCCATGACGTAGATGGCAGCACCGGAGACAAGATGCGCATCAAGTTCGACGCCATGATGAGCCACGACATCACCTATGTCGGCATCATCCAGACGGCTCGCGCTTCCGGACTCGAGAAGTTCCCGATTCCCTACGCCATGACCAACTGCCACAACTCCCTGTGTGCCGTAGGCGGTACCATCAACGAGGATGACCATGTATTCGGTCTCTCCGCTGCCAAGAAATATGGCGGCATCTATGTGCCCGCAAACCAGGCCGTTATCCACCAGTATGCCCGCGAGGCCATGGTTAAGTGCGGCAACATGATTCTCGGTTCCGACTCACACACCCGCTACGGCTCTCTCGGCACCATGGGCGTAGGCGAGGGTGGCGGCGAGCTGGTGAAGCAGCTCCTCTCCAACACCTGGGACATCAACGCCCCCGAGGTGGTGCTCGTATGGCTGGAGGGCGCTCCCCGCAAGGGTATCGGTCCCCACGACGTGGCCATATCCCTGGTAAAGGCCGTCTTCGAGAACGGTTTCGTGAAGAACAAGGTGCTCGAGTTCGCAGGCCCCGGTGTGAAGAACCTGCCCATCGATTTCCGTAACGGTATCGACATCATGACTACCGAGACCACTTGCCTCAGCTCCATCTGGGTGACCGACGACGAGGTGAAGCATCACTACGACATACACCGCCGTCCCGAGGATTTCAAGGAGCTGAAGCCGGGCGACGTGGCCTATTACGACGCAGTCATCAAGATAGACCTCTCCAAGCAGGAGTCCATGATCGCGTTGCCTTTCCACCCCTCCAACGCTTACACAATCCATGAGCTGCAGGCCGACCCCGAGCGTATACTGCGCGAGGTGGAGGAAGACGCTCGCAAGCGTTTCGGCGACAAGATAGACATCAATCTTGTGGACAAGGTGAAGGACGGCAAGGTGATGGCCGACCAGGGTATCATAGCCGGCTGCTCCGGCGGCACGTACGACAACCTCTCGCAGGCCGCCGCCATTCTCAAGGACAAGAGCGTGGGCAACGACTATTTCACCATCTCCGCTTATCCTCAGTCGGTGCCTGTCTACATGGCCACTACCCGTAACGGTATAGCCGAGGAGCTGCTTGAGGCCGGAGTTGTCATCAAGCCTGCTTTCTGCGGCCCCTGCTTCGGCGCAGGCGACGTGCCTTCCAACAACGGTCTCTCCATCCGCCACACTACCCGCAACTTCCCCAACCGCGAAGGCTCCAAGCCCGGCCAGGGACAGATTTCGCTCGTCGCCCTCATGGACGCGCGCAGTATCGCGGCTACAGCGGCCAACGGCGGTGTGATCACAGCTGCCACCGACGTGGAGTTCGACGACACGCACAAGCCTTACGAGTTCGACGAGAAGATATATCAGCGCCGTGTCTACAACGGTTTCGAGCATGAGAACCTCGACGAGGAGCTGCGTTACGGACCCAACATCAAGGACTGGCCCAAGATGTACCCCATGTCCGAGAACATGCTCCTGGAGCTGGCTGCCGTAATCCATGACCCCGTTACCACCACCGACGAGCTTATCCCTTCGGGCGAGACCTCCAGCTACCGCTCCAACCCGCTGAAACTCTCCGAGTTCGCCCTTTCCCGTCGTGTGCCCGAATATGTGGGCATCAGCAAGCGTATCCAGAAGGAAGACCTGGAGCGTCGCGAAGGAAATGTGCCTGCTGCTGTTGAGGCCGTTCTTGCCAAGGTGGGAGCCAAGGCTGAGGATACCTCTTTCGGCTCATGCGTGTTCGCCAACAAGCCCGGCGACGGCTCCGCTCGCGAGCAAGCCGCCAGCTGCCAGAAGGTGCTCGGCGGTGACGCCAACATCTGCTACGAGTACGCCACCAAGCGCTACCGCTCCAACTGCATCAACTGGGGTATCGTACCCTTCACCATCGACAAGGATGTCAAGTTCGACTACGTCCCAGGTGACTATGTCTTCGTGCCCGGCATACGCAAGGCCATGCTCGACGGCAAGGAGGAGATTGACGCAAAGGTTGTTACAAAGGAGGGTGTCACCGACATCAAGCTCTATTTCAAGAACCTGACACCCGCCGAGCGCCAGATTCTGGCCGACGGCTGCCTGATGAACTATTACGCCGCACACAACAAATAATCCAATCCCGGCCCGGGCGGGTGGAATCATTCGCCCGGACCGGAAACATAACCATAGACAAACCCAAAAACAAAACATACCATGGACAAAATTAAAATGACCACTCCCGTCGTGGAGATGGACGGAGATGAGATGACCCGTATCCTCTGGAAGATGATCAAGGACGAGCTGATTCTTCCTTTCGTTGACCTCAAGGCCGAGTATTATGACCTGGGCCTGCCCAAGCGCGACGAGACACGCGACCAGATCACCGTGGAGGCCGCCGAGGCTACCAAGAAGTACGGTGTGGCCGTGAAGTGCGCCACCATCACTCCCAACGCGCAGCGTATGACGGAGTACAAGCTCCACGAGATGTGGAAGAGCCCCAACGGCACCATCCGTTCCATGCTCGACGGCACCGTGTTCCGCACACCCATCACCATCAAGTGGATCAAGCCTGTGGTGAAGAACTGGGAGAAGCCCATCACTATCGCCCGTCACGCTTACGGCGACGTGTACAAGAGCGTGGAGATTCGCGTAGAGGAGCCCGGCACCGCCAAGCTCGTGTTCGACGGCAAGGACGGCAAGCATGAAGAGGTGGTCATACACGAGTTCAAAGGCGAGGGCGTGATCCAGGGTATGCACAACACTGACAAGAGCATCCGCTCTTTCGCACACTCCTGTTTCAAGTTCGCCATCGACACCAAGCAGGACCTCTGGTTCTCCACCAAGGACACCATCTCCAAAAAGTATGACGCTGATTTCCGCAAGATTTTCGAGGAGGTCTACGAGGACTACAAGGCGGATTTCGAGCGTCTCGGCATAGAGTATTTCTACACCCTTATCGACGATGCCGTGGCTCGCGTCATCCGTTCCAAGGGCGGCTACATCTGGGCCTGCAAGAACTATGACGGCGACGTTATGAGCGACATGGTGTCCACAGCCTTCGGCTCGCTGGCCATGATGACCTCGGTGCTCGTGAGCCCCCACGGCTACTACGAGTACGAGGCCGCCCACGGTACCGTGCAGCGCCACTACTACAAGCACCTCAAGGGCGAGGAGACATCCACCAACCCCATGGCTACCATCTTCGCCTGGAGCGGCGCTCTGCGCAAGCGCGGCGAACTGGACGGACTCAAGGACCTGGTGAACTACGCCGACCAGCTCGAGGGTGCCTGCTTCGATACCCTCAACGAAGGCATCGTCACCAAGGATCTGGTGAACCTTTACGAGGGCATGACTCCCACCGCAGTGAACTCCGAGCAGTTCCTGAAAGCCATCCGCAAGAACCTCGACAAGCGCATGGCCTGACCCCTCCATTGACATAACTCTTTGAAAGAAAGGGGCTGTGTCAAAAATCCTCGATTTTGACACAGCCCCTGCGGTTTGTTAGAATGGCCGAGATGCAAGGCGCTGAGACAGAGGGTGATGGGAGTGTACTGAAGTACACGACCGAGCCCGAATGTCGAAAGCAACGCCGCAGATTGGCTATTCTAACAAACCGCCTTTGCATTCCCGGCAGGCGGAACGCCTTGCGGTGTGCCCTTCCGGCTTACAGGTAAAGTTCGGCGAGCATCTTCACTCGGGCCATATATTCGCGGCAGCTGTTCTTGATGCGGTTCCTGAGGATGGGCGACGGGGCCGCGTTGTAGCCTATGGCCTGCAGGCCGTAATGCTCGGCCTGATATATGGCTCGCTGGTTGTGGTCCTTCTGTGAAATCAGGGTCACGCTTTTCAGCCCGTATGTCTCCTTGGCCTTCTTTATCGAGTTTATGGTGCGTGTGCCGTCATAGTCAAGTATGATGCGGTCTGCCGGTATGCCCCTTGCCACAAGCGAGTCTCTGATGGCCTCCGGCTCATTGCATCCGTTCTTGTGCGAGTTCGTGTAGTCGCCCCCGCTCGCTATGATGTAGTCTATTTTCCCGGCCTTGTATAGCTCGTCGGCGGCTTTGATGCGGTTGTCGAAATAGAAATTGCGGGCTCCCCCGGCTGTGATTGGCGATGTGGCTAAGAGCAGGCCGTACTTGTTGTGAGGCATCCCTTCGGGTGAGTCGTAAGTCTGCCCCGAAGCGTTGATGTTCACAATGAGGTTGCTCCCCGCCACCACCGCAATCAGCGTGAGGAGTATGGCTCCGCAGGCGATGAGCGTACGCTCTATAAATCTCCTTTTATCCATGTGGTCTCAGAGTCTATTGTCATGATTTCCGGAGCCAGGGCACGGACCCTCTTCGGCAGCTTCTTCACCACCTCGGAGTAGCTGTGGCGTATAAGAGCTTTCACAAGCTCCTCAGTCAGCGTGCCGCCGAGGCGCAGCTGGTTCCAATATTTCTTGTTCCAATGCCAGGCCGGTTCAATGTCCTGGTATTTGTCACGCAGTTCCGTTGCCAGGTCGGGGTCGCACTTCACCACAAAGTAGTCGGGCCTCCCCAGGCCGAGGCATGCGAAAATCTTGCCGCATACACGCAGCAGCAGATACTCCTCGCCGAAGGCCATGTCCTCGCTTGTCTGCGGCAGCGACAGGCAGTATTCCCGTATTTCTTCCATGTCAATCATGTCTGCAAAGATAACGCCTTTTTATGGAGCGTGCAAGTCACAGTCGTTTGAGTTCCGCTTCTGCGGCCTCCTGGCCCTTATATTTGCTGCGGCGCGGATTCAGACGCCATGTCAGGACCACGCTGATTCCTCGCCGGTCATATTTTTGCGCCGCCTTGTTCATTTGTATGCCGAAGGTGTACATGCTCCAGTCATTGCTGGCCGTATTGAATATGTCCGTGCCCGTGAGCCGCAGTTGCAGTGTATCGTTGAGTAGTGGTTTGCTTACTGATATGTCGGTTTCGAACCATGAGCTGCCGAACCTGCTCGTATTAATGTCTCCCGCGCTTCGCCAATTCAGGTTAATTCCCACCAAGAATCCTTGAGGCAGGGAAATAAGGTTCTCGAAATAACATGAGAACATAGGCTTGCCATAGTGCGTCCCGGCGATGTCGAGCCATTGTTTGCTCATTCCGGCGGTGATGTTCGGCGTCCATACATTGATTCTCTTGCTCCATACGAGATAGACATCCAGCGCCGACACATCTACGTTTATGGGTTGGAGCAGCAGTTGAAGCGTCGGGGCGGGGTAGAGGCGCTTTACGAAGGTGTACGAGTCGAGGCATCTCGTGTAGTCTGCCTGGAGGATGAAACCGTTCCACGTGCCAAGCAGCTGGAGGTCATGCACATGCTCATCTCGCAATGACGGGTTCCCTCCCTCTATTTCATGTGTGCCGGTGAAGCTCAGGCTGCCGGTGAGCTGGGTGTAGGGCGGCTTCCGGGTGCGCATCTTGTAGCTGAGTCCCAATCGGGTGTGTCCGTTGAATTGGTAACCGAGATTTATGTCAGGTGTTATGATATGGTCTTTTCTGCTTATGTCATTGTCCTTTATGCCATTGAGTATGAACTTATGGTTTAGGTACTCATGCCTTGCGCCGATGCTCATGGACAGTGCGCCGAAATCGCGTGAGAACGATGCGAATGAGGCCAGTGACACTTGTGTGTTTTCGCTGAAGGCGGAGGGTATGTATGTGGCCACCTCCGGGTTCAGCATTTCATAGTCCAGCGTGGAGCGGGTGTAGGAATCCTGGATGCCTATGGTGAGCCTGCCATGCCACAAACCGAGGTCGAGATAGAGCTTGCCGCCCCATAGTGTGGATGCCCTGCGGTCTCTCGATTCCACGTCCGGCAATCGGGTGTCAGGATAGGATGTCGCCACCGCATTGTGTGAGACTGCGCTATGGAACACCCCATCGAAATGCAAGTGCCTCTCTCTTTCGAAAAGGGCGTCGTAATATGCGGATACCAGATGGTTCTGTTCTGTCGTGTGACGTGAAATAAGGCGGCTTATGGCCTCTTCATCGTCTATCCATTCTTTGCCGTTGTTGTTGAAATCACCACTCTCCGGACTGTATCTGTAATACGTGCCAAAAGAACATGTCTCGTTGCCATAGTTGAGACCTGCTTTAAAGCTGCCGTTCACTGACGGATAGGTGTTGTGCTGCGAGCTGCCTATGATTGTTTCTTTACCGTTGTATATCAGGCGATTGGTGGTCTGTCCTTTTATCTCGCTGTTATTGCGGGCTATGGTTCCGGAGCCGAAGATGTCCCAGTCTCCGAAGCGGTAATTCATGTCAAGCAGGTTGTTGGCCGAGAATTTGCGTCGTACGCTTACCTCAGCCCGCTCGGTCAGCGAAAGCCCCTGCATGAATGTGCGGTGCGTGCTGATTCGTATCACGGCTCTTGTGTCGCCGGCATACGCCGCTCCCGGTGCCAGGTCGAGTTCCACTTTCTTAACGTTCTCGGACCTGAGCTGTCTAAGCTCTTCGGAATCACGTATGGGTCTGCCGTCTATATAGATCTCAGGCATGCCTTTGCCTGTTACGGAGACATTATTGTCGCTCACGGTGATCATGGGCAGTTGTCCCAGTACATCCAGGCACGTCCCGAGGCGGCTCAGGTCGGTTCCCGTTATAGTGGATACAAGTGTCATGCCCTCCAGGCGCGTGGCAGGCTGTTTGGCCGTGACTGTTATTTCCTCCAGCTCATGAATGAGCGAATCGGTTTGTTCCGCCTGTTGAGCGGAGGCATACATAGCGGCAAGAAGCGTCAGGGACGCTATGCTGAATTTGGTTTTCATTGCATCAGAAACTCTTTATGGTTCGTGATGCAAAATTACTTATCCAAGTGCCCTGACACCAAATTTGCAGTCTGACATGTGACTTTGCAATCCTCTGAACTCTAATGACTTATCGGTGTGTATCCGAAAATAATCTGACAATACCGTTTTTAGAGGATGGGTGAGGCTAAAAAACACTCATAAAACGCTCTTTTTCGGGAGTGGAGAGGGCATTGACCTTGGCCTTGAGGCGCGATTTCCGCTTGTAGACCACATCTATGTTTTCGTCAAGCAGCAGGGCTATGGTCCGGTGCGAGAGGTTGCTGGCAAGGTACACAAATAGCCTGAGCTCATCAGGTTTGAGTTCAGGACTCTCTTCCTTTAGCCGTGCCAGCATGTTGCTCCGGCAGTCGTTCACACATTGTTCCATCTCGGCGAACAGACCGCTGTCAGACCGCAATTCCTCTATAAGGGACCTCACTTTCTCTATCATAGCCTTGCGCTCAGCCTTTGTGCCTTGTGACTCATAATAGGTCTGGCACAATCGGTCCAAGGTATCGAACCGGGTGGCCAGAGAAGATGTCAGCTTGGATTCCAAACGGTTGCTGCATGCTTCCTGCTCCTTCAGGGAATCACGCAGGTTCGAAGCCTCGGCCATGAGTCCGATATTTTTAAGTTCATGCGCTTTCAGCCGTTGGCGGAGCCAAAGTATTGTCCCTGCCGCCACGAGAAATATGGCCAACGCGCCCCACAGCAATCGTTGTCGCCGTACGCGTTCCTTGTAGAGCATGAACTCTTTCTCTTTCTGTAGGTAAAGTGCCGTGGAGAGTCCGTCCTGTTGTCCCGAATTGGCCAGGATAGCCTTCAGGCTCCTGGCGTGAGCCGCTTTGTCATGTTCATTATGCGCCGAGTAGTAGTCTATCGCGATATTCACGATAGTGTCCGTGGGAGCGGATATTCTGTTAGCCACCAACGCCTCGGAATACAGCAATGCCCAGCGCGCCATGACTGAGGAATCTTCGAACTCGGCGACGTCATACTTGTTGAGGTGTTCCAAGGCCGAAGCCGGGTCTGACTGCATGAGCCTCGCAGCCTCGTCAAGCCTCTTCATGGACTCCGAACTCGCATACCCGCAGCCGGCCAGCACAAGTGCCAACACTATGTACACCAACATTCTCACACCGCAAATTTAGCAAAAATTCCGACACGTTCATGCAAGTGAGCGCAGATAAGAGTCCAGCGAGTCTTCAGGGGCGAGACCCAATTTCCCGCGCAGCCTCCACCGGCTCTGGTTTATCGACTCCGGCCGAACCATCAGCATCTTCGCTATCTGCTTGTTGTCCATGCCTATATATATGAAGATTGCAAGCTTTACATAATACTCGTTGAGAGCCGGATGCCGCTTGGTAAGGGTAGATACGAATTTCGG
>URZM01000081.1 GCA_900552315.1 uncultured Bacteroidales bacterium | reverse complement strand
CTGATCTTAGAAATAATCAAAGGAATGATCACTCCGATCGTCAGGTAGGCGATGAAGGCCAGCCCGCCAAGCCAAATATGGTACGACGCAATAAAAGCCGTCATGATCAAAGTAAAGAAAAACCAGATCAATACCGGAGAAATGGTATGAGCATAGAATACTTCCAAAAGTTCGATATCTGATGTAATGACTGAAATCAAATCCCCTTTATCTCTGCTTTCTAATTTGGCGGGACATAGCTTTCTAAGAGCTTGAAATACTTTATCTCGTATGAGAGCCAAAAGTTTAAATGCGATAAAATGATTGCACGCCTGCTCTGCATAACGAAGCGCCGCACGAAGGACCGAGAATATCGCCAGAGATATAAAAATGATCGTCAAACTAAACGGCACATTAACACCGACAAGATCGAGTACGGCAAACCCTCCGGAAATCGTGATAAAAGAAGCGCACAAATGTCCGACAATCCCCATTATGACAGCAAGCGCCATATAAGCCGTAAGAGGTTTTACAAGACCGATCAGTTTTGTCACAACGGTAAACCTACTTCTTTTTTTCATTGTACAGCACCATCCTTTCCATAATTTTCTAATCTTTGCTGCGCTTCCCACAACTTTTCATAATCCGCTTTATTTTCCAATAATTCTCTATGTTTTCCGCTCTCTGCTATTTTTCCGTTTACCATTACATATATAGCATCTGCTTTTACCACATTTACAAGACGGTGCGATATGAGAATAACAGTCTTGCTCTCTGCCAGATTTTGTATCTCATTCATGATGTCGTTTTCACTCTCGGCGTCCACGTTGGAGGTGGCTTCGTCCAGGATGAGCACGGAGGGGTTCTTGAGTATGGCGCGGGCTATGCTGATGCGTTGGCGCTGGCCTCCGGAGAGGCGGCATCCCCGGTCGCCTATGTTGGTGTCGTAGCCCTGTTCGGTGGCCATGATGAAGTCGTGTGCGTTGGCCGCGCGCGCGGCCTGCTCTATCTGCTCGTCGGTGGCTGACTCCACGCCGAAGGCTATGTTGGCGCGTATGGTGTCGTTGAACAGGATCGCCTCTTGGTTCACGTTGCCCATCAGGGAGCGCAGGTCGCGCACGGCGAGGTCACGGATGTCGATTCCGCCTGCCGTTATCGAGCCTCCCTGGGGGTCGTAGAATCGGGGCAGCAGGTCCACAAGCGTGCTTTTCCCGGAGCCGCTCTGGCCCACCAGGGCCACGGTCTGGCCGGGCATTATGTCGAGGTTTATGTCGTGCAGCACTTTGTGGCCCTCGATGTAGCTGAAATCCACGTGACGCAGGCTGAGGACCGGCTCTCCGGCCGGCACCTCGGCGGGCAGCGGGGCGGGGTGTTCCGGTTCGCGTATGGGGTTCTCGGCTCCCAGTATCTTGTCCACTCGCTGCATGGAGGCCATGCCTTTCTGTATGGAGTATCCGGCCTTGCTCAGCTCCTTGGCGGGGTTGATGATGGAGTAGAAGATCACCATGTAGTAGATGAAATCAGGAGCCGTGATGCTGCTTCCGCCCGAGAGGATGAGCGTGCCTCCGAACCACAGGACGATGGCTATGGCGGTGGTGCCGAGCAGCTCGCTCATGGGGTGGGCCATGGCGTAGCGCCGCTGTATGGAGTTGGATATGCGGAAAAACTGCTGGTTCTCCTCCTGTAGCCTCGCCTTCATCTTCTTCTCGGCGTTGAACGCCTTTATCACGCGCAGGCCGCCGAGGGTCTCCTCGACTGTGGAGAGGATGACTCCCCATTGTTGCTGCGCCTCCAGGCTCTTGCGCTTGAGGCGTTTGCCCACCTTGCCCATGACCAGTCCGGCCAGGGGGAGCAGCACGAGCACGAAGACGGTGAGCTGCCAGCTCACGAATATCATCATGCCCAGGCACACCACTATCATGATGGGGTTCTTGAAGAGCATGTCGATGCTGCTCATGACGGACGCCTCTATCTCGGTGACGTCCACGGAGATGCGTGAGAGGACGTCGCCCTTGCGCTCGCCCGTGAAGAAGCCCAGGGGCAGGGAGAGTATCTTGCGGTACATCTGGTTGCGGATGTCGCGCACCACTCCGTTGCGCAGCGGGATTATGAAATAGGCCGCCAGGTAGGTGGCGCCGGTCTTGAGCAGGGTCATCACCACCAGGAGCACGGCCAGCATGGCCAGGGCAGCCGAGGGACCGTAGGCGCCTATCATGCACTGGTTGGCGTAGTAGAAATTGTTCATCGCCACCTCCTTGAGCGAGGCGGAGCCCCAGGCCATGTAGGCGTAGTGGTCCGTGTTGATGCGGAACAGCATCTGGAGGATGGGGATGATGAACGCGAAGGAGAACAGTGTTAGGAATGCGGCCAGGACATTGAAGATGATGTTCAGGGCCACGTTCCACTTGTATGGCGCCACGAAGCGGCGCAACATCCTGAAGAAATCACCCATCCCTTACTTCTTCTTTTTCTTGCCGCCTTTCTTTGCCGCGCCCTTATTGGCCTTCTTGCCCTTGGCGGGCTGCTGCTTGGCAGGCACCGTAATCTTGTCGCCGGGGTGCAGCATGTCGCCTTTGAGCTTGGGGTTGGCCTTGCGCAGTTCCTCTACCGAGACACCGTTCTGCTTGGCTATCTTGGAGAGGTTGTCGCCGCTCTTCACCTCCACGTCCTTGTTCTTGGGGGCGGCGGGCTGCTTTTGTTTCTGCTTCTTCTGCCTGGGCTGCTTTTGTTTTTGCTGTTTCTGTTTTTGCTGCTCCTCGGCTTTGGCTTTCTTGCCTTGGTCCTTGGCGTTTGCCTTGGCGGCTTTGTCTTCCTTTCTGTCCTTTGCGGGGGCTGCCTTGGTCTGTTCCTTCACCTTTGCCGGGGCGGGCTCGGCCTGTTTGGCAGGGGCCGGCTGTTGTGCTGTCATCTCGCCAGCGGCGTATATCTTGAGCTGCTGGCCTGTGCGCACCGCGTTGCGGCGCAGGTTGTTCCACTCCTTGATGTCTGCGGCGGTGATGCCATACTGCTGGGCTATTGATGTTATTGTCTCGCCGGAGGCGACCTTGTGGGTGAGCGCTTTCTGTCCGGCGTTCTTGGCGGCGGTCTGGCGCACGGCCTCTACCTCCTGCTCAGCCCGGGAGTCGGTGTCGTTGTCGGAGGTGGCAGGCTCGTAGGCCACGGCGGGCGCGTCCTGTCCTGGCTCGGCTGTGTCGCGGCGGCGGTATTTCTCGGCGTCATGGGCATAGATTTCCTGTTCGCTCACCAGGTAGGCATGCACCTGCTGGGAGGGTAGTATCAGGAAATAGGGGCGCTCGGGGCTGGCCGGAATCACATCGGCGCGGAACTGGGGATTGAGGATGCGCAGTTCGTCCACCGGCATGTTCAGCACCTCGCTTATCTGGTTGAAATGCAGCCTGTCGTATACGGCCACGGTGTCTGTCACCAGCGGCTTGGTGGCCAGCACGGGTGATATGTTGTGCTCCTTGTGGTAGTTCATCACATAGTTGGCGGCTATGAACATGGGCACGTATCCTCGGGTCTCGGATGTCAGGTACTGGTATATGCTCCAGAAATCATGGCTCTTTGGGTCTCCTCCGGCGCGGCGCAGTGCCTTGTTCACCGCTCCGGGGCCGCAGTTGTAGGCGGCTATGGCCAGGCTCCAGTCGCCGTATGTCCCGTATAGGTCCTTGAGATATGCCACCGCCTTCTCGGAGGACAGGTATGGGTCGCGGCGCTCGTCCACGAGCGAGTTCACCTCGAGCCCCAGGCCTTTTGCGGTGCCTATCATGAGCTGCCACAGGCCCGCCGCCCCGCTCTTGCTCACGGCGTTGGGGTCGAGCGCGCTCTCTATCACGGGCAGGTATTTCAGCTCCAGCGGCAGGCCGGCCTGCTCCAGTGCCTGCTCGAAGATGGGGGTATAGTACAGGCCCAGGCCCAGGATGGCGGCCACCTGCTCGCGGCTGCGGGAGGTGTAGCGCTTTATGTAGTCGCGCACTATCTGGTTGAAGGGCATGTCTATCACGGTAGGCAGCGCGGCCAGGCGGCGCTTTATGGTCTCGTCAGAGGTCTCCACGTCTCCCTGGCGGGCATAGCGGTCGTCGGTGGCGGTATAGTTCTGCAGGTACCAGCCCTCGAGCAGCTTGCGGGTGTCGCGCTCGAAGGTCTCGGGGTAGACTATGGATTCGTCCGTGATGCTCTCCTTAAGGTCGAGCACGTTGGGTTTCGACCCTTGGGAGGGGAACGCCAGGGTGGCGGCTAAGAGTGTTGATAAGAGGATGCGTTTCATATTCAAGGAGTTTGGGAGGAGTTTTTAGAAATTGAAGGCCCATTGCAGGCCCATTGCGGGCTTGTTGGGTTGCCCGGGCACCGGGAACACCGTGGGCTGTATGTCCAGGGAGAGGTCGGGGGAGATGTCGAAATGCGCCATGGTGGCGTCCACGTATGCGTCCACCATGCACAGCAGGTACACGCCCACCATGCAGATGATGCACAGCTCCCGGTTTCTGCGGTAGTAGTTCTTGCGGGAGCGCAGTGTGCGGGCCAGCCAGTCGGGGTCCAGGTCCGACTCCGAGGTGGTGGGAGGGAAGAAATCCATGTAGCTTTTGGTGGAAGGGTCCGCGTCCATGAGGTCGGAATAGGCGCGCGCGTAGTCGTTGAACTGTGTGTTGTTCCACGACGTTCCGTAGCCCAGTCCCATGAACCCGGCTATGATTATGGGGAGCTTCCAGTATCGGCGGTTGTATACCTGCCCCAGGCCGGGGCACAGGGCCGAGAGCCACACTGCGCGTGTGGGGTCGGGGTTGAAGGGGCGGCGCAGGCCGTACTCCGGCGAATAGCCGGGTGCGCGCACCTCCACCAGGATGCTGTCTCCCTGTTCGTCGGCCACACGCAGGTTCGGGTCCTCTATCAGTAGCTGGCCGTCGAGTATCAGGTCCTGCCGCTGGCCGTCGGGCACGCTGTCGGCAGGCTCCTGGGCCAGGAGGCTCAGGGCTTGGAACGGCTCGGGCAGCAGCATCAGGGCGGCCAGCAGCGTCAGGGCCGCGCGGCGCGCCAGAGGACGGGAGTCGAATATGTGTGATATTGTTCTCAGCACTGTGCGGGGCGGGAGGGGGTCATTTAAGTTTTTCAAACAGTGAGACAAGCTGGAGCAGCTCGTCGTCGTTGGAGAAGCGCAGGGTTATGGAACCCTTTCCGTCGGCCTTGCGCTGGAATTTCACCGGGGTGGAGAAATAGCTTTCCAGGTCGCGGCGGAAGAAATCGTAGTCATGGGTGTTCGCGGCGTCGGCGGCAGCTTTCTTCTTGGCTATCACGGGCTTCTCGCCCCGGTCCACGGCCTCCTGCATCTCCTTGGCCAACTCCTCTACGCGCCGCACTGACAGGCCTTCGTCCAGTATGTGCTGGTATAGCTTGAGCTGGTGCTTGGGATTCTCCAGGGTGAGCAGGGCGCGTGCGTGGCCCATGTCTATGCGTCGGTCGCGCAGGCCGAGCTGTATCTCGGCGGGCAGGCGCAGCAGGCGCAGGTGGTTGGCTATGGTGGCGCGTTTCTTGCCCACTCGCTCGCTCAGGCGGTCCTGGGTCAGCGAGTACTGGTCTATGAGCTTCTTGAAGGTGAGGGCCACCTCTATGGCGTTCAGGTCCTCGCGCTGTATGTTCTCTATGAGGGCCATCTCCGTGATTTCGGAGTCGGTGGCTGTGCGCACGTATGCGGGCACGCGCCTCAGGCCGGCCATGCGGGCTGCCCTCCAGCGTCGCTCGCCCGCTATTATCTGGTAGCGGCCGTCGTCCAGGCGGCGCAGCGAGAGGGGCTGTATCACGCCCAACTCGCGTATGCTGGCGGCCAGCTCCTCCAGGGCCTCCGCGTCGAAGGTGGTGCGAGGCTGGTCGGGATTGGGCTGAATCAGCTCCAGGTCTATGTCGTTTATCTCTGAAGAGCCGGAGGTCTGGATCTCATTCATGGAGATGAGCGAATCCAGGCCGCGGCCCAATGCGTTGCGTTTCAGGGCCATGGGTGGTTGATATTAGGGGGACGCGCGCCGGGCGCGTCATTACTTCTTGTTGCGGGCCGTGAGCTCCTTGGCCAGCTGCCTGTGGGATATGGCGCCGCGCGAGTCGGGGTCGTAGAGTATGATGGGCAACCCGTGGCTCGGAGCCTCGGAGAGCTTTATGTTGCGGGGTATCACCGTGGAGAACACCATGTCACCGAAATGCCCTTTCAGCTCCTCGTAAATCTGGTTCGCCAGGCGCAGGCGCGCGTCGTACATGGTGAGCAGGAACCCCTCTATCTCCATGGCGGGGTTCAGGCGGCTCTTGATGATGCGTATGGTGTTGAGCAGCTGGCTTATGCCCTCCAGCGCGAAATATTCGGCCTGCACAGGGATGATCACGGAGTCGGCGGCCGTCAGGGCGTTCACGGTGATGAACCCCAGCGAGGGGGAGCAGTCTATGAGTATGATGTCATAGCCGTCGCGCACCGTCTGCAAGGCGCGCAGAAGCACCTTCTCGCGCTGCGGCTTGTCTATCAGCTCGGTCTCGGCTCCCACCAGGTCTATGCGCGAGCTCACTATGTCCAGCCCCTCTACGCATGTGTGCTGCACGGCGCCGTTCATGGGATAGTCGTCCACCAGACATTCGTAGACCGAGGCGTCAGCGGCACGCGGGTCCAGTCCCAGTCCGCTGGTGGCGTTGGCCTGAGGGTCAGCGTCTATGAGCAGCACCTTTTTGCCTAACTCGGCCAGACATGCCGCCAGGTTGATGGACGTGGTGGTCTTGCCCACGCCTCCTTTCTGATTGGCTATCGCTATGATTTTACCCATATCGGTCTTGGTTGGTTTCAAACCGCAAAGTAACTAATTTTTTGCAGATTGTGAAGCGCCCCAAGTATTAAAGCGTGTTAAATTGTTGATAACTTTTGTAAGCTGCTGTAAATCAAAGATATTCAGGACGGGTCAGACAGGTCGGACATGTCTGGCCCGTCCCACAAGTCCGGCCAAGGTCAGTCCCCGGGTCATGCCCGGTCCGGGTGCTCGCGGGCTATGCGCGCCAGGCGCGGCCGCAGCCAGAAGCGGTGTATGGCCCAGGCCAGCGCGAAATAGCCGGCTGCCTGGAGCCACAGAGACTCGTAGAGCGGGGCCACGTCCGTGAGCGAGGCGCCGTTGGCGTTCATGAGTATGAAGCCGTTCACGCCCCACGTGGCGGGCACCAGGTCGCTTATGAATCTCCAGAAGGGGGGCATCGCGTAGCGGGGCCACGTCAGACCGCTCAGGAACAGGAACAGGATGCTGGTGGCCACCCAGATGATGAGTATGGCCTCGCGCTCGGTGGTGAAGGACTGCACCACGAACCCCACGCAGATGCTCGCCAGCACCATGGGGAGCAGGAAGGCGAAGATGTCGAGCGTGTCGCCTGCCATGGGGAACTTGAATATCAGCGGCACGAAATGCGTCAGCCATATCAGGGGGAGGGCCAGGACAGTCAGGTAGCACGCCGTGCGGCCCACCATGGTCGTCAGGGTGCTCCCGCCTATGGCGTTCACCGGATTGATGCCGCGCCGGGCCTGCTCATAGCGTGCGCCTCCCATCATGCCCACGGCCAGGATGATGCACTGCTGCAGGATGAGGATGAGCACGCCGGGCATCACGAAGGAGTCGAATCCGCTCTGCAGGTTGCCCAGCTCGGAGGCGTTGATGGGCATCGGGTCCGTCTCTCCCATGAGCGAGGCCGCCCCCAGGTCCTTTATGTCGCGGGCCTGTATCTGCTGGCTCATGGCCAGGGAGAGGTCTGTGGCGGAGAAGAGCAGGGAGCGGTAGCGCAGCAGAAGGCTCATGTCGCAGTACAGCTGCGCCTGGCTCTGCCCTCCGCGTCCCACGGAGCGCTCGAAGCCGCGCGGTATCTCGAGTATTGCGTAGCACTCGTGCGAGTCGAAGGCGCGTCGCGCCTCGCCCATGTCGGCCGCGTAGCCTATGACCCTGGCTCCCTGCGTGGCGTCCAGGTTGCGTGTAAGCTCGCGGGACAGGGCCGTCATGTCATGGTCCACGACCACCACCTCCACGTCGCGCACAAGCTCGGGATTGTAGATGAGCGAGTAGATGACGGGGTAGGCCAGGGGGAGGAACAGGAAGAACAGAACCACACCCTGGTCATGTATTATATGCCTGAACTCCAGGGCGTATGACTCACCCAAGGCCCTGAGATTCCTTGCTATGGCTTGTAATATTTTTTTCATAGTCGGGCCGGTTTATGGGATGTACACAGGTTTGAGCCAGGCCTTCTTCACCCTCCATATCAGCGTCAGCGGCGCGAAGATGAAGATTATGTAGGATATGAAATGCCAGCGGCTGTACCAGAGGTCAACGCCGTTCAGGGCCTGGTCTATGTAAATCAGGAAATAATAGCGCACAGGCACTATCCACGAGAATATGCCCACGGCCCCGTACATGCTCTCCACGGGGAAGGAGAAGGCCGCTATCGAGAATGTCAGTATGCCTATGAGGGCGCACACCGACACCCCCATGCGCAGGTTGGGCAGCGCGCAGAATATGAGCAGGGCCAGGCCCTGGCATGCCGGCACGAAGAGCAGGGTGCTCACGGTCATCCACGTCAGCGACCCGTTCATGGGGAAATGGTTGTAGCCGAAGAGCCACGCCTCCATGAGCAGGGCAATCGCCCACCATATCAGCGTCTGGGGCAGCAGCTTGCCCGTGACGGCCTTCAGCACCGACCCGGAGGCCATGCGCATCAGCTCCACGGAGGTGCGACGCTTTATCTCCTCGCCCAGCGTGTAGGCTGTCAGGAGCATGATCATGAGCTGCAGGGCTCCCGGTATGAAGCTGTTGCTCAGATAGTAGCTGTAGTTGAGCCAAGGGTTGCCGTGCGGACGTCCCTGTATGTTCACCGGGTTGAGCATCGGGGCTATCTGGCCGGGAGTGGCCCCTGTGCCGGTCTGTATCACCTGCAT
>URZM01000080.1 GCA_900552315.1 uncultured Bacteroidales bacterium | reverse complement strand
CTCCCGGGCGTGTCGGGCTCTTGCGCCGCTGCCATGCCTCCGAGAAAAATGCCTGGCGCTCGAAATTGCGGTCGAACTCGTCGGCCATCTCAACCTGTATGTCGCGCAGGATGTTGCGTATTATCGTGTCGCCGTCAATCTTCATCGGTAAGGGGGAACAAGGTTAGCTGATGGGCTTCGACTGTCTTGAATCCGGGCTTGAGGGGAGCCTTCAGCATGTTGTAGAAGGTCCTCTCGGTAATACCGTACACAGGATATATGTACCTGCGCCATATTTCCCTGTTGGGAAGCCCCTTGGGGGCGTGCTGGTCATATATCCTGTTTATCTCGGTTACCCGCTTGCGGTAGCTTATACCCGGTTTCTTTTTCTTTCTCGGCTTCCCGGCCATGGCTGGTGGGTCTTACGTGGTTTTATGTGGTTGTCTTTGGCTTGTACGGTCGTATGTCCAGTGTCATGCGGCAGCTGACCGTCACCCTGCCGCTTCCCCCGCATTGCGGGCATACATGCGTATCTCCCTCGCCGGCGGCCATGCCGCTGCCACGGCATCGGCGGCACAGCGCCACCTTGGGCGGTCTGGTTGCTTCCTGTATCATGCCGCGCCCTCCTCTTTCTTAGGTTCCACGAAGAAGGACTCGTCCTGCACGACAGAGATGCCGCATTTGGCCATGACATCTCGCAGCGGCACGCCGGGGCCGAGAGGGTCGCCGGGCTTGACGACATCGGTGTCGCGTTCCGCCAGCAGCCTGTCCTTGGCTATCTCTTCGGCGGTGCGGACAAAGCCGGGCAGGAACTCTTTGACGAGCTGCAGGGCGCTTGCCCATGTGAATCCTTTGAGGGTCTTGAGCTTCGGGGTGCCGGTGCGGAAGCCAATGGTGCCGTGGACCATCTCGAGGCTCTTCTTCTTGCTGAAAAGTTCCGGCTGGTTCTCGGTGGCATAGGCTTGCAGTGTGTCGAAGGCCTCGTCCTGGGTTGTCTGGAGCTGCGTGAGCCTGTCCTGGTGTTTCTCTCGGATTTGAGCGCATTTCAACTCTATCTCGGCTGTGATTTTCGCACGCTCGGCATCTGCCTTGGCGTAGGTGGCGAAGGCTTCCTCCGCCGCCTCTTTACTCACTCCTGTGATGATTGTCTTTTTCTGTCTCTTTGCCATTTTCTCTATTTTTAAAGGGTTTATGATTGTGTCCCGGTTATTGGTCCATGGGGAATACCGTGTCGTTGTCATCCCGGTATTCGGCCATGTCTGCCTGGCTCTCCGCCCATTCGGCCAGCTCGCGCATCAGCTCTATGTACGCTCGGTTGTCCATGTCGGAGGTGTGCAGCTGGATGTAATTCTTGATTTGTGACGATATCCTGCTCATATTAGTTGTAGTTTATGCCGGTGTCGCCGGCGAGGTTTATCAGATATGTGACACGCGGTGCCGGAGCTCCGGTTCCACGTGCGTGTTCGTCTTGTCTGCGCTGCCAGCCTTTACGCTTGATGGAGCGAAGTCTGGCGGCCAGCTCCGTCAGCTCTTCTATGGAGAGGCGGCCGAAGGGTTTGCCCGAGATTCTCGGATGGCGGCAGAAATCGTTTATCTGCGCCCAGTCGGTGGTGTCCACGCCAAGTTCCTGCATCAGCCTGAGCGCTATGCTGCGCCGGCGCTTGAGCTCGTCTCTTGTGCCGTTCATCCCCTCGATGGCGATACACATGGCCGTGTATTCCTTCCTGGTCATCTCCTTGAGGGAGTCGGTGCGCCCTGAGGTGTATTGCAGCACGAACTGCCGCTTTGTCTCGTCCGGCTCCCCATGGATGGCCAGACGGTGGAAGGCGGAGTAGAACCGCCCGAAATTAGTTACCTGCTGTGTCATGATTAGCTGTTTAATTATTTTTATTCGGTTTCCAGTCTATCGTTACCAGGGCGACAACCTCGCCGGTTCCCTCGCAATCGGGACATTCAATCTCGTGGGTGCCTCCTGGGATGTCGTGGATGAAGCCGCCTCTGCCGTTGCAGTAAGGGCAGGTCATCGGCCGGGAGCAGAACCCCTCTTTGCGGACACGGTCTTCCGGCTCAAGTATTATCATTTCACGTTTCTTGCTCATTGCGCGGTGTTGTTTGTGGTTCGTATTATGCCTTCCTCCCACACCGTATAATAGCTGCCGGGATTGCCTGTGAAGCGGCCCTGGCAGAATGCCTTGTAGCCCACGACCCTGATTTTTATCCCGGCCTTGTATTTCAGACGTGCCGCAGGTTTGCCCATAGGCTGTCCCTTGTACTCCTGCGAGATGAAGATGAAGCTCTTGGCCGGGAAGCGGCCACGCATCTGCTTGAACTGCTCGTATGTCATCTCCGCGTCCTGGAAACTGTCTATTATTACGAAATGCGGACTCTTGGGCTTGGCAAGGCGCTCCATCAGGTCCTCGAAGGTGTTGTCGTCCGTGATTACGCGGAACCTGCCTTGCACCTCTCTCATTCCGAAGCGCTCGATACGCTCCTTGAAAGATTGGCTAACACCTTCCTCGTAGGAGCAGTACAGCACCATGCCGTAATTGGCGAGTTCCTTGGCGAGCTGCATCACGAAGCTGCTCTTGCCGGAGGCGGACGCGCCACTGATGAACCATGTCTCATTTACGGGGACGGCTCCGAAAGGACCGCTCCATTTCTCTCCCCACGGCAGGGTCTTGTACGTCTTGGCAAGAACCTCTTTCGGACTATACGCTCGCTTGGCCATTTTTTATTATTTTTGCATTATGGTTAATCTTCATCTTACCGTCACAATTCAGTCATGCCGATACGACAATAGTCGTACACGGGCTGACCTGGAAAATTTTGCGCGTTATTTCCGCCGTCAATGTTGTCCTGAACTCCTCCCTGACCGGTTTTGGACAGAATCTCCTTTTGTCTATTATCCTGACGAGAGTTACGAGTGTGAAGGGTTGCACTGTGCCGGTCTGACGCTAACGCTTTGTCGACCCTGCCAATCGCCTCACAGAGCAATGCTCTTAGCGCAGATAATATCCGCTTTCTCACAGATATGCTCGGGCATCTTCTCTCATTTGAAAGTCGTATGTGAAGTGACATCTTTTTCATAGCTTCATTGTCTTTTAAGTTTTTCGATTTCAGTGTAGACTCGGCGAAGACCGCCGCCGGTCTTGCGGGCGATTGCCCCGGCATCCGCTCCGGCCGGGGCGTTGAGCTGGGCCACGATGCGGGCTTGCGCGATCAGGAACTTGGCGCGTTCCTTTGAGTCGTCCGGCGTGACCTTGCTGTAGCGGTCCCCGTAACGGCTCAACATCTCGGTGTAGCCCACCTTCTTGCACTCTATGGAGCGGTTTATTTTCTCCTTGAGTCCGTCGGCTCCCATCATGTACCATGCGCAACACCGCTCGGTGGCGTTCCACAGGGCCTTGAGTTCCAGGAAAGCCTCGTACTGCAGGTCGCCGGCTTCGTCCAGGATTACCAATGGGCAGTCGATGGAACGCAGGTAGAAGACAAGGTCTTCGTACACGTCGGCATACCTGCCTTTGCTGTCCACGCCGAACTCCGAGGCTATCTTGCGCACGAGCTTCAGCTTGGTCTTTACCTGCGAGCAGTCTATGTAGATGGCGTTGGGATGCGTCTTGACGTAATGCCGGGCCGTAAAGGTTTTGCCTATGTTGGGCAGGTCGCACATGATGGCGCTGATGCCGCTGGACTGGCACATCTCAAGCTGCGCCGTGATGAACTGCCAGGTCGGCGTCTTGGCAGCCTTCCATTCGATTTCTCCCCGCAGGCTGACCCCCAGCTTGCGGGCGATGCTTATCCAGTTGGCGTCGCTCAGTACGCGGTCGGTCTGGCCGTTCTTGACAGCGCTGTACACCGAGGTCGTGATGCCGAGCGAGGCGGCGTGTTTCGCGTCGCTCGGATAGTTGGCGCGGTTCGCCCTGATGGCGCCGAGGATTTTGTCTTTGATATCTATTGTAATCATATTCTAACAGTGTTTTAATTCCGTTCTACAAGTCTCCGATGGCTTGCGCCTTGTAATCGGCGGCAAGGCTGTATTCCCGCGTCTCCGCCGCCTCCGGCTCCGGGAGGGCAATCTCCTCCACGGCCTCCGGCGCGGGCTGCGTGTCGCGCTCCAGCACGCCCACGCGCCCGATGGCGCGCTCTTCGACATATCGGTTGAACGCGCTTATCTTTTTGCGCTGTTCCACGAATATGCGCTCGTCCTCGGCTGTCTGTTCGGCGCGGGCGGTGTTGAAGGTGCCGATGTCTTCAAGGCGGTCAATATACATGTCCCCCTGATAGATGAACATGTCCGTGATTTCGCCCTCCTCGTCCGTGAGGTAGTAGGCATCGACTTTGTAGTCATTAGGCGCGAGCAGCTCTATGGCCTCGATCTTGCTGAGCCACCAGTCTTTGCCGGAGACGCGGCAATATGAGTTGCGCCTGATTGTGGTGCCGACCTTCTCGCCGACATACCGGGCGATGGTCGCCTTGTCAAGAGGATGAAGCGTCGGGTTGATATTGGCTACAAGCACGTCCCACCGGGTCATCCCTTTGTACTTTTTCTGGTTGGGATGCAGGGCATGGTTGTATTCGTAGATGTCGCGCATATCGTCGGCAATCAGCTCCTCCCAGGTGTAGTATTCCTTTTCCTCGTATGTGTTGTTGAACTCGTCGAACACCTTGTTGCTCTCGGTACGGTACTGACGTCTCTTGGCGAAGAAGCGTCCGATGCCTATATGGTTCTTATGTTCTATGGACCGTTTTTTCACACCGTTGGCGCTCTCGGCATATTTTTCTTTTGAGTTCATCGGAGCGCAGAACCTTACGAAAGGGAACATTACCCCGGCTCTCAGGAAGGAGTCGCGCCATTGGCTCATGAGATGGTTCTCCACCTCTACCTCGGCCGGACAGCCCCAGCCCTGGCGGTCAAGCAGCCGGAACATGTTGCGGAACATGTCCACCACGAGGTCAACGGTCTTGGCGCGGTTATAGGCATAGCCGATGCAGCAGCCGCTTGTAACATCGTAGGCATAGTAGGCCTTCGGTCTTTGTTTGGTATCCTTCAGCTTGCGAGGAAGGTCGCGGTCGTCGAAAGACACCTTCGACAGAGAGAACTCGCCGTGATGACGGTGCATGTGGGGAGCAATCTCGTGTGAGAACGCCGTGTAGCCCATGAGTGCCTTGTCAATAAGAACCTTGTTTTTCGGCTTGTTCAGATAATTGCAGATGGTAGCCTCGCTCAACGCCTTGGGGTTTCCGTGCCGGTCGGTAAAGTCATCGGGATTGAACAGCGCTCCTGTCTCGAGGTCGCATACCTCAAGTTCGCCGGTCACAAACGAGTTGTACAGCTCAAGCACGTTGGTGTTCCACGGTTTGTTGGGCAGCGCGGCTATGCTGATGATAAGCCTCTCTGTCCTGTAATCCACTTTCCGGGCGCACTGGTTGCCGAACCTGCCGCTGATGAGGCTGGCGTATCCGCCGGCCTTGTAGTCGTTGACCTTCTTGCGGAAACGGAGCATGGAGGAGGGCAGCGTGTGGCCGAAATGCTTGCGCAGTATATTTACCGTGTCCGTCATCATGCTCCAGTCATATTTCTCGCCCATCAGTTTGTTGTAGACGTAGGCGTTCTCGTGCAGCCTGATGCATGTGTTCAGCACCGAGGCGTTGGTGACGTACTCCCGCGCGGTCTCGCGCGGCAGGGCTACGCCGCATTTCTCCCTGGAGAAGAAATAGGCCACCGCCGCCTGGTCTACCGTGTAGTTGCTTTTAACCCAGCCCTCAAGCCGGACCTGTGCGCCGCCGGGATAGACCGCCTCGACCTTGTCCTTGTAGCGTTGGGGTAGACTGTCAACGGCAACCAGGGCATAACAGCCGGCTGCGCCGCCTCCCCTGCGTGCCACCTCAAAGCGGCCGCGCGAGGCGAGCTGCTTGTAGTTCGGTTCGGACATTATGCCGCCGTCCACAAGGTCGCGCATCGAGATGCATAGTCTGTTGCCGTAATATTCCATATCTCCTTACCTCAAGGCCGCAGCCTGTTCCTGTATGTCGTAAATCATCGGGACCGTGACGTTCTCGTAGCTCGCAACCTCTTTGCCCTTGAAAAAGACATGACCTGTACCGTCCTCGCGGTAGAACTCAAGGATTGCCCCGTTCGGAAGATAATTGTACATGATGTTGTCCGCATCGAAGAAGGTCCTCATCATCGGCAGGGTAAGCATCTCTATGCCGCCTTTCTCAAGCGCCGTCTTTCTGATGCGGCGGTGCAGCCCGTTGTCAACGCTGTATTTGTCGGACAAGGCCTTGAACACGGTACGCTCCGTGACCTTGAATCTTTTTTCAAGCGCCTCGCGGACAGCTTTCGTAACTGCAATCTTACTGTTCATTTTATCGCTTGTTATTTTTTCATTATCTTTGTAGCCCATTCACATCTGAATTAATTATGAATATCCTTTTTCAAGTGCAGATTGTCGCTAAAACGGACATGTCGGAGACAGCTTTTCAAAGCAGTATCGCTCCAGTCGTGTCAATTCTTGATGACCTGAGCGGTATTTGCGGCCACAGAGCTCACAAACCAAAGTGTTATCATCCCGGAGAATTAATTGATGCCCCCGAAACATGGGCACTCCGTTGGCAGGTTGTGCTGGGCATGGACGCTTCTCGCCATCAAGCATTACTGTCGTTGATGAAATCTCTCCAGCCTCTGTTAGATAATCTATTGCCTTCCTGCACTCTGCAATGGAAGGCAGAATCATTAGACTTCCTCGTTCCATAGTCTCACTTTCTATTTAATTGTTTGTTGATTCTGTCGATGGCATCTTTCAGGGCGAAATGGCCGACAGCGAGCGCCGAATAATGGGCCGACCTGTCGCATTCCAGCTCGTCATGCGCGGCCTCGAACTCATCAAGGATTATCCCGGTGTCATACCAGTTCCGGGTCAGGGTCTCAAGAAGAATCTTCACACCCTTTTCCGTCCTTTTCTCTGAAAGCTGTTTCATATTTGTCTGTTTTTAGTGGAAGGGGCGGGATTCGAACCCGCATCTCCGGCTTGGTGGATTTGGCTGCTCTACCAATTGAGCTACCCTTCCGAAGTGCCGCCGGGCTTGCTTCCGGCGGCGGGTCAAATGTTGTGCCTTTCGGCTTTTGCCGGCTCTCTTGCCGGTGGACAGCCCTCTCTTGGGCTGACCCTTATATTTCCATGGCTCTCTGCCAACGCTGATTGTTGTCCACTATGTCATCAAACCATCGGTCGCCGGCCTTTAGTTTGAAGATTGCCAATTTGCTGACATCAAGCCCGTCCAAGGGAAACATCAGGCAGGTCAGCTCATCCCGGTAAGCGTTCTCGCCCGTCAGTCCGTAGAACTCGTTCATATCAGCTCCCTTGAAGGAAAAGAATACCTGCGGCGCCCCGATGCCTTGGCTTTCGAGCAACTGCCTGTATCCGGCGGTCCACTCGCCGAGATTCCCGGCGCATCCCAAGATTGTGTAGTAGCTGCCGTTGTATGCTGTGTTGAAAACTTTCTCCCGGTTCTCGGCGTTGATTTTGATTATCTCACTCATGGCCTCTTATTTTATTTCGTTAATAATCGGTTTTAGGGAGCAGCCGTAGACTGTTATCAGTCGGCGTTTCAACCTTTCCACATAGCACACCGGAGCTGTAAACATGATACCGCGCTCCTCTTCGTAGCTGAAGGGTACGCCGTCCATTATCAGCACCGCCGCCACCTTGTGCTTGACGCTGTGCGTCTGCCATTCCTTGATTTCGTCTGTCTCGCTCATATTTTCATTCATTGTTGCTTATTGACCAAAGGAGCTGCTGAAGCTCTACCCTGAGTTCTTGCTGAGCCACCCTGCGGAGAGTGTCGGTGACGTTGGCCATCATGCTCGTACTTGTGTGGTACTGGCAACCCTCCACCAAAACTCTCTCTATATCCTTGATTTGGTTTCCGAGGGCTGTCTTGATTTCATCAAGGTTCTCCTTGGTGGTCAGCGGGTGCAACTCGCGGAGGGCCTTGAGGTTTACCTGGACTATATACATAGCCTCGCCGTGCCATCGAAAGAAGTATTCGTAATCCTCGTTCATCTTGAGGGTAAGTCTTGCCACCTTGCGTTCGTAGCGGCGAACGGTACTCTTGTACTCGCTTCTGAATATTTCAAGTATCTCCTCTTTTGTCATTTCCTGTGTCTCGCTCATAATTTCTGATTTGTGTAAGTCGCGGTTTTTTATTATTTTTGGCCGCTCGTTCATTCCTGAACGCACTGCAAAGTTAAGCGATAATTTTCGCACCACCAAATTTTCTGACGATAATTTTCGTGCAATGTGTAAAATTTTATCTCGCATAAAAATTTTGGCAGATACCGAGGGAATTTCCATCGGCACCATTGAGCGTACAATAGGTGCAAGTAGAGGGGTCATTTCTAAGGCTATTGCCAAGGGAACAGATATACAAGCTAAGTGGTTGGAACTCATCTGTGAAAAATTTCCTCAATACTCTCCGTTATGGTTGCTGACAGGGGAGGGTAATATGTTAAAGCAGTCGTTTGACGACACTGCAACACCTCCCGGAATTTCTACTGAAAAGCTATCTGAGATAAATATCGCAGACAATCATCGAAAATTTTCACAACAAGACCAAAGAGACATATTGATTGAACGCTTCGTTGCCACGATAAAGGAGCAAGCGGAAGAAATAGGACGCCTCAAACTGCGCATTGAGCAGCTTGAGCAAGAAAAAAACATGTACGCTGCATCTCGCCAAACGACCCCAAGGGAACTCTCGGCATCCCCCGTGGATCCGTAGTGGAATGGGGAAGCATCGGAATATGCCTCAACTGATACCACCGGTATCCCCCGACATACCCCCGGTCGCCCCTTTTCGGGGTGTTACCTCCCCAAAATGTGTACTCAATCGGTGGAATATGTTGATTTTCCTATGTTTAACAAGGAGCAAAACGGAAAAGCCGTGGTTTTTGCTTCAAAGTGAAATGCCAAAATCAGGGGTCTATTTTG
>URZM01000079.1 GCA_900552315.1 uncultured Bacteroidales bacterium | reverse complement strand
TATCATGGTCGCGCTCCCGGCAGCTTGTGTGTCAGAGGAGTCTGAAATCGTCCGCATCTTGCCAAGCAGGGAATTTGGTGCGGAAGGCCGCGAGCTTTTCGGGGTCGAGCGAGGCATATATCAGGCCGGTATCAGGATCTGACGTGCCTATTGGCTTGCCCTTGAAATCTATGATGGTCGATGAACCGTCATATTCAAAACCATGTGTATCGGTGCCTTTGCAGTCCACACCCAGCACGTAAGCCTCGTTCTCTATCGCACGTGCCGTGAGCAGGCTGTTCCATGCCGATATTCGCGTTGTGGGCCAGTTGGCCACGGCTATCATGGCGTCATACTCGTTTGCACGGTTTCTGCACCATACGGGGAAGCGTATGTCATAGCATAGAATCATGGCGAGGTTCCATCCTCGGAATCGAACCGCGAGGCGGTCGTGCCCGGCAGAGAATATCTTGTGTTCCCCGGCCATGGTGAAAAGGTGTCTCTTGTCGGCATAAGTCTCTTCTCCGTTAGGCTCTATGAAGAAGGCTCTGTTGCACAGTAGTCCGCCGGTGTCGGCTATGAAGCTGCCTGCTATCGCGAATCCATATTTACTGGACAACGCCTTTACTGTGTCCATGGTCTTGCCGGTGTTGCGTTCAGCCATAGCGCGCACCTCCTCCTTATCCAGTCCGGAGGGGAAGCCTGTGGAGAATGTCTCCGGCAAAACCAGGATATCTGTCTGCGGATGGACGCGTGCGGCAACGGATATGAGGGTGTCGATGTTCTCGGCCTTGTCGCACCACTTGATGTGCTGGGGAAACAGGGCCACGTTGAGGGGTTTAGGTGTCATGTCTTGTCAGGTTAAGAACCGGTCAGGATGTTTCCCGGCATCTTTATATTGTTTGTAATAGTCTTTTATGGTCCGGAGGTCAGTCTCAAAATCGCCAGTCGGTGCAAATTCCCGCTCAAGCAATATCCGTTTGTGTCGGTAGTCTATGACCCCGCACTGTATCGGCACATTGGCTTCGTATGCTATATGGAGGAATCCCGTATGCCACTTTTTCTCAGCCTTGCGTGTTCCTTCCGGTGTTATGGCGAGGTTGAGGCTGGTGCGATTCGTGAACATCCGGATGAGCTGTCGGCTCAATGAAGACCTCCTGCGCCGGTCCACAGGGATTCCTCCCATAGCCCTCAGCAGCAGGCCGAGGGGGAAGAAGAACCATCCTTTCTTCATAAGGAAGGCGGATTTCCTGCCTATGGATGAGTAGGCAAGCTGTCCGATGATGAAATCCCAGTTGGAGGTGTGTGGGGCCACGCATATCACGCATTTGTCGCGATAGGGCAGCGTGTCTATGATGTTCCAACCGGCAATGTGCAAAATAAGCTGGCTGATTTTCATGGTGTTTATGGAGGTGGAGAGTCAGCTTATGGGATGAAGGAGAGAGTCACGGCTCCCTTGTCAGGATGACGTGACTCTCATGTGTGTCATGCTTTGGCCTTGTTTTCGGCTTTGGCCTGTTCGGGTACTGCTGCGTTGAATTTCTTTATCGCGGCGTTCACGGCTTCCAGAAATTCAGTGTTCACTTTCTTGAACAGCCCTTTGTAGAACGAGCGGCGCTCCTTGGCAAAGGCGTCTTCCTCGCAACCTTTGGGTGTCTTGTCAAACTTTACATTGACTTTGACCATAGCCAGCTCGCCGGCTTTGAGGATATCTATTACGGCATCCTGCACGGCTGCGCAGTCAACGCCGTCCACCGTATAGCATACATCCATCATGTCCTGGCTTACGGCCTGACTCACGGCTGTGATATACTTTTTGAATTCTCTTTTGTTTGCCATGTCTTTTCAGTTATTGGTTCATTGTGGGAATATCTATTTTATAAATAACAACCGGGACACCGTTTTTGTGCGGTGTCGCAGATGCTATCCGTCATTCTCGTACCTTGTTGCGCGCGGTGTCGATCCGGAGCAGGATGAAGAGCAGGATTGTGAAGCCCCACAGGGCCGAGCCGCCGTAGCTGAAGAACGGGAGGGGAATACCTATCACGGGACATAACCCTATCACCATGCCAACGTTGATGCACAGGTGGAAAATGAGGTATGACGCCACGCAGTAGGCGTATACGCGTCCGAAGATGTGCGGTTGTCGTTCCGCTATATGTATCACTCTCAGTATCAATGCCAGGAAAAGAGCCAGCACGGCCACCGAACCTATGAAGCCCTCTTCCTCGCCTATGGTGCAGAAGATGAAGTCGGTGTGCTGTTCCGGGACATATTTCAGTTTGGTCTGGGTGCCACCCAAGAATCCTTTGCCTTGCAGACCGCCTGAGCCGATGGCTATTATGCTCTGGTTCACGTTATAGCCTGCTCCCTTGATGTTGTCCTCAATGCCGAGCGCCACCTTGATACGCATCTGCTGATGGTCACCGAGCACGCGGGTGAAGACATAGTTCACTGAGAACATGAACATGACAGATGCGACTACGAAGCCTATGGAGACCATGTATTTTGCCACTCTGTGGCTGAACATCACGAATACGACATAGACCAGAGCCACGCTTATCACGGTCATGAAATACGCCAGTCCCGGAATCTCTATCCCGTACTGGGCCAGAGCCCAGACCAATGCTCCTGTGCCTGCGAACCAAGCCAATACAATACCTGACACCTTGGCGTTCTTGCAGAAGAAATAGAGCATCGCCACAAATATGGCCATTACGGCGATGAATACGGCAAACTGTCCCAGAGGCATTCCGAGTATCAACGGCTCGGTATATTTCACCGTGACCACGAACCATGCGATGGCGCATACGAAGGAGAGCAGGACCATTCCGCTCATCCCCTCGCGATACAGCACGAAAATCAGCGAGATGTATACGAGTGCGCTTCCGGTCTCGTTCTGCATAAGAATCAGGGAGATGGGGAGGAATATGATGATAAGCGCCCGGAAATAGTTGCTTACTTTGGCGTTGAGGCTGAAATTGTAGCTGCTGAAGAGCTTGGCCAGGGCGAGCGCCGTGGCGAATTTGCCGAACTCCGCAGGCTGCAGGCTCACCGGACCGAAGACAAGCCATGAACGGGAGCCTTTTATGTCAGGCGCTACGACGATGGTGACTATCAGCACGAGAATCACCGCTCCGTATATCGCATAGGCGTATGTGTCGAAAATCTTGTTGTCTATGTTCAGTATCACGATTCCGAGCACGAGCGACAGCCCTATCCAGGTAATCTGTTTGCCGCTGAACTCGGAGAAATCGAACATTGAGGCGTTGTCAAAGTCATAGCTTGCCGCGTAGAGGCTGACACCCCCTGCCGCCACGAGCAGCAGGTAGAGGACGAGCGTGAGCCAGTCCAGGTTATGGATTACCGATGCTTTCTGTGTTATAGCCGGATTTTGCACTTTACTATTTTCTTTGGGTTGGATAGAAACTCTATGGGAAAGAGGGAAAGGTCTGGCTTGGATTCTTAAATGGACACTCTGGCATTCAACATGCTCTCCTCCATGGGTTGGAGAGAGGGCGATATGGAGCCTTTCAGATATTTCTGTATCATGAGTGTCCCGATAGGCACACCGAATGCCGCGCCGTAGCCGGCGTTCTCAACGTATACGGCTACAGCAATCTTGGGATTGTGATATGGGGCGAAGCCCATGAAGGCGGAGTGGTCCTGTCCATGCGGATTCTGGGCTGTGCCTGTCTTGCCGCATACCTCGATGTCAGGCAGGTTCGCCTTTTTGCAGGTGCCGCCAAGGACTGCCATGCGCATTCCTTCGGCCACGGTCTCGTACCATTTGGGGTCTATATGTGGACGGTGTTTTGTGCGGTACTGTTCGGGAATGACGGTGTCTTGGATCTCTTTCACCACATGAGGGGTATAGAACCAGCCTCGGTTGGCTATCGTGGCCGCCAGATTGGCTATCTGTATGGGTGTGGCCAAAACCTCGCCTTGGCCTATGGAGACAGATATGATGGTGTTGCCGCTCCATCGGCCTTTGTACGCCTTGGAGTAATAGTCCGCATTTGGAATGAACCCACGGCTTTCTGCAGGGAGGTCAACACCCAGCTTATACCCGTAGCCCATTTCTACAAGATAGTCCTTCCACTTGGTGAGCTGGTCGGATGCTGATGTGCCCGGTTTGTCAATCATATATTTGAAACCCCAGCAGAAGAATGCGTTGCAAGAGGTCTGCAAGGCCGGTTTCACCGTAATAGGGGAGGCATGTGGATGGCAGCCTACCGTAAGGCCGTTGTGATAGCCGCGAGAGCATGGGAATGGAGTACCGGTGTTTATTATCCCCTCCTGCAGCAAGATCATGGCCTGTGTCGGCTTGAATGTGGAGCCGGGCGGATATGCGGCTTGCAAGGCGCGGTCGAAAAGTGGTTTGCGCGGGTCGTTGGTGAGTCTGGCGTAATTCTTGCCCCTTTCCCTGCCGAGCAGCAGGGCCGGGTCGTAAGATGGGCTTGTGACCAGGGCGAGTATCTCTCCGGTCTCAGGCTCTATGCACACTATGGCGCCGTTCTTGCCTTCCATGAGTCGCTCGCCGTATTCCTGCAGTTCGATGTCAATGGAGAGTGTTAGATTGCGGCCAGAGCGTGGAGCCACATCGTATTTCCCATCCTCGTACTTGCCCTTCACCCTGCCCAAGGCGTCCTTCATCAGAATCTCCTCGCCCTTCACGCCTCGCAGATACTGTTCGTAGCTTTTTTCCACGCCGAGGTCCCCGGTGTAGTCTCCGCTGCGGTAATATCCGTCACGTTCCAGGTCCGCGGCCGAGACCTCGCGTATGTTGCCGAGCACATTGGCCGCAGCGTGGTGTTCATATTGCCGTATGGTGCGTTTCTGGATGTAGAAGCCGGGGAAGAGGTATAGTTTCTCCTGAAGGCGCCCGTAGTCTTCCTGAGAGAGATGCGAAATGAGTTTCTGAGCCGTGTAGGCCGAGTATCCGGGATTCTTGTGAGTGTCCTTCATCTCGGCCCATTTCTCGCGCAGTTGCTCCGGGGTGATGTTGAGAGCCTGGCACAAGGCCAGGGTGTCGAATGATTCCACGTCTTTAGGAATGAGCATGAGGTCGTAGGCCGGTTGGTTGAACACCACCAACTCTCCGTTTCGGTCATATATCACGCCGCGCGCCGGATAGAGCGTGCGCTTCAGGAACGCGTTGCTCTCGGCGTTTATTTTGTATTCGTTGTCCCCGAGCTGAAGGGCGAAGAGGCGGTAGATGTAGATGCCGACTATCAGGATTATGAAGCCGGCAATCACATATTTGCGCTTTTCAAGTTTATAATCTTTTGCCATTTGGTCAATTCAAGTAGCTGTAAGGAGGGCTATTGAGAGAGAGGCGGCGCCCGTGGGGCTCATCGTTGGCTCTTGCCTTTCCCTCCGGTGAGAGAGTCTACTCCGAGCAGGAGTATGAATGATAGAAGCGAGCTGGCTCCTATTATTGAAAGTGTACGTTGCAGGCTCACGAAGGTGAAATACTCAAGCCCTATGGCCATGAGGCAATATATCGGCGTGCAGACGAGCAGGTATTTGAACAGTGTCCAGAAGCCGAGCGTGGCGATGCATGGCGACACGCCTGCCAACGCCTCGTCGTTTCCTGTGAATGAATGGAACACCGGTCGGCGCACCACGGCCAATACCGTGCAGCTGATAGTGTTCACTCCCGGCGTATCGGAGAATATATCCATTATAAGTCCGATGAAAAACGCGATGGTCATGACGGCTTTCACTGACATGCTCATGGGCAGACGCAGCACGGGATAAAAGAAAATGATTGGTACCGCGAGTGAGAACAGCATGATATGGTTGCAGACCAGCACCTGGACCAGAATCATGCTGACAATCAACATTATGTATTTTGCCGTGTCACGTCCCATGGGTCTTATTCTTCTTTATTGTCAAACTGCATGAGCGAGTCAAGTTCGCTCTTGTACCGGTCCTTTATCACCCTGACGGAGCTGAGCTCCTTGAAATCGGTGGCCAGCCGCACCTTGAGCGTGAAGAAATTGTCATCGGAGGTCTTGACCTGAGACATTATCACCCCCACAGGTAGCCCTTCGGGGAATGTGGTGGAGTATCCGCTGGTAATGATGGTGTCCCCGATGTGGTATTTCACATGTCGCGGCAGCTCGCCCACATAGGCTATGTCGGGATTGCCCTCGCGCCATTCGAGCGACCCTACCGTGTTTGTCCCTTTCACTTTCACTGAGAAATGCTGCGTCACGTTCAACAAGGAAATTACCCTGGCGGCGTCAGGTCCTACCGCGCCCACTATGCCGGCTATACCGGCATGCGAGACGACGCCCATGCCGGGGCGTATTCCCGCGTTTGAGCCTTTGTTTATCGTAAAATAATTCTGAGGCTTGGTCACATTGTTGTTTATGACCGACGCTATGGTGTAGTCGAACCTGTGGGTAGGGATATACACCGCGTCGGTGGAGTCGGGGGGGAGCATCGTGCGCATCTGGTCAAGCTCATGCTTGAGGTTCAGCACCTCGTTCTCGAGCGAGGCATTGCGCTCCTGTAGTCCCTCGTTTATGCTGCGCAGGTGGAAATACCCCGTAACGCCGTTCGCGGTCTCGAAGACGGAGCTGCTGACGGCGTTGGCCGAGGTGAGGTACGCGCTGTGCTGGTACATGTTGCCGGTGAACAGCAACACGCATCCGAGCAGCAGGTAGACGATGAACAGCATCGCCGTGCTGTATTTCATGAAGAAATATAGTAGTGAGCGCACCTTCTTGTACTATGTGTGAGCGGGGGTATACCCGTTTCAGATATACCCCCTGTGTTAAGCGGATAAGTTTATGAATTTTTCTGGAGGAAAGAGAAGCGGTGGATGTTTTTCAGCGCCACGCCTGTGCCACGAGCCACGGCCAGCAGCGGCTCTTCGGCGATATGGAACTTGATGCCGAATCGGTCGGAGAAACGCTTGTCGAGCCCGCGGAGCAACGCACCGCCGCCGGCCAGGTAGATGCCGTTCTCAACGATGTCGGTGTACAGCTCGGGCTGTGTGTTCTCCAGGGCGTCGAGCACGGCGGCCTCCATCTTGGAGATTGTCTTGTCTATGCAATGCGCTATCTCCTGGTATGAGACGCTTACCTCCATAGGGAGCGCGGTGATCTTGTTGGGGCCGCGCACCACAAAGTCTTCGGGGGGATTTTCCAGCTCGGTGAGGGCGGAGCCTACGTTGAACTTGATGCGTTCGGCCATGCGCTCGCTCACTTTCAGGTTGTGCACGCGGCTCATGTGTTCCTGTATGTCGGCGTTGATTTCATTGCCGGCTATTCGGATACTCTTGTTTGAGGCTATGCCGCCCAGTGAGATTACGGCAATTTCGGTGGTGCCGCCGCCTATGTCTACAATCATGTTTCCTTGGGGCGCCTCCACGTCAAGGCCGATGCCGAGGGCTGCCGCCATAGGTTCGGGTATAAGATATACCTCACGTCCTCCCGCCTGCTCGCTGGAGTCCTTGACGGCGCGAATCTCCACCTCGGTGCTGCCTGAGGGTATGCACACCACCATACGCAGCGAGGGGGCGAACCAGCGGCGTTTGCTGCTCACGAGCTTCACCAGACCTCTGATCATCTGCTCGGCGGCGGTGTAGTCGGCTATGACTCCATCGCGCAGAGGGCGTATGGTGCGTATGCCGGGAGGCTCCTTGCCCTCCATCTGGTGCGCGGGGTCGCCGACGGCTATCACGCGGTCTTTCTTGGTCTCCACAGCCACCACCGATGGCTGGTTGACCACAATCTTATTGTTGTGGATGATAACGGAGTTGGCTGTGCCGAGGTCCATCGCTATCTCCTGGGTGAACGAAAAAAATCCCATTTTTTGATAAGTGTGTTTTAAATTATGATGGGGCAGTCGCTGAATACTGACGTTGTCATAGACATAACGCGAGGCGCGACCGTTTTAGTGTTTGAAATGGCGCACTCCTGTCATGGCCATGGCCATGTCGTTGGCGTCGCAGTAGTCCACGGACTCCTGGTCGCGCACAGAGCCGCCGGGATGTACGACTGCCGTGATGCCGGCCTCATGCGCTATCTGCACGCAATCGGCGAAGGGAAAGAAAGCATCTGAGGCCATCACCGCGCCGGTGAGGTCGAAGCCGAAGGAGCGAGCTTTCTCTATGGCCTGCTTCAGGGAGTCTACACGCGATGTCTGGCCTATGCCGCTTGCGCAGAGCTGGCCGTCTTTGGCCAGGACAATGGCGTTGCTCTTGCTGTGCTTGACTACCTTGAGGGCAAACTCCAGGTCGTTCAGCTCGGCGGGGGTGGGCTGCTTCTTGCTCACGATTCTGAAATCGGCGTATTTTTCCACGGCTGTGTCGGCCTGCTGTGCCAGCACTCCGTTCAGGGCGGAGCGGTAGCGCATGGCGGGCAGCGCAAGGTCCTTGGATTTGAGAATGATGCGGTTTTTCTTTGACTTGAGAATCTCGAGGGCCTCGTCCGCATATTCGGGAGCTATGATCACTTCCAAGAAAATCTTGTTGATTTTCTCTGCCGTGGTCTTGTCTATGGCTCCGTTGGCTATCAGCACACCGCCGAAAGCTGACACCGGGTCGCAGGCCAAGGCCGCGTCCCAGGCTTCCTCTATGGTTTGGCGGCTGGCTATGCCACAGGCGTTGTTGTGCTTCAGAATCGCGAAGGTCGGTGTGTCGAAATCGCCTGACAGCGCCACGGCGGCGTCGATGTCCAGGAGATTGTTGTATGAGATCTCCTTGCCGTGCAGCTTGTCGAACATGCTGTCGAAATCGCCGTAGAAACGAGCCTCCTGATGTGGATTCTCTCCATATCGGAGTGCGCGGGAGCCGTTCTCGCACAGGCGGAGCGCGCTGTGGGTGTCGCGGTCGAACCAGTTGAAGATGGCCGAGTCGTATGCGCTGGAGACGGCGAATGCCTCTTTGGCGAAGAACTTGCGCTGTTCGAGCGAGGTCTTTGCCCCGGCGGTCTCAAGTATCTTCTGCAGCGGCTCATACTGGGCCTTGGAGGCGACAATCACGACATCATTGAAATTCTTGGCGGCGCCCCTTATCAGGGATATGCCGCCTATGTCTATTTTCTCGATTATCTCGGCTTCGGACGCTCCGCCGGCCACGGTGTCCTCAAAGGGGTAGAGGTCCACGATGACGAGGTCTATCTCCGGTATGTCGTATTGTGACATCTGC
>URZM01000078.1 GCA_900552315.1 uncultured Bacteroidales bacterium | reverse complement strand
AATTTCAAGCCCCTGGAGGGTGATTTCGTGCGTGACGGCCATCTCATCACAGCCCAGGTGGGCACATACGCCCCCAATGATTTCGGACTCTTCGACATGGCGGGAAACGTGAGCGAGTGGACATCCACGGCGTACACGGAGAGCATCAACAAGATGACGAGCGACATGAACCCTGAGTACCGATATGACGCGGCCCTCGAGGACCCCTACAAGATGAAGCGCAAGATAGTGCGCGGCGGCTCCTGGAAGGATGTGGCGCACAACCTGCGCTCGGACCTGCGCCAGTGGGAGTACCAGAACGAGCAGCGCTCCTACATAGGCTTCCGAAACGTGCGCAGCCAGGTCGGCTTCGCGCGAGGCACCAAAAACAAGAACCGCAAGTAAGGCACATAACACCACACACAAGACACACCACCATACACCTCACCCCGAAAGAAACAACTCAAAATGGGAAAGATTAGAAAATTCGGCAACGGCATAGAGCGTTTCCTGCATGGCAGCAAGGGACAGCGTTTCTTCAATTTCGCCTACTCCATAGGCGCCGCCATCGTCATCTGGGGCGCCCTGTTCAAGATTCTCCACCTGCCCGGCGGAAGCACCCTGCTGTGCGTGGGCATGGGCACCGAGATCGCCATGTTCATACTCACGGCCTTCGACCGTCCCCCCAAGGAGTATGCCTGGGAAGAGGTGTTTCCCGTGCTCGACAGCCATGACTCCGCCGACAGGCCCGATTTCGAAAACGGCGTCGGCACGCCCATGGAGGAAACAGGCTATGACGACGCATACGCCCCCGTGCCAGCATCCCCGCTGGCGGCCACTCCGGTCCTGAGCGAGGAAGACACTCTCTCGCTGCGCGAGAGCATAGGCAAGCTCGCCGCCGCCTCGGAACAGCTCTCCCAGATGGCGGAGCTGACCACCGCCACACGTGACTATCTCACGTCAATCTCCGGCATAGCCGAGCAGATGCAGGCCCTACGCTCCACCACCGAGCAGCTCAACGCCGTAAGCACCACCCTGCTCCGCTCATACTCCGCCATCACCGAGAACAGCGAGAACATACAGCAGTCCTCCGGCGGATACGTGGAGCAGATGGAGGCCCTGAACCGCAACGTCTCCGGGCTCAACACCATTTACGAGATACAGCTCAAGAGCATAGCCTCCCAGCTCGACTCCATAGACCGAGTGAACCGCGGCCTCAAGGACATACGCGACATGTACGAGAAGAGCGCCAACGAAAGCTCGCGTTACTGCGAGGAGACGGAGAAGATGGCCCGCTACATGAAGCAGCTCAACTCCGTCTACGAAAAGATGATCACGGCCATGACCATAAACATGTACAACCCCATGATGGGCGCCGGCCAGGGCCAGGTGGAAAACCCGTTCGCGAAACCGGCGGACCCTAATTCTTGACCGCGACATGGCAGGAGGAAGCAACAACGTAGCCAGGATGTCGCCTCGCCAGAGGATGATAAACCTGATGTACATCGTCCTGACGGCGATGCTGGCCCTGAACGTCAGCAGCGACGTGCTGAACGGCTTCAGCCAGGTGCAGGCAGGCCTGCAGCGCACCAGCGAGAACATGAGCGAGAAGAACCGCGCACAGTTCCGCTACCTCGAGGACCTCTACCGCGAGAACCCCGAGGTGGTGGGCCCTTGGATGGAGCGCGGCATCAAGGTGCGCTCCATGACCGACACCCTGTACAACCAGATAGAGCAGCTCAAGGTGCTCATAGCCCGGCAGGCCGACGGTCCCCAGGCCGACTACATGAACCTCGTGAACCAGGATGACCTCGAGGCTTCGAGCGTGACCATGCTCGACCCCACCACCCAGCGCGGGAAGAAGCTGCGCGAGCGTCTCGACCTATACCGCGAGTTCATCCTCGCCGAGATCGACGACCCTCAGAAGAAGCAAGCCGTGGCGAACATGCTCAGCACCGCAGTCTCAAAACGGCCGGGCATAGAGGCCGCCGCCACCTGGGAGCAGTCCAATTTCGAGAACATGCCGGTCATTGTCGCCATAACATACCTCACTCATCTGCAGAACAACTTGCGGCAGACCGAGAGCGAGGCCCTCTCCTCGGTGATCAACTCCATAGACTACGGCGACGAGATTCCGCCAGACGTAGTGATGGCCAACGAGATGAGCGCTTACGTCATACCCCACACCACCATGGTGATGCAGGGTGGCCAATACGAGGCCGACATAGTGCTCGCGGCAGTGGACTCCACCAGCAGGCCGCGTGTCTACATCGGAGGCCGCGAGATTCGAGGCGGCAAATACACATTCTCGGCCACAGGCCTGGGTCAGCACGAGTATTCCGGATACATTGAGGTGGCCAAGCATGACGGCTCCCTGAGCAAGTTCCCCTTCAAGTCCTCGTACACGGTGATCGAGCCTATGGCCACCATCTCGCCCACCATGATGAACGTGCTGTACGCCGGCATCGACAACCCCATCAGCATCTCCGCCCCGGGCATACCAATGAGCGCCCTGAGCGCCTCCATAACCAACGGGTCGCTGACCCGCAACGGAGACACCTGGGTGGCCCGCTCCTCCTCCGTAGGGCAGGAAGCGGTGATTTCCGTAAGCGCAAACATGGAGGGACGCACCGTCAACCTCGGTTCCATGACATTCCGTGTGCGCAAGCTGCCCGACCCGCTCGCCTTCATCCCCATACGCGACGGCTCCGGCAACGTGGTCCACTACTCCGGCTCACCCCGCCGCATATCCAAGGCCGCGCTCATGAGCGCCTCCGGCATCGGAGCCGCGCTCGACGACGGCATCCTCAATATAACCTACCAGGTGGTGTCCTTCTCCACCGTGGTGTTCGACTCCATGGGCAACGCCATCCCCGAGAACAGCGCGGGAGCCTCCTTCTCGGCCAGGCAGATCGAGCAGTTCAAGCGCATGAAGGCCGGAAAGACCTTCTTCATATCCAACATCAAGGCCAAAGGTCCCGATGGCATAACCCGCGACGTGCCCCCCATACAGGTGGCCCTCAACTAATTAACGTTAAAACACCGACACTTAAAAATGAAGATATTACGTCCCATAATAGCAGGCACACTGATTCTGGCCACCGCCGTGAGCCTGGCCCAGGTGGAGAACGCCGGAGGTGTCACACGCCGCTCCGGCAAGGACCGCAAGCGCCGTGGCAAGACCGAGGCCGACGCCGGGGTCAAGATCACCGAGAGGATGCAGAATTTCTACGACGCCAAGGAGCCGCATGACGCCGACCTCTCCTGGATGAGGGTGATATACCGCCAGATCGACCTCAGCAAGGACGAGAACGCCCCCCTCTATTTCCCCGAGGACGTGGTCGACGGCAAGGAGAACCTCTTCCGCCTCATACTGCGCCTCGTCACCGAAGGCAAGGTGCCCGCCTACGAGTACCTGGACGGACGCGAGGTCTTCACCGAGAAATACCAGGTCAACGTCCCCGAGATGCTCGACCGCTTCGGCATATACTACCAGACCACAGGCTCCGGACGCAACGGCGGCGCCATCACCATAGAGGAGGCCGACGTACCCACCACACAGGTCCTCAACTACTACATCATAGAGAAATGGGAGTTCGACAAGCGCTCCAACGAGATGAAGACCCGCGTGGAGGCCATCTGCCCCGTGCTCAACCGCTACGGCGATTTCGGCGGCGAGAACCGCTATCCCATGTTCTGGGTCAAGTTCGACCAGCTGCGCCCCTACATGGCACAGCAATACGTCTTCCTCACCGACGACAACAACCTCCCCCTCTACAGCCTTGACGACTACTTCAACCTCGGCTTCTACAAGGGCGACATATACAAGACCCAGAACCTGCGCAACCTCTCCCTGGTGCAGATGCACCCCGACCCCGACGACCTGAAACATGCCCAGGACAGCATAGAGCAGCGTCTCCGCGCCTTCGACAAAGACCTCTGGGTGCCCACCCGCGAGGAGTTCCTGGCCGAACAGGAGCGCAAGGCCGAGATGGAAGCCGCCCTGGAAGCCGGCGCCGACTCCACCGAGGTGGCCGAGCGCGTGGACAACGGCGAGCGCAAAAGCTCCGTACGCTCCAAGCGCGCCTCCACCACCAAGAAGAAATCCACCACGCGCCGCAGCAACAAGAAGCCTGCACGTTCCAAGGTAAGCAGCTCCGACCCCGGCGCGCCCAACTCCGCCGCCGAGAAGTCCGTACGCCGCCGCAAGAAATAGCCCCCTCCCTCCGTCAACCCCAACCCGACCGACAAGTCCAACCACACCACACCCCGCCCCACCACGCTGAGACACAAACCATTCTATTCCCAACCCTTTCCATGAGGACACACCGCAAAGTTGTAGTGTGTCCTTTTTTTGCTAACTTTGCACTGAGGAAGCAGACACGCGACCCGACTGTAACGACCCGCAGATTCCCCTTCCATGCGCCAATCATTTAAACATTAAACACACTCACGACAATGTCCAAGAAAACAGCCATGCGTCGGTTGATAGAACAGACCGCAGGCTTCAAGGTGAAAACACCCTCCGATTTCACGCGGCTGGCCGATATGATAAGAAGCCGCACCGGCTCGTATATAAGCGAGACGACCCTCAAACGTTTCTTCGGTTACATCGAGGGATGGCAGAATCCTCGCCCGGGAGTGTGGGATATCCTCTCGCGCTTCGTAGGATTTGTAAACGAAGACGGTTTCACCCGTGCCTGCGGACTGGACCCGGAGGCGATTTCAGGCATTGTCACCGCCCGCTCCCTGAAGAGCGCGGACTTGCCGGAGGGCGCCGAACTTGAGATACGATGGTTCCCGGACCGCAGCATGCGCGTCAGGCATCTCGGAGCCGGAGACTTCCTCATCCTGAAGGCCCTCAACACGGCGTTGGAAAAGTCCGGCACATTCCATACGGACACGTTCATAGCCGACGACTCTCTGCTTCTGAACCCATATGCCCCGCCGGCAACCGCTGGAGCCGACTATCCTGGGCCGGACCTGTACGAGATAGGCCGAACCGGTGGAATCGAGTTCACCCTTGTCAACGAGTCTCAGGAGCCATGAACTCGATATGCTCACTCATCAAGGGTTTGACCATCTCCATATATTTCACGCTCACCCGAGCTTGAGGCCAGCTAAATTGAATCGTGGTATAAAAATCAAGTATCAGTTGTCCTCCGTGGACCATTCTGTCCCATGCCGAGAACCCCATCCGTAGCATCTCGGCCTTCCACCTCTCATAGTCACGGCGGTAGGCGTCCGCCACCTCCTGTATGGTATGTTTGCCATATCCCGGTTGTCTTTTTAGGATTTCAGGAAGTTCGACCCACAGCTCAGGCTTATACATATCCTCCGGCAAGACTATGCCATCCAGTGAGGGCTGAAACCGATAGATGTAACCTGTCTGCTCCGCAGAAGGCGTTTCGGCCGAGATATCCGTTTCTTCATTCTGAGCCACAGGTTCGCGCACGCCGGAGAGGGTGCCCTCGTGCGATACGGAAGGGGAACCCTCTTCTCCCTGGGCTGCGGCAGGCCGCACACCCGGAGCTGCTCTTTCAGGCAAAGGGCTCAAAGAATCATTCCCGCTCCGGGACATGTTTTCACGCCGTGTCACAGCGGAGCCAGGCGTTGCCGAAGAGGAAGAAGCGTCCTCGGCACCGCGATAAGAGAACAACATGACCGATACTCCGACAACGAGCGTCACAGCCACGCATACACACCAAAACATGCGGGACACGGCTCTCACCCCCTTCGCTATTTGCCCCGCATCGGCATATCGCCTCGACGCATCCACCCGACAAGCCCTCCTCGCCACCACGCGCCAGGCAAGCCCCGGATGTAAATCCGCGATCAGGCGCCCCAATGCAAAGACGTCGGCCGAGGTACCGGCCGCGACACCCTCTTGCTGCTCCGGAGCCGAATAGCGCGAATTGCCCGCCACACGCTTCAGCACTGCCGAGTCCTGACTGTCAGAGAGCCCGAAATCTATCAGCTTCATCATGTCGCCATCGTTGGTCACAAGTATGTTCTCCGGCTTCAGGTCACGGTGCACCACCTGCCGTCTATGCACGAAATCCATAGTGTCAAGCAGTTGATGCGCCATACGCTGGCGCTCGCGGCGCGTAGGCCCCTCGGCGAGCCATTCCCCCAGGTTGCGTCCGGCCACATACTCCATCAGTATGGCGTCCCCCAGGTGACGGGAGCTGAAAAAATCCACGACCTGCGCCACATGCGGATGCTGCAGCTTCAGCATTATGTTGAACTCCTTTCGCAGCACACGCCGCCAGAACGGGTCCTGGCGCACATCCTCGGCAAGCGATTTCACGAAATAATACCGGTCGTAGCGGCGCACCCGTCCCAGCCGGAACACACCATGCACCGCCAGCTCCACATACGAGGTGTCAATATCATTGACATCCTCCATGCTGACCTTTCCCGATATGTTGACATCGCGGTTAATTCCCATTTTCTTGGACGCGAAATTAGCGAAAAAGCCACACACCGCCAAGCCTCCCCCGGAAAAGGAGAGAAAAGGACTTGCCGCACCCATACAATTTTTTCAATTTTACATGGTATATTTTATAGAATCAAACACCAAAACCTTTAGACAAATGCGCAAAACAGTTTTTACAGGAGTCTTGCTCCTGGGCATGATTGCCTGCATGGCGGCTGACGCGGCTGCTCCTCGCAAGAAGCCGGCTGCAAAAAAGAGAACGACAACGACCACAGCTCTGAAAATGCCTAAGAACAATCCGGCAGCCTCATCGCTCTGCATACTCAGAGAGTCTGAACCGTATCATGGAGCGGTGGAAGACTGGAGCACCGGCAAGCAAATCCACTACACCCTCGACCCCAGCCAGCCGGTGGCAGCCATGATTTATGAAGGGGAAATAATGAGTCTCAATGTCCCCGTAAATCTTTCTCTGAAGGCCGAATATCCACGTATAGATTATACATGCAACTGGAGCACGTCAAGACTCGTACCCCTCAGTGAACTCCCTCAGTTCACCATGACCGCCGGAGCGAATCCCGCTGAAATGGTGTTCAAAAAAGGGGACGACACCGTGACAATCTCTTTCCGGCAATACCGGCCCGCGGCCTCTAACAGCAGGAAGGTCCGCGAGGAGTTCGGCAAAAGGGTGTTCAACGAATTTAAATCCGTGACCGTAGAGCAAGGCGGCAAGACCCTCGAGTTCTCCGCCGCAGACCTCTCGCAGATATACAGCATCTCCACCATAGGGGTCGCGCTCGCCCACGACAAAGACATCGTGATCTACGGCACTGGAGTCAACCGTCAGCAGGCCGGCTCGGATTACTCCGCGCCATATACGGACAGTGAATACCAATTCGCATGGCTTGTGAAAGACGGACAGCTCAAAAGCCTCCTGTACTGGTATTTCGTCCCCTAATCCCTCCAGCACCCAGCGCACAGCCCCACCCATACCCTAAGTTTGCTGCATGGATTATAAAGTATACCTTGCAATCCAAACGGATTTTGCATGAATGGCAAGGTATACTTTGGATTCCGTGCAGATTTTACGTAAATACAAGGTAGAGTCAGGAATCCATACGCGGTGTCTCGGCGCGGAATTGCGCCGGACGAAGAAGGTTCCGGGCAGGCGATGTCTCTGGCGGTTTTCGAGGTTTCGGGCAGTTTTCGGTGGTTTGGGAAGGAGAGCCTTGGGTAGTCATGAAAAGGAGAGAAAAGGACTTGCCGGAGGCCGACTGATACGGTAATTTTGCACAGGGTTTGTGTCCCGCACATAGGACACACCTTCTCAAGGCGAACCACAACAAACTAATTACCAGAGATATGAGAAAGATTATTGCATTGATTATCCTCGCATTGGCCTCAGTGAGCGGCGCCAAGGCATTCCTCGTGGAGGAAGGACATTTCGTCATCGACATCCCGGATCAGTTCAAAGAAAAGACGGTCAAAGATGACGGGTGGACAACCTATGAGACGAGCTTCAAGAACCAAGGAGTCTCATATATGTTCACGACTACCAGTGTAAGTCCTAGAACCCTGCTTGACACATTGGGCTATACATATATGGCGCAACAATCAGCCCCGGGAAGGGGAAGGATCTGCGGAGAAAAGAAGGGGGAAGGTTTTATGGTCGTGCTCTTCAACCCGGACAACGAGAATGAAATCTGCGTCATAGGGTATTTCTATGATGACAATCTGCCCTATCAGAGCGTGCTGCGCAAGTTCAACGAGAACGTGAGCTGCTCGCGCTATGTCCGATAAAGGGGCATCTACCACACACGGGCCGGTTTAGGTCGCGCCTGACGCACCCCGCATCCGTGTTTGGGATTGTCGGATTTTTTGAGTAACTTTGCTCGTGGATAGCAGAGGCTTTCCGATAGCGAGGCTTATTTCCAGGACCGCTGATTCCGGTCTATGGGATATGCCGAGCTGGCACAACAGTCTTCTTCCTAAAGAAATCGCCAAATTTTCAGTACGGAACAAAGAAGACACATCCGACACATTCCGTCATTCCACCCGCGAGTCGACGGAGGGGCATATCTATGATGACGTGCCCCTCCTCGCGACTTGTCTCGGAATATTTATACACGGGTGTGGGATTTCTGTCTGAGTGTTCCGGGCGTTTGGCGATGCCTTTTAGAATCAGTGCAGGAATTTCCATGCCCTTTTGTGTATGATTCGGTTTCTTCGCAAAGGGCAATCATGTATAACCTCACTTTTTCAAGTCATGACAGAAGAGTTCAAGAATTGTCCCAGATGCGGAGCCCCCATCCGGAGCGCGGCGGTGAAGTGCCGCCACTGCGGCTCCTGGCTCACTCCGGAGGGCCTGCGTGCCCAACCGGGCCAGCAAACGTCCGCCCAACCGTCCGCCCAGGCCGGGACGGCCCAATCACCCGCCTTCACAAACATCACCGACGCCTCCGCCCGTCTGCTGAACAACGGCAACGTCCAGGCCGTATCCTCAAAGCTTGATGCGCTTTCGCCGAAAAACGCCCTGCTGCTGTTCGCCGGCGCCGGCGCGCTCATCATATTGCTCTTCCTTCTGCTGCCCATGTGGTCAATGGATCCCATGGGCATCTCGGGAGGCAAGTGCATATCTATGGGAAGCGAGGCGCAGAGCGCTCTCTACCCGATACTTCCCATTCTCTTTGTAGCCGCCGTGGCTTTCACGGTAATCTGGACTTTCATCAAAAAGACGGTGAACTGGATATATGCCGCAGTCAGCGCCGCGCTCGGTATCCTCACCCTCGTTGCCGTGCCCATGATTCCCATAGGAGGCTGCGGGTATTTGGTGATAGTGCTGTGCCTGGCCT
>URZM01000077.1 GCA_900552315.1 uncultured Bacteroidales bacterium | reverse complement strand
TGCATCCGCTGAAAATCAATGTTTTGACACGGATGCACCGGGGTGCATCCCTACAATTTGGACGAAATGCTGAATTTTGACACACACTTAGGATAAAAACGCTTAAATCCCCTGTTTTAGTATTTTGCAGGGTCCGTCAGCGGGTCATTTCACCGTCAGTGTCAGGGGCTTGCCGGTGAAAGGCGCCGTCACTGACACGGTGCGGGCCTTGGGGTCATATTTCCAGGCTCCCTTGGCCAGAGGTGTGGTGACCCCCTCCGTCTCCACGCTCACGGAGCGCGGGGAATGTGTCTGGCACTCTATGCGGAACGTCATGTTGCGGCTCGCCGGCATCCAGTCTATCAGGTTGGGGTCCTTGTCGCACTCCACCGTTATGACGGTGCCTGCCGCGCCGCTCCGGCCCGTGAAGGTGGTGAGCATGTAATTGTCGTCCGCCAGCGAGGTGGGGCTTGTGCGGTCGTCGTCGTAAAGCACGAAGCGGCTCTCCCGTGTCGAGGGATAGTACTCCACGGTGAGGTGCGCCGGATCGTACTGGCCCACGTTCTCCACGGGAAGCGTGTACAGGGGTATGAACGCGCCCTTGCGCACGAACATGGGGAGCTGGTCCAGGGGTGCCGATACGGTGGCCGTGGAGCCGCCACGGTACGACAGGGACGTATTGTTGTAGTTCACCCACTCGCCGGCGGGGAACAGGACCTTGCGCGAGCGCGCGCCCTTGGTCATGACAGGAGCCACGAGCACGTTGTCGCCCCACAGGTATTCATCCTCCACAGAGGCATATTTCTCGCCGGGGTTCTCGCCGTGGAAATCAAGCGGACGCGCCAGCGGCCACCCCTTGGAGGCGTTCTCGTAGGCCAGAGTGTAGTTGTAGGGGAGCCACTCGTAGCGCATCTTGATGAATTTCTTGCTGATAGGCTCCACCTCAGGGTAATGGTAAGGCTCAGGCTTGAGCTGGGCGTGGGTGCGCAGCATGGGGGTGAAGGCGCCCATCTCCAGCCAGCGCACATACAGCTCTGGGTCAGTGGGATGCTCGGGGTCCACGGCGAAACCGCCTATGTCGCTGCTCATGTAGCCCAGGCCGGAGAGGCCGGAGTTGAGCATCAGCTTCACCTGCGGGGCCAGGCCGCCCCAGGAGCGCGACACGTCGGTGGTCCAGGGGAACACGTTGTAGCGCTGAAGGCCGGCGGTGCCGCCGCGCATCAGAAGCATCAGGCGCCGGTCAGGGTATTCCTGCTTGAAGCCGTCGTAGATGATGCGGCTCCACTCGTTGCCGTACACGTTGTGGTATTGCTCAGCGGTCTGGCCGTTGTGGTGGCGGATGGTGGCCGGATGCACCTCCGGCTCGCCCAGGTCGCCCCACCAGGCCGCCACGCCGTCGTCGGTGAGCGCCTTGTAGCGGTCCCAGTACCAGCGGCGAGTGGCCGGGTTGCTCACGTCGAACATGCCCGCGTCGCCCACCCAGGTGGTGACGTCATGGTTGTTGCCCTCGGCGTCGCGCACGGTCATGCCCCTCTCCACCAGATAGTTGTAGTTGTCTATGGCGCCTTTCTTGTTGATGTAGGGCTGCGTGATGGCCACCAGGTTCACCCCCTGGTCCTTGAGGGTGGAAAGCATACCCTTGGGGTCGGGCCACTTGGCCTTGTCCCAGTCCAGGCGTCCCATGTCGGTCTCCACGCCGTACCAGTACAGGTCGAGCACCACGCCGTCCACCGGATAGCCTCTTGTCTTGAGCGTGTCTATCACGCCCAGGGTCTCCTTCTGGTCATGATAGCCATATTTCGAGGTGATATAGCCCAGCGCCCAGAAAGGAGGCAGCTCCTGGCGGCCGGTAAGCTCCGCGTAACGGTCGGCGGTGCCCGCCAAAGTGCCTCCTCCGTTGATGAAATAGTAAGAGATGGGGCCTACGGCCTGAGGGGCCACATACTCTATGGGGTCGCCCATTATCAGCTTGCTCTTCGTGTAGTCGTCAAACAGCACCCCGTAACCCTTGGAACTTGTGAAATAAGGCACCGTGATGCCCATCTGGCTTATGCGGGGGTCCGAACCGGTGTAGCCATAGTTCTGGCGGTTGTACATCACCAGCGTGTCCCCGTTGATGTTCAGGGAATGGCCGCGCTCTCCGGCGCCGTAGAACATGTCGCCGCCGGCAGGGTAGGAGAATGTGACGCGCCGGTTCTTGGGGTCGGAATTGTCCACGCCACCCTTCTCGCTCAGGAGCAGCTCACCCTTCTTGTTGTAGAAGCTCACAAGTCCCGTGGCGCGGTCCACACGCACGGTGGTGGTGGGGGTGGCGAGCGTGACCCCTCTGGAGTCCGCCTCCATCTTCATGTCCTTCATGGCCAGCGAGGGAGGCAATATGGCGCTCTGGCTCACAGGCAGCGGCGTGTCGTCACCCTTCGGGGTCACCGTCACCTTGAAGATGCTTTCGGTGACGGGAGTGATGGCCAATGTGCCCGTAGACGTGGACACAAGGACCCGTCCCGGACACTCCTTGCCGTAGGCGTTGCCTTTGGGGCACAGCGCCTCGTTGCGTATCGATGTTATAGGGCCGACGGCTGTCATGTCGGCAATGCCGCCTGCCAGGGCAAGCGCGACGGCTGTAAGATGCAAGAATTTCATTTATAGCTAATTATGTATTATGCTGATTGTCGATTAATTCTCAAACAGGCTGCCCTGCTCGGGATGGCGAAGCCGTCCCAGATGGGTGTAGGCCAGGGTGGTGACCTCCCTGCCGCGCGGAGTGCGCTTTATGAAGCCCTCCTTTATGAGGAACGGCTCGTAGACCTCCTCCAGCGTGCCGGGGTCCTCCCCGAGGGCGGTCGCTATGGTGGAGAGTCCCACCGGGCCGCCCCCGAACTTGTCTATGACCGTGAGCAGGATCTTGTTGTCTATCTCGTCCAGCCCGTACTTGTCGATGTTCAGGGCCTCCAGGGCCACGCGGGCTATGTGGAGGTCGATGCGTCCGGAACCCTTGACCATGGCGAAATCGCGCACGCGGCGCAGCAGGGCGTTGGCCACACGCGGAGTGCCGCGCGAGCGCAGGGCTATCTCGGCGGCCGCCTCTTCCTCGCACCCTATGCCCAACAGCCGGGCGGAACGCAATATGATGCCTTGCAGCACCGTGTGGTCGTAATACTCCAGGTGGCAGTTTATGCCGAAGCGGGCGCGCAGAGGGGCCGTGAGCAGGCCGCTGCGCGTGGTGGCGCCCACCAGGGTGAAGGGGTTGATGGTGAGCTGCACGCTCTTGGCACCCGGACCCTTGTCGAGCAGAATGTCTATGCGGTAGTCCTCCATGGCCGAGTACAGGTACTCCTCCACTATGGGGTGCAGGCGGTGTATCTCGTCTATGAAAAGCACGTCGTTCGGCTCCAGGCTCATGAGGATACCCGCCAGGTCCCCGGGCTTGTCGAGCACCGGGCCGGAGGTGGTCTTGAAGCCCACCCCCAGCTCGTTGGCCACTATGTTGGAGAGGGTCGTCTTCCCCAGGCCCGGAGGGCCGTGGAGCAGGGTGTGGTCCAGCGCCTCGCCCCTCATGCGGGCAGCCTGCACGAACACCTGAAGGTTCTCTATTATCTTGTTCTGGCCGGCAAAATCACTGAAAGCGAGCGGGCGCAGAGCCTTCTCTATGTCGCGCTCCGCCCCCCGGAGGGGAGTGTCCGCCGAGCCATGTATGTCAAAGTCTGAATCTGCCATCCTTAGAGGTCGTTTTATGTTTTGTCAGCCCACCTGGAGCAGGTCGGTCAGATACCATTTGCCCCCTTTGCGCTCGAACACCCAGAAGCAGCTGCCCCCTCCGTCCCAGGTCTCCTCCTCGGGATTGTCCGGGTCGCAGTCGAAACTGATAGAGGAGATGTAGAGCGCCTGGTCGCGGCTCACGCCATACCAGGTGGCGAAGGTCTCGGTGCATATATCCTTCGTGCAGCCGACAGGGAACTCCAGCGGTCCGAAAGACCAGATGTATTCCAGGCATGGGTCTATCCAAGGCTTCTCGGTATTTCCTTCTTCGTCCACATTCTCCAGGAAGCCCTCCTCCACCAGGCGGGTGCGCTGGAAGTCGTGGTCAGTGCAGAAACGGGCCAGGAACTCCCTGAAGGGCTCTTCGCCCTGGTTGCAGGGAGCCTTAGGGTCGTTAACCATCTTGCAGTCGCGCTCCTGAACGCTCTCCGGCATCGGCACCTCCGCGAGCAGCTGCGCCTTTGCCACGAAAGCCGTGCCCAGCAGCATGGCTATAATCACTATAAGCTGTTTCATAATAGTCTATCTTCTAAGGTGTTAAAAAAGCAAGGAGGGTGTCAGCCCACCACAATCCATTGAGTCAGATACCATTTGCCCTCTCGGCGCTCGAAGGTCAAAAATTCGGCTCCGTCCACATCGCTTGGGTCATTCTCGGGGTCGTCGACCTCCTCGCCGTCATAATAGACATTCTCCATGTAGAGGGCCCGGTCAGCCCCCACGCGGTACCAGGTGGCGAGGGTCTTCACGTCGTTCTCCCTCTTGTCGGCGGGGGTAAAATCAAACTCCTTTTCCCCCAGGGCCTCCTTCTCCCACTCCTCCATCTCGGAGTAAGCGTACTTGAACATGTCGGAGTGCAGGCGGCTCAGCCGGAAATCCTTGTCGTTGCAGAAGCGAGCCAGGAACTCGCTGAAGGGCTCGTCGCCCTGATTGCAGGGAGCCTGCGGATCGTTCACCATCTCGCAGTCGCGTTGCTGAATGGTATCGGGAGAGTACGTCACCTCTTCTTCCGTCCATGCCGAGGCACCGAAAACCGTGCCGACCATCATGGCCAATATACAGATAAATTGTTTCATAAGGATAAATTTAATAAGCGATGAGTGGATGAATCATTTCCGGGAAGCGCCCCGGGGGCGTACCGTCAGAACATGAACAGGTCAGTCAGATACCACATACCCTCCAGGCGCTCGAACACCCAGAAGCATACATATTCGCCGGCAGACGCTTTGTCCGCACAGCCCGGGTCACGACTTACGATGTAACTCTCCTGGAACAAAGCCCGGTCGGCATCCACGCCATACCAGGTGGCGAGAGTCTGGGAGCAGGCATCCTTCTTGAAGAAAGGGACAAAGCTCAAGGGGCCCTCACTCTGCAACATCTCCAGCTCCATCATACCCAAATACTCCGCCTCGTCTCCATCATCGGAGCCTGACGAGAAACAAGCACCGCGCAGACGCGTCTTCTGGAAATCCTTGTCGGCACAGAAACGGCTCAGAAACTCCGAGAAGGGTTCATCCCCGGAGTTGCATGCCGAGGCCGGGTCGCTCACCATGGCGCAATCCTGCTGCATCACACTGTCAGGCGGCGCTATTTGCATAACAAGCGACTGTGCCGAGGCTCCGAAAGACACCCACAGCCACACAGACACCACAAGGATCAATTGTCTCATAAACCGTTCAGAGTATATAATTTCCGCAAAAATAGGCATAATCCCCGACTCCCGCAAAAAATAAGAGGTAGTTTTTCGCGCATCACCGTGGCGGGTCAGCCTATCACCACCCACTCGGTCAGATACCACTTCCCCTCCTTGCGCCCGAACACCCAATAGACGGTGCCTCCATAGTCGAAATCCTCACCCTCCATGTCCGGGTCGGCACACTGCTCGCACGAGCGGTAAGAGTAGAACAGGGCATGCTCGCCGGTGACGCCGTACCAGGTGTCAAGATACGTCTGGCACTCTCCATCCGCCCCTCGCGGGGTGAAGCTCAGCGGTTTCTCGGCTGCGCGTCCCTGAGCCATTCGAGCAGCCACGGCTCCGCAGGATTCCCGTTCAGGTCAGCGGTATCCTGAAGGAGGTGAGGGGATATGCGTGACGCCTGGAACTCCATGTCCGAACAGAAGCGAGCCATAAACTCGCTTAGAGCCTCGCCCCCGATGTTGCAAGGCGCCTGCGGGTCATTCACCATGTCGCAAGCCTCCTGCGACACGCTCTGCGGCTGCGGCTCATCCATCCACAGCTGCGCCCGAGTCCCGAAAGCCGTGCCAAGAAGGCAAATCAAGAAAAGCAAATGTCTCATAAGCAGAACAATCTATAATTTCGGCAAATATAGGCATAATCCCCGACTCCCGCAAAACCTCCCCGCGACTTCAGCCTCACCAGGGCGGCGTGCAGATGCACAATACCATACCGCCAACATGTCCCCTCAGGTATCATCAACTGACCCGCAGGCCGCAGTGGGTTGACAATTATTTCGTAACTTTGCAGCCGGGAACAATCCATACACACGCCATGACAGAAGACAGGTTGCGGTCAGCACCATCCTCATCCTGCGGACGTATAGAATCGATTGACGTGCTCAGGGCCGTGGTGCTTCTGGGCATACTGACCGTACATTCCTTCGGAGGCTTCGGTCTGAGGACGGAGCAGGCTCACTCAATCATCTCCGATTTCGTCATACTTTTCTTGAACGACAAGTGCAACCCGGCCTTCTGCATGCTTTTCGGCCTCAGCTTTTACCTCATCCTCCGCAAGCCGGGGGCCTCCTCGTGGAAATTCGTATGGAGATGCTTCCTGCTGGTATGCTTCGGCGTCATCAACAAGTTTTTCTACTGGTATGACGTGCTTTCCCTGTACGGTGTCATCGGCATGGCGCTCGTACTGTTCCGCAACCTCGGCACGCGGGCGTTGGCCCTCTGTGCGGCAAGCATCTATTTCCTTTACCTGTACATGGAACCACTTTTCCATGTGCAGAGCCTGTTGTTTCCGGAGGGTGTGGACGTGTCGACTCCCCAAGGGGCCACATTCGGCGAGCTGGTGGACAGACCGATCGTAGACGGATTCAAGGCATACATCTATTATATCGCCGGACACAGCGGATGCGGCCTTAAAAACCTCTCTATGGCATTGGTCGGCTACACGTTAGGGAAATGGGGCGTGACCGAAAGGCTTGGCAGCCTCATGCGCGCCCGCACGCTGGCGCTGCTGTGGGTCTGCGCCGTGGGCACCTTCATAGCGAGATACAAGATTACTTGGCCGGAATACCTGGCTCCGCTTAAGGCGGTTGACAATCTTTGCGCCTGCATCACCTATTGTTACAGCGTGCTGTATGCCTATTACAGGCTCAACGGCCACAGATGGCTCGGCAAACTGGCCCCATACGGAAGGATGGGCCTCACCAACTACTCCATGCAGGGGATGGCAGGAGTATTTCTCTTCAGCGCCTCCGGCCTGTCGTTGAGCCGGGCGTCGGGAGCTGCCATCCTCGCGTTCGTGACAGTCTTCTACACCTTGCAGCTCCTGGCAAGCCGATGGTGGATGCATCGCATGCTGTACGGTCCTTGGGAATGGGTATGGCGCAGCGCGACCAACCTGAAGCTCCTGCCCATACGCCGTCGCTGACAACGTACAGCCGAGCAAGCGGACAGCGACGGGGAAAGTGGATTTGCGCGTTTGACGGAGTTTTGCTAATTTTGCAGATTATTGCACGAGGATGAGCGAAGAAAACTCCGACATATCACCGCTGAAGCAGCCGCAAGGCGCATCCCTGTCTTTCCGGAAACGGGAAAGGCTGCGTCACAGGAACGCCGTGACACGCCTCTTCGAGGAGGGCAAGAGCGAGTATGCCTACCCCCTCCGCATGTTCTGGCTTATCCTTACGCGCGAACAGGTCCGCGCCATGTTCCACGGCTCAGTGCCCGCAGACCTGGACCCGCTGCAGATGATGATAACGGTGCCCAAGAAGAAATTCAAGCATGCCGTGGACCGCGTGTGGCTGCGGCGCCGCATACGTGAGGCGTATCGGCTGAACCGGCTCCCGCTCAGAGACAAGATCCATGCCGCGAACCGGGGCGATGATGACTCGGACCGGTTCATGCAGCTCGCCTTCATATATGTAGGCGGGGAACGGCGCGAGTATGCCTCAATAGAAAAGAAGATGATGAAGCTGCTCGAAAAAGCCGCCTCGGCAATGGACGGCAATGATGGGCAATGCAACGAACCAAAGGATGAAAAGTCCGCTTCCGTCCAGGCCCCGTCCTGCGGAAAGACTCCCCAAAGCGACACCGATGCCTGAGTCCACCCTCCATAAACTCGCAGGTTCGCTTCGGGCGGCCACCGTATGGCTCATGTGCCTCCCCATCCATTTCTACCGGCGGTGCATCTCACCGCTCACCCCTCCCATGTGCCGTTTCACACCCACATGCAGCCAGTACGCCCTGGAAGCGCTCAAGAAATACGGTCCGCTGAAAGGAAGCTGGCTTGCCGCCAAAAGGATACTGCGATGCCATCCGTGGGGAGGATGCGGCCACGACCCCGTACCATGATACTCGACTGCCATACCCACAAGAACCCGCCGTGTCCGGAAGCGATAGTGAACGCACAGCCCGGAGAGAGCCTGCTGCCCGGACAGCCCTACAGCTTGGGCATACACCCCTGGCATGTGCCCGAACATCCCGGCGCGTTGCTCGAGGAACTGGAGCGGCAGGGCATGCTGCCGCAGGTGGTGTCGATAGGGGAGTGCGGGCTCGACACCTTGTGCGGCACTCCGATGTGGCTGCAGCTCAAGACATTCGAGAGGCAAGCCATCTTGGCCGAAGCGCTTGGCAAGCCGCTCATGGTGCATTGCGTGCGCGCCGCCGGGGAAATAGCATCCATGCGCCGCACGCTGCGGGCCACTGTCCCTTGGGTGATACACGGCTTCCGGGGGAAGCCCTCGGTGCTGCGCATGCTCCTGGAGGCCGGATGCCACATAAGCTACGGCGCCCGCTTCAACCCCGACTCACTGGCCCACACCCCTGCGGACCGCCTCCTGGCCGAGACCGATGAATCCCCGCTACCCATACTCGATATAATAGCCTCTCTGAGCGCCTCGCGCGGAGAAGACCTGTTGCCATCCATTTCCCTGAATACAAACAACTTATTTAAAATGAATGATATATGAAAAATCTGATACTCGCCATCGCGCTGCTTGCCCCAGGCGTGGCCACCTACGCCCAGGAGCCGACCGCAGGGACAGTACATAACCTAACCCCGGTGGAGGGCGGTTTCTCAAGATTCGAATACCAAGGCTTTTCATTCATGGTGCCCTCCGGGGCCACCATCTCGGAAAAAGACAAGGAAGCGCTCGTAAAATGCGCAGACGGCACTTTCGGCATGTCTGTCAAGGTGGAAAAAGACAAGAAAGCGTCAGCCCAAAGCGCCGTGGAGATGTGCCGCCGTATGGTCACCGAGCTGGACGTGAGAGGAGCCAAGATAACCAAAATGCTCATCCACGGCATGCAAGGGGCCAAACTCGAAGGCCTGACCGAAGGAATCCCTGTGAGCGTACTGATACTGGCCGTCGCCGGCCAATATGTAAAGACGGTCATAATAAACACTCCGGCCCATACCGACTGGGTCAACATCGCGCTCGACTCCATAACGCGCCTGCCCTGAACCCTGCGGCACATCGCAGAAAGCGCACCCCAGCCAAAGCAAGCGA
>URZM01000076.1 GCA_900552315.1 uncultured Bacteroidales bacterium | reverse complement strand
ATCCGAAATCCAGTATGATTATTTTTTCCTGCATAATAATTATATGTGGTTTTTATTTCAGTTTCGGAATGAAGTCGGGGTCGCCTACCAGCCATAACGTGTCCCCGGCGCTGAAGCTCATGCCGGGAGCCAAGGGACGTTCCACCCCGTCGTGGTCAATGACGCGCAGGAGCATGGCATGGTACACGTGGCGTATGTCGCCCTGTGCAAGGGTCTTGCCTATGAGCGGCGAGCGGGCGGACAGGACCACGCTCTGCAGCTCGGTGCGTGTGTTGCATACGGGGAGTTCCTGGGCCGCTTTCTTGTAACCCTCTATGTCGGCATTGAAGCGCTGTATCTGGTCATCGGTGCCGATTATGCCAAGCACGTCGCCCGGGAGGATACGCGTGTCCTTGTCGGGCAAGGGGAGTGACTGCATGCCTCTCTGTATGGAGGAAATGCTCACCCCGTAGTCTCGTCTAAGCCCGCTGTCCACTATGCGGTCTCCCACAAAGGGTGTGGCGGCGTCGACCTCTATGTAGGCGAGATGCAGGTCGCCGGTCACTATGTTGTTGCGTCCTGTGCGCGTGTCCTCGCGCTCATTGAGGTTCCCCAGGAACTTCTTTTCCATGCGGGCATAGCGGGCGTGCAGCTTGCTCGAGGCCATGATGATGTAGAATACCAGGAAGGCGGCTCCCACAAGCAACGCTACTTTCATGGCATAGGTCATGGAGATAAAATATATCACGAAATTGATGCCTATGAGGTAACGGATTATGCGCATGGCGATTAGCGGAATGTCGGAGTATCCGCCTGCGGCCTGCAGCTGCACACGCTCCGAGGGCTTGGTGGCGCTGAAGGAGAGCATGACGAGGAAGGGAGACATGGCCACGAGGGTGAGAATGGTGGCTATGAAATGTCCCCACTCGGCGTTGATGCTCTCAAGCAGCGGGAACAGGAAGATGCGGGAGAGCATTATGACGCCTATGATAAGGACGGAGAAAAGTATTATGCGCCAGACGTAGCGCAGGAGTATGCCGCGCCACAGCTTGCCTGTCTCGCCGGTGTCGGTGGTCTGCTGCGAATAGCGGTCTATGAGGAAACGCAGAGGGCGCGGCAGGTGCCTCTCCACTATCCTGTAAGCCGGTATGGCCATCTTGATGAAATAGGGAGTTGTAAAAATCGTGATAACGGAGACGGCCACGATGATGGGGTACAGGCTCTCGGCAAGAACGCCGAGGCTCATGCCCAGGGAGGCTATGATGAAGCTGAACTCGCCTATCTGCGTGAGGGAGAACCCGCTCTCCATGGCTACCTTGAGCGACTGACCTGTGAGGAGCATGCCGAGCGTGCCGAAAATTATCATGCCCACAATCACCACCACCGCCAGGAGCAGAATCATGCCCCAGTACTGGGCTATGACACCGGGGTCCACCATCATACCGACAGATATGAAGAAGACGGCCCCGAACAGGTCTTTGACAGGCTGAACCACGTGCTCTATCCTCTCGGCCATGACCGTCCCGGCTATGATGGAGCCTGCGATGAAGCTTCCTAATTCCAGGGAGAAGCCGCACAGGGTGCTGAGTACGGCCATGCCGAAGCAGATACCCATGGAGACGACCAATAGGGTCTCGGCGTTCATGTAGCCGCGACATTTGTCGAAGAAGGTGGGTATGAACCACACGCCGACCACATACCACAAGATGAGGTAGAACATCAGCTTGCCGATGGAGAAGGCCAGCTCGGCTCCCTGCACCTCGCCCACGGCGAGCGAGGAGAGCAAGACGAGCATCAGGACCGCGAACAGGTCTTCGATTATAAGCACCGAAAGGACCAAAGACGCGAATTTCTTCTGTTTGATGCCCAGGTCAGTGAAGGACTTGAGAATGATGGTGGTACTGGACATGGACAACATACCGCCCAAGAAGATGGAGTTGGTGAAATCGAAATCGAGAAGCCGCCCCACACCGAACCCGGCGAAGGTCATGCCGGTGATGATGATGAAGGCTGTGAGAATGGCCGATGTGCCGGAGTTCACGAGTTTCTTGAAACTGAACTCCAGACCGAGCGTGAACATGAGTATGACTATACCCAGCTCGGCCCAGACCTCTATGTTCTCGAGATTGGAGATGGAGGGGAGGTATGTGAACTTGGGGCTGGCGAGGAACCCTGCCAGGATGTAGCCGAGCACCACAGGCTGCCTGAGCTTCTTGAACAGGAGGGTGACGACGGCTCCAAGCAAAAGAATAAGCGCCAGGTCGCCTATCAGACCATTGGATGAATGTTCGTCAGGCTCCGGTTCGGGAGCCTGCGCGGTGGAGGATGAGGCATTGGTATCGCCCTGGGAGGCGGAGGCCAATGCCGTGAAGCCCGGGACGGCGGGAAGCAGTAGGAATGAGGCTGTACGCTGTTTCACTTCTCGTGCGGGTTTTGAGATTGTTCTTTAGATGTCTACTTGAGAGGAGAGGGTGATGGCCTTGGTGGGAGCCACGGCACGCAGGGAATCGAACACCTTCAGGTAATTGGAGCCACGACGGGAAAGGACCACGAAACTGATTTCGGTCTCAGTCTTCTCGTAGTCCACCTCGATGTAGAATGTGGAGAGGTGCATCTTGTTGGCGGCGAAAGCCTTGCGGAAAGGAGTGACATCGTTCACGATGTCACGCACCTTTATATTGACCACCCTTGACTCCTGCCCTATCCTCACCTTGTGCTCCCACTGCTCGAGGGTTATGAGTGTAATCATCACCAGCACAGTGGCCACAACGGCGGCTGCATACATGCCCACGCCGACAGCCATGCCCAAGGTGGCCACGACCCAAATACCGGCGGCAGTGGTTAGCCCGCGAATGGAACCTTTCTGCTGAATCATGGCTCCACCGCCCAGGAAGCCGACACCGGTGACAACCTGTGCGGCGATACGTCCGGGGTCGCCGTTCTTGAGGCCCATGTATTCCTGAGGCACGTATATGCTCAGGAGCATGGCCAGACACGCGCCCATGCTGATAAGGGTGAAAGTGCGCAGACCCGCGACCTGCCCCTTGCGCTTACGCTCCCACCCCACCACGCATCCTATGAGCATGGCGACGATAAGGCGGAACACAGAATTGGACAACGTCACCTGGGTTGAGGCGATGTCGCACCACGCGTTCTCGAAGATATTCAATTCACACATCACGGACTGCAAAGGTAATAATTTTTGACGACATCCGCAAACATGCCTCTTATGTGCCCTACCGCCCTCAGTCGCGGTCAAGGAAGAAGCGCGGTATGTTGCAGACGAACACATCAGGCCGGTCCAGCTCGGAGATGTTCGCCCTCAGGTGCGAGAGCTTAACCGTCCCTATGACGTAGGATGCCTCCGGTGACTTGAACATGGTGTCTATGCTGCTGAACTCCAGCGCCTTTACTGTGGCTTCGTCGGTATAGCGCAGATAAATCTCCAGCTCCACGTCATCAGTGTAGGAGGGCAAACCCATGTAATTCATCTTCTTGTACTCATATCGGTAATTGCGTCGGCGGGCCATCACGTCGCTAAGTATGCTCGAGGCCGTGGGCAGCGCGCCGGCACCTTTGCCGAACATGAACTGGCGGTCATAGCACTCGCCTCGTATCACCACACCGTTGTACTCGTCATCCACGCTGTAGATGTATTTGGAAGGAGATACGAATTCGGGCATGACGAACAGGGTGAACAGTTCCGGAGCTACTTTGACAACCTGTGCCACAAGCTTAATCTTCATACCTTTTTCGCGGGCGTAGGAGATGTCGAAATCGCTTATGGCGGCTATGCCTCGGCAGAACACATCGCTTGGAGGCACGTAAACACCCAGCGCATGGAGCGTGATAATCACCAGCTTGAAAAGAGCATCGTAACCTAAGATGTCGAATGAAGGGTCGGCCTCGGCAAACCCGAGAGCCTGGGCCTGTGCAAGCGCCGAGGCATAATCCTCGCCATGGTCGAATACGCGCGACAGAATATAGTTGGAGGAGCCGTTGAGTATGCCTTTCACCTCAAGCAGCAGGTCGTTGTCGTAGTATTCCTCTAAGTTGCGTATCACGGGAATGGAGCCGCAGGATGAAGCCTCGTACAGCAGCGCTGCACCGCTTTTCTTCTGAAGCTCTATGAGTTCCGGGAGGCGTCGCGCTATCATGGCCTTGTTGCCGGACACTACAGGTATGCCGCGCTCCAAGGCGGTGGAGACAATGCTCCAGGCAGCCTCGGCATCGTCGACCACCTCCACTATCAGATTGATGGAGGGGTCTGAGAGTATGTCATCCGGATTGGTGGTGATAAGCGCCGGGTCCACGAACACGTCGCGTCGCTTCGACGGATTGCGCACGCAGATACGTACTATCTCGGCATGTGCGTTGCGTGCTATAGAAATAACGCGCAGAAAGCCTTGTCCTACGGTGCCGAGTCCGAAAAGCCCTATTCTCAGTTTGGAGTCACTCATAATATTGTGGCATTATTTATTTGTAAAATTTGGAGCGGTGTCGTTCATGAACGGCACCAGGATGTCGTTGAGCTGTCTGTCCTCAACCAGAAAGCCGTCATGCCCCATGTCCGAGGATATTTCCTCGTAGCGGGCGTTGGGAAGCATGTCGGCCATCGCCTTCATTTCCTGCGGAGGGAATATGATGTCGGTGGAGATGCCTATTACAATGGCCGGAGCCTTGATGGAGGCCAAGGCTGCCGCAATCCCCCCTCGGTCGCGTCCTATGTCGTGGGTGTCAAAGGCATTGAGGATGGAAATGTAGGAGTACGCGTTAAAGCGCTTAACCAATTTCGCACCTTGATGTCGCTGATAGGAGCATGCCCTGCGCTGCGGGAACGGCTCACTCACAGTAGCGTCCCGCTGGGTCTTGTTGTACGCCGAACCACCACGATAGCTGAGCAGACCGATGGCTCGGGCGGCAGCCAATCCAGCGGCAGCTGCGTCCGGACGGGGTTCGCCCCAGGAGCTGTCGGCCATGATGGCCATGCGTTGCGTCTCGTCCAAGGCTATGGCCCAGGGGGTCGCTTCCGGAGCAGTGGCTATGAGCGCCAATCGTCCGAAGCGCCAAGGCTCGGAGGCCGCCCACTCCAAAGCTTGGAAACCACCGACCGAGCTGCCTATTATGGTATTGATATGCTCCAGCCCAAGCGCGTCGGCCATCAGGGACAGCGCGCGGGCGATGTCACGCATGGTGAGCGGAGGAAAGTCACTGTAATATGGTTCTCCGGTAGCAGGATTTATGGAGAGTGGCCCGGTGGAACCGTAACAGGACCCCGGGATGTTTACGCAAATCACCATCCACTTGGCCGGGTCGAGGAATTTGCCGGGCTCAACGGTGCCGGGCCACCAGTCCGCCACATCGCTGTTGGCTGTGAGTGCATGGCATACCCACACCACGTTAGAGTGTTCGGCATCAGGACTGCCCCACACCTGGTAAGCCAACTCCAGTCCCTCAATGCTGTCGCCATTTTCAGTGACAAAGGGTTTATTGAAGCGATGCTTTCTCATATCAGCGCGGCTTTGGCAAATGCCTGTTTGAAATCGGCTATGATGTCCTCTATATCCTCCAGTCCCGGCGATACACGCAGCAAGGTGGGTGTGATGCCGGCGCTCTCCAGGTCCTCGGCGCTCAATTGCCTGTGTGTGGTAGATGCCGGGTGAGTGACGGCTGTCACCGAGTCGCCTATCATGGTCATGTGGGTGCATAGTTGCAGCGCTTCCACAAATTTCACGGTAGTCTCAAGCGAACCTTGGAGTTCCACGTTGAGTACGGCGCCCGCTCCGAACTTGAAATATTTGCGTGCATTTTCATGCCAAGGATTGTCCTCGAACCCGACATAGCTTACGTGCTTCACCGCCGGGCTGACCCTCAGGAACTCGGCCAAGAGGCGTGTCGACTCGACCTGATGGCGCACACGCAGCGAGAGCGTTTCCAGACCCAGAAGCATAAGGTAGCTGTCGAAAGGTGAAGGACAGCCGCCAAGGTCGCGAAGACCGTCCACACGGCATTTCACGGCAAATGCAAGCGGCCCGAAAGCTTTCCAAAGATTGAGGCCATGGTAACCCTCAGACGGGGAGTCGATACCGGTGAAGCCGCTCCAGTCGAAATTGCCACCGTCCACTATTATACCGCCCATGGCTGTGCCATGGCCGTTTATCCACTTGGTGGCGGAGTCGGTGATTATGTTGGCGCCCCAATGCAGCGGGTTGCACAGAAAAGCGCCGGCGCCGAAGGTATTGTCGACTATGAAAGGGATGTGGCGGCTGGCGGCCAGCTTGCCGAGCGACTCCAGGTCAGGGACAGCACAAGTGGGATTGCCCATGCTTTCCACAAATATTGCACGCGTGTTCCCGTCGCACAGGGACCCAAAACAGTCGCAGTCAAGACGCTCGGCAATGCGCACCTCTATGCCGAGGCGTGGAAGCGTGTGGCGGAAGAGGTTGTAAGTGCCGCCATAGAGGTAAGGGGACGCCACGATGTTTTGCCCCTCGCCTGCCAGACAAGTGACTGCGGTGACAATGGCGCTCATACCTGCGGAAGTAGCCACGGCACCCGACGCGCCATAGAGCGCGGCTATGCGTTCCTCATAGAGCGAGGTGGTGGGATTTTGCAGACGCGTGTAGATGTTGCCTGCCTGGGAGAGCTCGAACAGATTGGCGGCATACTCGCAGGAGGGGAAGCGATACGCGGCAGTCGGAGTGATGGAATTGCCACGGGAGCATGACGGGTTTTCTCGGTCCAGGCCTGCGTGGATTTGCAGGGTCGCAAAGTGTAATTTCTTGTAGTCCATAGGAATTGAAAGGATAAAAAAAGACCGGCACGAGTTGGTTTCGCGCCGGTCGGTTATGATTAATGAATATTATTGGCAACAGTCACTAACTGCACGGCGTCTCCATCATGCACATCATCATCATACCCATGGACATTATGCTGTCCGCAGGCTGCCGATTGATATGTATGTTGACTACGTGCGTCATTGTCGTCTTTTGATTAGTCTGCGGCAAAGTTACCGCTTTTGATTAAACTGGCCAAGTATTCAACGAAAAATCTCAACAAAAAGTTTCCGACATAAAAGTTGATTGGCAACGCATACGCTAAAGAAAAGGCGCGTCCCGGCCGGGATGCGCCTCGCGTGTGTTCTTCTTGTAGTAATTGAAAGCGTCAGAAGTTATAGCCGAGCGTGACATGCACGGCGTTCTCGTGGAACTTGACTTTACCGTCCAAGTTCTCCTTCAGCATGTTGCACATGCCCAGGTCGCCGCTCACGCCCACAAAGTAATTGTGTGAAAATGTGAAACCCACTCCTATGCGCCATGCGCAATCCACGCGGTTCAGGATGCCGTCCTCTCCATAGGCGGTGCCGGAGGCGTGCGCACGGTGGCCGGCCACAGGCTCGGTAGTGACATAGTAGTCGTCGGAGAAGCCGACATTGAGCACGGGGCCGGTCATTATGGCCAGGTTCATGTCAGGGGTAAAGTCGAAATGATAGCCGAACTGGACGGGCACCTGCATGCCGAACTTGCGCATGGAGCGGTTCTTGAAGGCATCCTTGACGTTGAGGTCGGTGAGCGCGTCCGGGTCGATGGACTCCGTGTTGTAATAGAACGAGACACCCGGCTCCAGGAACAGGTTGGCCACCAAGGGCTGGTTGTAGACCAGGCCGAGGCTCACGCCGGAGCCGTTGCCGAAGACTTTTGCCTTTTCGTCGCCGGCCTTTATCTTGCCGGGGCATGAAAGGTCATAGGACGCACGCACGCCGAGATAGGCCCGGTTGGCTGGATTGTCGAGAAGGTAATCCTGGGCGAAAGCGGAGAGGGAGAGCAAAGAAGCTGCCGCGAATACTAAAACTTTCTTCATAGTCTTTGTGTTTTTTGGTGCTGTGATAAGTTATGAGTTCTAAACCGGGAGCAAAGCTACAACTTTATGCCAACTATCAAAACGCATCGGATATTTCGAACACTTTTTACGCCGATAAGGCGAACATTGCGATAATGCGAACATGAGTATATTCGGGTCAAGCCGAAATCCCGGTGCATGGATTTAGGGAAAAATGTTAAATTTGCGTCATGAAAACCAGTGATGCATTTTGGCAGTTTTTACCCGAAGGCTTAAATGAGCTGTTTGAGATGGTCAAGTTTGAAAAGACAGAGCTGTCATACGACATATGGCTTGACGAGAAGAAGAAACTTTCCGACGAGGACTGTCGTAATCCGAACATAGTAGCCCGTGGATACACGGACTATGTAACAGTACAGGACTATCCCATGCGAGGCAGACCCGTTTATCTGCACATGCGCAAGAACAAATGGTGGGACAAGAAGACCAACGAGATATTCAGCTATAATCTTGAACTTCCCAACGAGGAGGGCACACGACTCAGCGCCGAGTTCGTGGCTTTTTTAAAAGACGAAGGTTGAGACGACAGCTTTATCCATCAAGCACATAGCGCGGATGTACTGCGTCAACGGCAAGTATTTCGCTGACATGTACCGTAATAAATTGAGCGGATACTCCGAATGGTGCGAGAACGAACTCGGTTGCGGGTTTTATTTCAACGCCGCCAACATCGGGCCGTACATGAGCCTTGACGAGACCTGTCTGAGCAACGGCGAGGTATGGACTTTCCTGACCAACAAGGACGGTCACGGTGGCCATGGGACGCTGGCGGCGGCCATCCCCGGCACAAAGAGCGACGGGATAATCCCGATCCTCGTCGGAGCCATGGGGAAATTGGTCAGACGCCGGGTGAAGGAGGTGACGTGCGACCTGTCGCCGTCGATGATGCTCATTGCCGCCGAGGTTTTCTGTAACGCCCACGTTGTCAACGACCGCTTCCATGTGCAGCAGGTTTACAATGAGGCTGTTGATGAGATACGCATAGACATACGCCGTCAGCTCATCGCCGAAGAAAACAACCGGGACAGATCGATTCCGCCAGTGACATACTCAAACGGCGAGACCATGCGTCAGATACTCGCCCGCAGCAAGCACACGCTTATGATGTCGCAGAACAAATGGACTGACATACAGCGGCATCGCGCGAACATTCTGTTCAAGCACTATCCGATACTGAAAGCCGCATACCACCTCGCCATGGAACTGCGCCAGATCTTCAACGCGGAGATATCACCGACCAAAGCAATGGGGCGGATGAACAAGTGGTATGAAAAGGTAATGGCATTGGGCAACAACAACTTCCGCTCTGTCATCAAGACGTTCAGGAACGATGCCCCGACTATCCTCAATTATTTCCGTCGGCGAGCCACAAACGCCTATGCCGAAGCCTTCAACTCCAAGGTGAAAATCTTCCGCTCGCAGATGCGAGGAGTCCGCGACCGCGATTTCTTAATCTTCCGACTCGTCAAGCTATACGCCTGAAATTTTAACATTTTATTTGCTCCAATTTAACAGATGCACCGTATTTTCGGCTTGACCCTCTTTTCTTGGTCTGATTTCGGTCCTGAATCGAAAGGATTAGATACGAAAAAAACCTCAGAACTATTTGATAGTCTGAGGTTTGTCTTGTTTGGACTGATTTCAGTCCGAGGTTACAAGTGGAGCTGGAGGGACTTGTTCCTTATGCTCCAAATACGTTTATATCAGCAACTTGCAAAATCGAAATTTTGCTGTGCCACTAATTTGCAACCTAATTTTACGAACCCCGTCCCGCCTCTTGCAGCACGGCTTTT
>URZM01000075.1 GCA_900552315.1 uncultured Bacteroidales bacterium | reverse complement strand
GCCGAGTACATCCTGTACATGTGGCAGACCGAGGACCTGATACGCGCCAACAAGCTCGACATGGACCTCATACGCAAGAACATCATAGACAAATACACGGGCCTCACGCCGGAACGCCGCCGCGAGATGGAGGAGTGGTACGAGAGCCTCATAGACATGATGCGCCGCGAGGGGATAGCCGAGAAGGGTCATTTGCAGATGAACCGCAACCTCATAGGGGAGATGGCGGACCTGTGCAAACGCCTGCTCAAGGACCCCAAGTACTCGGCCTTCGCCAACCAGTATGACGCCACCCTACCCCTCATGGTGGAGTTGCGCGCCAAGTCTGCCCCTGACGACATGCCCGGCGAGATAGAGGCATGCTTCAACGCCCTGTACGGAGTGCTGCTGCTGCGCCTGCAGGGCAAGGAGGTGACACCGCAGACGCAGGCCGCCGTAGCGCAGATAAGCAAGTTCCTGGGCACCCTGGCCGCCTACTACAAGAAGGACCACAACGACGAGCTGGACCTGGCCTGACCCCATACCGCTCCCTCATCTTAAACCTCTAATTATGTCAGAACAAGAAAAATATACCCGTCTTTTGGCAGCCTTGAAGGCGAAGGCCGCCGAAATCCTCCCCAGAGGCTCACGGCTCGCATTGTACGGCTCGCGAGCCCGAGGCGATGCGCGTAGCGATTCAGACTGGGACTTGCATATCCTTGTGCCAGGCGATGAGAAATTGCCGGCAAACCTTTGGGATAAATACGCCTGGCCACTGGAGCAAGTAGGCCTTGATTTCGGAGAATTTGTCACTCCACGGCTTTACTCATTTTCAGGCTGGCTAAAACGCAGTTTTCTTCCTTTTTATAAAAATGTAGAGAGGGATAAAGTCATAATCTTCCAAAATTAACAACCATGACATTAAAACCAGAAGAGCGGGCAGCTATCGTATCTTACAGATTGGAGAAAGCGGCCAAAACCATCCAGGAGGTAAAGGATGTGGGATCTCTCGGCTATTGGAATTTATCAGCAAACAGGCTTTATTATGCCGCTTATTATGCCAGTGTAGCATTGTTGGTAAACAATGGCATTGATGCCACTACCCATAAAGGAGTAATCCGCATGATTGGTGAAGCATTTGTAAGGAAAGGTATCCTTACCACAGATGACTCTAAACTTTTAGGACGTCTGTTCACCATGCGTCAGACGGGCGACTACGAGGATTTGTTTGACTGGGAAGAGAATGATGTTGTTCCCCTCATTCCCCGAGTAGAGGATTACATCGGACGAATCAAAGGATTGATTGAATAATAATACCATAACGCATAAGCCGAGAACATGCGTATTGCAGGGGTATTTGCTGTCTGAAGGTTGCGTATTGCAGGGTATTTTTGAACCTTGAAAGTTGCGTACTTTATTTTTTATTGATTAACTCTGTGGACTAAATGACTTAGGACATGCTCTTTATGCCGACTTACATGACTTTCTGTCTGTGAGTTCTGTTGCTTAGCGAGCTGCCGGGCGCGGGTGCGGGTGCGAGCACAGAATGCCGAGGAGGCGTTGCGGGAGAGACTTGTTCATGTCTGTAGCTTGGACAGGGCTCTGAGAGTCAGGGGCGAGGGGGAACAAGGGAGTGTTTTGCCGATTGATGATTTTTAGCTAACTTTGCGGGGAATATGAGACGGATACTTGTCACGGGGAGCCGGGGGCAGTTGGGTTCGGCGCTTCGGGTCGAACTGGCCGGACGGCAGGACCTTGAGACTCTTTTCACAAACAGGGACTCGCTTGACGTCACCTCGGCGGAGGCGGTGCGCCAGGTCATGGACTCTTTCCGGCCGGAGCTGGTGGTGAACTGCGCGGCTTACACGGCCGTGGACCGCGCCGAGTCCGACAAGGAGTGTTGCCGCAGGCTAAACGCCGAGGCTCCGCGCATACTGGCCGAGAATGCCGCCCGCACGGGCACCCGGCTGATACATATAAGCACTGACTATGTGTTCGACGGACTGGGTACCAGTCCTTACAGGGAAAGCGACATGCCCGGACCGGGCACCGTGTATGGCCAGACCAAGCTGGAGGGAGAGGAGGCGGTGCGCCGCATCCTGCCGCAGGGGCATGTAATCCTGCGCACCGCGTGGCTCTACTCGCTGACGGGACGCAATTTCGTGAAAACGATGCTCTCGCTTGCCGCCGAGCGAGACGAGATAGGTGTAGTGGCCGACCAGTGGGGCAGCCCCACCTATGCGCCGGTGCTTGCACGCGCCGTGGCGGCGGTGATGGACGCCGCCCGGTGGATGCCGGGCACATATCATGCGACATGCGCGGGGCGCACTACTTGGTATGACTTCACGCGCGCCATATTCGCGGAGGCCGGCGTGACCCGTTGCCGCGTGCGTCCGCTCACCTCCGACGAGTACCCCACAGCCGCACGCAGGCCGCATTACAGCGTGCTGGATTGCTCAGCCTTTGAGCGAGACTACGGCTTCCACATGCCTGACTGGCAGACCTCCCTTCACAGCTTTTTCCATTGCATATGACACTCAACGACGAAATAAAACGCAGGCGCACTTTCGCCATCATCTCTCACCCGGACGCGGGCAAGACCACCCTGACCGAGAAGCTCCTCCTGTTCGGAGGCGCCATACATGTGGCCGGCGCGGTCAAGAGCCATAAGATAAAGAAGACAGCCACCTCCGACTGGATGGAGATAGAGAGGCAGAGAGGCATCTCGGTGGCCACCTCCGTGATGGGGTTCGACTACGGGGACTACAAAATCAACATCCTCGACACCCCCGGACACCAAGATTTCGCCGAGGACACGTTCCGCACCCTGACGGCTGTGGACTCCGTGATAATAGTGGTGGACGTGGCCAAGGGCGTGGAGACGCAGACACGTCGCCTGATGGAGGTGTGCCGCATGCGCAACACCCCTGTAATCATCTTCGTGAACAAGCTGGACCGCGAGGGACGCGACCCTTTCGACATCCTGGACGAGCTGGAGGCGGAGCTTAAGATCTCCGTGCGCCCGCTCACCTGGCCCATAAACATAGGCGCGAAGTTCAAGGGGGTCTACAACATCTACGAGCATGGCCTGGACCTGTTCACCCCCTCGAAGCAGACCATCTCGGAGCGTGTGGAGATAGCCGACGTGAACTCCCCGCAGGTGGACGAGCTTATAGGTGAGACGGACGCAGCCAAGCTGCGCGAAGACCTGGAGCTGATAGAAGGCGTCTATCCGGAGTTTGACAAGCAGGCTTACCTGGACGGCAAGGTCGCCCCGGTGTTCTTCGGGTCGGCGCTCAACACCTTCGGAGTCAAGGAGCTGCTTGACTGCTTCGTGGAGATAGCGCCCTCGCCGCTCCCGGTGGTGGCCGAGGAGCGTGAGATACGCCCGGAAGAAGACACCTTCAGCGGATTCGTGTTCAAGATACACGCCAACATGGACCCGAACCACCGCTCATGCATCGCCTTCGTGAAGGTGTGCAGCGGGCGGTTCGAGCGCAACGCGCCCTACAGGCATGTGCGTCTCGACAAGACGCTGCGGTTCGCGGCACCCACGGCCTTCATGGCACAGAAAAAGAGCGTGGTTGACGAGGCGTTCCCCGGCGACATAGTCGGCATACCCGACACCGGCAATTTCAAGATAGGCGACACGCTGACCTCCGGCGAGGTGCTGCATTTCAAAGGACTGCCCTCCTTCAGCCCCGAGATGTTCAAGTATATAGAAAATGCCGACCCCATGAAGCAGAAGCAGCTCGACAAGGGAATACGGCAGCTTATGGACGAGGGTGTGGCGCAGATGTTCGTGAACCAGTTCAACAACCGCAAGATCATAGGCACGGTGGGACAGCTCCAGTTCGAGGTAATCCAGTACCGCCTGCTGCACGAGTACGGGGCACAGTGCCGTTGGGAGCCTATCAGTCTCTACAAGGCGTGCTGGATAGAGAGCGACGACGAGCAAGCGCTGGCCAATTTCAAACGCCGCAAACAGCAGTTCATGGCCCTTGACAAGGATGGCCGCGACGTGTTCCTGGCCGACAGCAACTATGTGCTGCAGATGGCCCAGGCCGACTTCCCCACCATCACGTTCCATTTCGCGAGCGAATTTTAACTCATGGCAATTTGGTTTTTTCAGAAAAAACGCTTCAGTCTCGCAAATTTGTTGTAACTTTGGGCTGTATTTTCGGTCTAACCTTAAAACACCAGCGGAAACACATCTTCCCAATCAGGTGTCCAATAAGACCAACTAATTGAGTACTAACCGTTTAACCATTGATATAGTAATGAAAAGAATCACAATGCTCCTGATGGCCGCCGTGATGGCCATCCCCGCCATGTTCGCGGAGCTGCCCTCTGTGCAGCTGAAGGACGTGAACGGAAATACTGTCAACACCGCCGAGCTGTCCAATGACGGCAAACCGATGGTGATCTCTTTCTGGGCCACCTGGTGCAAGCCCTGCAAGCGTGAGCTCAAGGCCATCCACGAGGTTTACCCTGACTGGCAGGAAGAGACCGGCGTGAAGCTCATAGCCGTGAGCATCGACGAGGCCCAGAACGCACAGAAAGTGAAGCCTCTGGTGGACGGCATGGGCTGGGAATATGACGTGCTCCTGGACCCCAACGGCGAGTTCAAGCGCCAGATGGGGGTCACCGACGTGCCGCATGCCTTCATAGTAGACGGCAACGGCAATGTGGTTTGGAGCCACAAGGGTTACGTAGACGGCGGTGAGGAAGAGATCATCGAGGTGCTCCGTGACATGCAGAAATAATTGAAACCCCATCATGGGCGGCGAGCATCCTTCCTGTCGGTCGGGTGCTTTCCGCCTCTTTTCTCTTTTTAGAGAGTGTGCGAAGATTCATACCGCGCCAGCCGTACCTCTCCCCTCCTCTACCACGAATAACACTAATATCAACTATTTATCAAATCATAAAGTGAAACGCAGTTACTTCACCCTTTGTGCCCTTGCGGCGGCATGCGCCCCTGCGGCATTGGCCACGCCGGTTGCGCAGGAGTCTGACTCGGCCTCTGTGGCAACCGCTTACGAGCCTCAGCGCGAATACACGGGTTCACAGGCCACCCCGGAGCCCGAATCCAAGGAACCCTCCCAGAACTGGTTCCGCAAGATACGCCTCAGCGGCAGTCTCCAGACGGAGTTCCTGATACCCGTCACAGACGGCGGTCTCAACATCAAGCACAACGACCGCAACGTGTATGCAGCCGATGTGCTGAACAACACATATTTCGACCTTAACCTCAACGCGCCCTATTTCTCGGCCGGCGCTCGTTTTGAATGGGCAAAATGGCCGCTCCCCGGCTTCGAGAAGGATTTCGAGGGCTGGGGTGTCCCGTATTTCTGGGCCACAGGCAACTACAAAGGGGTGAGTCTCACTGCGGGTGACTTTTACGAGCAATTCGGTTCGGGTCTCATCCTGCGCACATATCAGGAGCGCTCCATAGGCATCGACAACGCCCTGCGCGGCGCACGCCTCAAAGTGAACCCCGGAGGCGGCGTGAGCATCACGGCCCTGGGCGGCAAGCAGCGCAGGTACTGGGAACACAACTCCTCATGGATATGGGGCGGCGACATCGAGTGGAACCTTGCGCAGGCATTCCAGAAAGCCTTCGGGTATAACTACGGCGCTACACTCGGATTCTCGTATGTTGGCAAGCACGAGAAACAGTCTCTCGTCACCACCGACGACAACCACTATCGGCTCCATTTCCCGGAGAACACAGCCGCCTTCGACGGCCGCATAAACCTGAAGCTCAAGGATTTCAACATCCTCTTCGAGGGAGCCACCAAGAACAACGACCCTCAGCTTGACAACAATTACACATACCGTCGCGGCTCGGCGTTCATATTCTCGACCGCCTACTCCTCGAAGGGAGTCAGCGCCTTCGTGCAGGCCAAGCGCTCGGACAACATGAGCTGGCGCTCGGACCGCATGGTGAAGGGAGTCTCATCGTTCATCAATCATCTGCCTGCCTTCACCGAAACGCAGACTTACGCACTCGCCGCCATGTATCCCTACTCCACACAGGCCGACGGAGAATGGGCGTTCCAGGGCGAGGTGCGCTACCAGTTCAAGCGAAAAACGGCGCTTGGCGGCAAGTACGGCACATCCGTACGCCTCTCGGGAAGCTACATCTCCGGCCTTGACCGCCCGTGGCCCGCAGGCGCGGCCCACAAGCCTGACGCATACGTCAAGGGTTCCGACGGTCTCGGCGCCCCCTTCTGGAAAATCGGCGAGCTGTACTACGCGGATGTGAATTTCGAGCTGAACAAGAAACTCTCCAAGAGCTTCCAGTTCACATTCTTCTACCTCTTCCAGCGCTACAACCAGGAGATAATCCTCGGCCACGGCGTGAACGGCAACATGGTCAACGCCAACATCTTCATAGGCGAGGGCCAGTGGAAGATGAAGAAGAACATGCAGCTGCGCTTCGAGGCGCAGTACCTGCACACGGCCCAGGACCTCGGCGACTGGGTGGCCGCCACCCTGGAGCTGTCGCTGGCGCCCCACTGGATGTTCACCGTGACCGATATGCAGAATTTCAACAACGACCCCAAGCTTGGCCCCACCAACAAGAACTATTACCAGTTCGGAGTCACCTACAACTACCTGCGCAACCGCTTCTACGTGGCATACGGACGTACCCGCGAGGGCTACAACTGCTCGGGCGGCATCTGCCGCTGGGTGCCCGCCTCGAAGGGTTTCACCATCTCTTATAACTACACATTCTAACCCGATTCAATTTCTCTCATGAAACAGATACTTTCACTCAGCGCGGCGGCACTCGCACTCACTTTCGCCGCCTGCGACAATGTCGACGAGAAGGACAGATACATCCCCATCGAGTTCCAGGAAACAGAAAAGGTGGTATTGGCTGAGGAGTTCACAGGCGCCAACTGCCCAAACTGCCCCACGGGAGCCGAGGTCATGACCGGATTCCACGAGACGTACGGTGACAATTTCATCGCAGTGAGCATGTATCCCTCCCAACTCAGCACCCTTACAGAGCCTAAGAACGTGGACCTGCGCACGGAGATAGCGTCCAGCATATTCGAGGCATACAACCAAGAGAACACGCTGCCTGCGGTCATGTTCAACCGCACCAGGATCGACGGCAAGGTGATGCAGGCCACCAAGCCGGAGGTATGGGGCGCGGCTGTGTACAACCTCTTCAACAACCCGGAGAACAAATACGCTCCCTGTGACATATCCCTTACGAGCATGTATGACCCGACATTGGAAAACAAGAATCCGTCGTATCGCCAGCTTACCGTAAACTATCAGGTTGAGTTCAAGCACAACGTGGACCAGAACGTCTCTTTCCAGATCTACATCCTGGAGAACGGAATCGTATCGCGCCAGGCCGGTCCCAACGGCCTGATTCCGCGCTACGTCAACAACCATGTGCTGCGCACGGCGCTCAACGGCACATGGGGCCAGGAGTATGGCGGCGGCCACGCGGCCGGCTCCTCCATAGAGGGCACAAGCACAGTGACGCTGCCTGAGGAATGGAACGCCGACAACATCCAGGTGGTGGGCTTCCTGTGCAACACGGGCGGCGACCGTCAGGTGCTGCACGCGGCCATGCTCAAGTCCATAGTCCCCGCAACCGAAGAATAACCAATAAATCCGAACCACAATAATGAAAAAGACTTATGCACTGCTCCTGGCCATGCTCGTGGGGGTCTTCGCTCTGAAGGCCGACCCGGTCACCTGGAGCTACAAGCTGATTGACGAGGGCACGGACCACCCGTCCTTGCAGATGACAGCTTCGATAGCGCCCGGCTATCACCTCTACAATTTCGACCACAAGGGTATGGAGAACCCGCTGAACATCTCCATAAGGCCCGACGGAGCCACACTGGTGGGCACCCCGACTCCCAACAAGGCGGCGACAGCCGAGGTGGACGAGGACGGCATGCAGGCCCGCTTCTTCTCCGGCTCCGTGACCTTCACCCAGAAGCTTAAACCCACAAAAGAGAATTTCTCCGTCACGGTGAAAATCACGGGACAGGCTTGTGACGACAACTCCTGCTCCAACATCAACGTGGCCAAGAAGCTCACAGGCAAGGCGAAGCTCGCCGACTCAAAAGACGACAAGGCCAAGCAAGACGAGGAGGCCAAAGAGGAGCCTAAGGCAGCCGAGGCAGCCACTGACTCCGTGGCAGCCGAGACGGCAGCAGGCGAGACAGTCGACGCCTCTTTGGCCGCGACGGAATCCGTAGCGGCCGGCGAGCTGAACCAGGACCGCCTCTGGAGAAGCGTGGAGAAAGAGGTCAAGGCACTCTCCGAGGACAATGCCGAGGAGGAAGACACATCCCTCTGGGCCATATTCCTCGCCGGTCTCATAGGCGGCCTCATAGCCCTCATCACGCCCTGCGTATGGCCCATGATACCGATGACCGTCTCCTTCTTCCTGAAGCAGAACAAGAGCCGCGCGAAATCCATCCAGTCCGCCTCCATCTACGGAGTGTCGATTATCGTAATCTACGTGCTCTTAGGATTGCTCGTGACGGGCATCTTCGGAGCCACCGCGCTGAACGCCCTCTCCACCAACGCCTGGTTCAACGTGTTCTTCTTCCTGCTGCTGGTGGTGTTCGCCATCTCCTTCATGGGCGGCTTCGAGATCACGCTTCCCTCCAAACTCACCAACAAGATGGACTCCAAGGTTGACTCCACCACAGGTCTGCTCTCCATCTTCTTCATGGCGTTCACCCTCGCCCTCGTGTCCTTCTCATGCACGGGTCCCATCATCGGCACGCTGCTCGTGGAGGCGGCCACCAGCGGCAATTACCTGGCCCCGGCGGTAGGCATGTTCGGCTTCGCCTTCGCGCTGGCGCTCCCCTTCACCATCTTCGCCATGTTCCCCACCATGCTCAAATCCATGCCCAAGAGCGGTGGCTGGCTCAACACAGTCAAGGTAGTGCTCGGTTTCCTGGAACTTGCTCTGGCGCTCAAATTCCTCTCCATAGCCGACCTCACATCGGGATGGAGAATACTTGACCGCGAGGTGTTCCTATGCCTGTGGATAGTCATCTTCTTCCTGCTCGGCGTATACCTGCTCGGCAAGATACGTTTCCCCCACGACTCCAAGGTGGAGAAGACAGGTGTGGGCCGCTTCATGCTCTCCCTGGTTAGCTTCGCTTTCGCCATATACATGATACCGGGCCTGTGGGGCGCTCCCCTCAAGGCCATCTCGGCATTCTCGCCCCCGATCAGCACTCAGGACTTCTCGCTGGTGGACAATGAGTTCAAGCTCCACTCCAACAACTACGAGGAGGGAGTGAAACTCGCCATCCAGGAGAACAAGCCCATCCTGCTCGATTTCTCGGGCTTCGGCTGCACCAACTGCCGCGAGTTGGAAGGCGCCGTCTGGACCAATGACGAGGTGCGCGACATAATCAACGAGAATTTCGTGCTCGTGTCGCTCATGGTGGACGACAAGGCCCAGCTCCCCCAGCCCATAGAGATGACCGACAGGAAGGGCGAGCTCAGAATCATAGAGACCGTAGGCGAGCTTTGGGGCTTCCTCGAAAGCGAGAAATTCGGAGTGGCGGCCCAGCCATATCATGTCATCATAGACCACGAAGGCACGCCCCTCTCCGGCTCCATGGATTACCAGAACGGCAAGGACGTGAACGTCTATCTCAAGTTCCTGAACACCGGTCTCGAGAATTTCAAGGCCAAGCAAGGCAAAGCGGGATAAAGAACTCCTAAACCCACAAACAACAATCGGGGTCGCG
>URZM01000074.1 GCA_900552315.1 uncultured Bacteroidales bacterium | reverse complement strand
GGGTCTGCGTTGAGTATGCGGGGGTCAGCGGGGGGTCAGGGTGACGAGGGGGACGAGCATCTCCTGGAGGGAGATGCCTCCGTGCTGGAAGGTGCCGGTGTAGTATTGGACGTAGTAGTTGTAGTTGTTGGGGTAGGAGAAGAAGTCTTCGTTGCAGGCGTATATGAAGGTGCTTGAGAGGTTGGGGGCGGGCAGGCCGAAGCGTTTGGGGTTGGTCATCTCGTAGACCTGCTTGCGGTTGTAGTTGAGGCTCTTGCCTACCTTGTAGCGCAGGTTGGTGTTCGTGTTGCGGTCTCCGATCACTTTTATGGGGTTGTCCACGCGTATGGTGCCGTGGTCGGTGGTGAGCACTATCTTGGCTCCGGAGTCGGCTATGCGTCGGAACAGGTCTATGGCTCCGCTGTGGCGCAGCCAGGACTCGGTGAGGGAGCAGTAGGCGGCGTTGCTGTTGGCGAGCTCGCGTATCATCTTGCTTTCGGTGCGGGCATGCGAGAGCATGTCTATGAAGTTGAGGACCACGACGTTGAGCTGCGTGGAGGCGAGCTGCTTGAAGCGGGCCATGTATTTCTCGATGGCTGTGGAGTCGTTGAGCTTGGCGTATGAGAATGTGTCGTGGCGGCGGAAGCGCTCTATCTGGGTGCGTATGAGCTGCTCTTCGTATATGTTCTTGCCCTCGTCCTCGTCTTCGTCCACCCACAGGGCCGGGTACATGGTGGCTATCTGCAGGGGCATGAGTCCGGCGAAGATGGAGTTGCGGGCGTATTGGGTTGATGTGGGCAGGATGGTGGTGTAGAGGTCCTCGCTGATGTTGAACATGTCCGAGACCAGTGGCTGCAGCACGCGCCACTGGTCGAGGCGGAAGTTGTCTATGAGGATGAAGAAGACCCTGTCGCCGTCGTCGAGCATGGGGAAGACGCGTCGCTTGAAGAGCTCGTGGCTCATGAGGGGATGGTCGGGGGTGTTGCCTCAGTTCTCGTCGTTCTGCTCCACGAATTTCGAGAAGTTGTAGTTGGCGTCGCGGGTCTGCATGGCGAGCATCTCGTCCATGTGGGTCTCGGTGGTGGCGAGGTTCATCTCCCAGTAAACGAGCTGGCGGTAGAGCTCGTAGAAGTCGTCGATGGTCTCGGCCCTGTTTATCAAGGAGCTGAGGCGCTGGAACTCCTGCTGGTATGAGGAGGAAGCCTGTTGGGCCACGAGTTCGGAGGAGTGGAGGTTTTTCTTGATGGAGAGGAGTATCTGGTTGGGGTTGACGGGCTTTATGAGGTAGTCGGAGATTTTGTTTCCTATGGCCTGGTTCATTAGGTTCTCCTCCTCGCTCTTGGTGATCATTATCACGGGGAGCTGGGGGAATTGCTGGTTTATGAGCGTCAGGGTCTCGAGGCCGGATATGCCGGGCATGTTCTCGTCGAGGAGGACGAGGTCGAAAGGGTCGTGCGCGAGCGCGTCTATGGCGTCGCGTCCGTTGTTGGCCGTGACCACTTCGTAGCCTTTGGCCTTGAGGAACATTATATGGGGTTTCAGCAGGTCTATCTCGTCGTCTGCCCAGAGTATTCTTTCCATGTTTATTTAACGCTTATGGGGTGGGTGATTGTTCGGCGGGTCGCTGTACAGCCCCTCCGGGGCTGGGGTCGTGGTGGGGTGGGGGGCCGGGCACGCAAGCGTACCCGGTTAACAAGGTTTGCGCCCCTTCCGGGGCTTATGCCTGGTCGGCCCTTGGCCTCGGCGAGAGGTCGGACGGGGATCTACCCATCGGAGGACTCAGGTGCTCTCCATATCAAACATCGCAAAGCGATGTCCCTACGGGGACGACAGGTCACGGAACAGGGCGGACTCTCGCATACCTGACGGCATGCGTTTGCCTTTTATGTCCTGTGCCTCATTGGAGGCGCAGCCGGAAATGTGGGGCTACCTCGCGGCGCAGTCCCGGCAGGGGCTGCACCGGAGTGGGATGAGAGATATGAGAGGCAATGAGAGAAATAAGGGAGATGGTGGGGTGGGGAGGGTCGTTCTCCAGGAGGTTCCCGGCGGCATCGGGCAGCTCCACGTCCCACAGGTGGAGGCGGAAGGCGTTCAGCCCCAGGCGTGCCATGTGGTAGACGTCGCGCCTTATGGCCTCCTTGCGGTCCACTCCGAGTCGGTCCAGGGCACTGTATGCCGGGGGCTGTGTCAAAATAGCGAACTGTAGGGACACCCCTGGTGCAACGGTGCCAATACATCGGTTATCAGCGGATGCACCGGGGTGCAGCCCTACAATTCGGACGAAATGTTGAATTTTGACACACCCACCGGCAGATGTGTCAATCGGGACAGTGGGGGAAAATCACCCAGTCTGACCCATAAGGGTTTTGCGGGTCGCAGATGACCTTGAAGGTGAGCTTGCGTCCCTTGAACCGGATTCCCGAATAAGGTACGGGATAATCGATATTGAGCACCAGGCCGGTGTCGTAGAGCTGCGTGCCGTCCTCGTCATATACAATAAGCCTGTCGGGTATGCCGTAGGTCAGGAAATCCACGGTGAAGGTGCCTCCGGTCTTGTGCATGTCCACGTTGGGTATGACTGTCTGGGGCTCCTGGCCGCCCGAGAGCTGGATGTTGTCGTCGCACTGGAATATCTTGTGGAGCGGTATCTGCCTGGGCGGGTTGACGTTCAACTCGCGGCCTGTGACGGAGGCCAGGGTGGTGTCGTTGGTCTCGTATCCCGCCTTGCGTCCGGCCAAGGATAGCTTGTCGGAGCGCTTCACGTCGGGGACGACAGCCATGCCGTTCATGTCGGTGACGAATGTGCCCAGGCCGGAGCCTCGGCGGGTGACCACGACATCGGCGCCGGAGAGGGGCTGGCCGTTCATGGCGTCTATCACCTGCACTTTCACGGGCACGCCGGTCTCGTCGAGCACTATCTTCACGTTGTCGGTGGTGTGGAAGGGCTCTTCCACGCTCTTGCCGATGTAGGGGGCCGGGGGGTCTGCGGTTATGGTCATGGTCTCGGAGCCGTGAAAGAGGTAGCTGTAGACGCTGCACTCCAGGCCGTGGAAGGTGGCGTTGCCCTTGGCGTCGGTGGTCTCTTTCTCCTCATGTGCCTCCTCATGTGCCAGGAAATAGTGGGATGTGTACTCCAAGGTGAGGTCCACGCTCTCCACGGGATTGCCCGCAGAGTCCACCACCTTGACCTTGACGGTGCGCTCACAGCGTATGAACAGGGGGACGAAGATGAGCAGCAACAGGAGCCACCACCACCATTGATAGGGTTTCTTGACGGTGGCCACGTAGGTGTCGGCCTGCCCGTCGTATGTGAATTTGCCTTTGAGTTTCTCTTCTTTCATGACTTGGGAATGGGAGGGTTCTGAGGAATGGGTGGATTCTGATCGTCTACCGGGGGCTGGGGAGGGAGCTCACCGGGAGCCTGCGGGGGCAGCTGCACAGCCGGGGGAGGGGTAGACACAGGCTGCCTTGAGCCCTTGCGCGAAGGCTTGGGGCGCATAAGCTCTATGCGGGGAGTCTCGCCAGGCTCCAGGTCGTTACGCTTGAGGGTAATCCATCCCTGGGAGTCGGTGACGGCGTCCTCAAAACCTTTCCGGCAGAACACCTTGACACGCATGCCGCACTGCGGCACGCCCTTCTTGTCGACCACCTGGACGCGAATCTCGCCCTCTTTAGGGGGGAATGGAGGTTTGGGATCGTCATCCCCCTCCTCCGTAATGATCACCGGGGTGCGGGTGAAGACAACAACGTTCTGCGCGGGGTCCGCCACCAAGGTGTGCTCCTGGGGCTGGAAGCCGTCGGCGCTGACGCTCACCACGCGCGAGCCGTCGTAGTCCATGGGACCGAACACGGCCTCGCCCTGTCCGTCGGTCTCCTTGGACTCGCCTTCGAATGAGACGCGATAGCCCTTGAGGCCGGTGCCCTCCTGGTCCTGCACACGCACGGTCAGCGAGGTCTCCATGGCCAGGCGTATCTCGTAGAAATCGCGTCCCTGCTCCACGGTGAAGGGCTCGCTCTTCTTGCCGTCGGGCAGCTCCACGCGGAACTTGGCGCCTACCTTCACATGCCCGGCATTGAAGCATCCGGCGGCGTCGGTGGTGAATGGCACCTCGTTGTTGAAGACGAGCAGCGTGAAATCCTTTCCGGCTGCCGGGGAGCCGTCGGCGTTCACCAGGCGCAGCACCACGGGTGAGTCGGTCAGGGAGTCGGCCCTCTCCAGGCAGAGGCGTATGATGCTCGTGCCCACCTTCTGGTTGATGCGCCGGAAACCCCACTGGGTGAGCACCACCTGCATGCGAGAGCCTGAGGTGCAGAAGAAGATGGCCTCGGGGTCGGGCACCTCCACTATCTTGTCGGCCTGAGCGGAAAAGACCCCTTTCAGCTCGCCGAGGGCGCGCTTTATGGTCATGCTTATCTGGTCCTTCTCCAGCTCGGAGGCTTCGGAGAAGGGGCGGAGTCGGTCCTCGTCAGGAAGGGAGACGCTCCACTGCGCGCCGCCTCTGCTGGGCTGCAGGGTGTAGCGGGCGAACATGGCGGCGGTGTCCGGCGAGAGCCTCACCTCCATCTGCGCGTGCAGGTTCGCATAGTTGTCGCGCAGCAGGGGCGCGACGCGCTTGAAGGATTCTGTGCTTAGTATACGCATATATTTTCTGAGCAGAGAGTGTTCGGGTTATTTAGAGGTTGTTTAAAAAGAAACGTTAAAATTTGGGGCGGGAGGCTTTTAGCAAAAAGCAGCCGGACCGAAGGTAATTTCTTTAACAACCTAAGTTTGAAGCATTGATAAATTTAAAATACGAGGAAATTTAAAAATAGTGATTGACTCGTTCCTGCCGGCGGCTTTAGCCTTTTGGCTCAGTCACATAGCCAGCTATGCTCCCTCGCCTGCAAGGCAAAATCCGTTCGCCATGAACGCCCCCAAATTTCATGTTTATTTTTAAACGACCTCTAACATATGCGTATCGTACCGGCGTGTGTGGCCGATACGATACGTTTGTTCTACTATGGGTTATGTGTACGGGGATCCTGTCCCTGTCAAGCTTCGGGCTTCTCTGCCTTGGTCTGGTCCAGCAGCTTGATCTTATTCTCCAGCTCGGTGATGTCGTCTTTGATTCGCTGGGTGCGATGTTCCATCTCACGGAGCATTGAGCTGCCTTCCTTGCTCTTTATATTGAAGAATCCGAGATTGTTCTCGAAAGTCTTGAGCTCGTTGCGTTTCTGGTCCAAGGCGCGTGTCAGGCGGTCTCGCTCACGGGCCAGCTTGCGGTCATCGCCGCTCATGTTGCCGATTTGCTCCTCGAATCTGTTCATGCGCGCCCTGCTTTCGCGCAGGTCGAAATTCTCGCGTACGGCGGTCAGCGCAGCGCGATATTCATCGTAAAGCTTGTCCTTGGCCTTGAACGGCACGTGACCGATGGCGTTCCAACGAGCCTGCTGCTCCTTCAGCGCCTCTATGACCTCGGAACGTTGTGCGTCCGAGGGGATGGCCTTCAGAGCCTCGATGACAAGACGCTTGGCCGCCAGGTTCTCGTTTTCCTCCTGCCTGCGGTTGGCCATGTCTTTCTTGCGGGCGTCGAAGAATGTGTTGCAGGCCGTCATGAAGCGTTGCCATACCGAGTCACTGTGCTTGCGGGGTACGCTGCCTATGGTTTTCCATTCTGCCTGGAGGGCGATGATCACCTCTGCTGTCTTCTTGTAGTCTGTCGAGTCCTTAAGCGCCTCCGCTTTTTCGCACAATGCTATCTTCTTTTCCAGATTGGATGCCAGCTCTGCCTTTGTGTTGGCGAAAAACTCTGCTTTCCGCGCGAAGAACTCGTCTGCGGCCTTACGGAAGCGGGCAAACAGTGTATTGTTTGCTTTGCGGGACGCGAAACCGAGTTCTTTCCACTTGGCCTGCATTTCCTTGATGGCCACAGTAGCCTCTTCGAAGGCGGCGAAGGTCTTGAGTTCGTCTATGCGTATGGCCTCTATCTGCTCACACAGCACGGTCTTGGCTGCCTCGTTGGCTTGCTCCGACTGCTTGCGAGCCTCGAAATAGTCCTGGTGGCGCTTGTTGATTATGGTGGACAGGGACTTGAACTCGGTCCAGATGTCTTCACGGTATTCCTTGGCGACGGGGCCTGCCTCGCGCCACAGGTCATGCAGGGCCTGGAGTTTCTTGAACGCGTCGATTACGTCCGCCTCCTCGGTCAGGAGCTTGGCCTGCTCTATAAGGTCCCGCTTGATTTCAAGATTCTTCTTGAAATCAAGGTCGCGAAGCTCTTTGTTCATCTTCAGGCAATCGAAAATCTGCTCCACCACGACCTGATAGTTTTTCCAGCTTTCGTTCACCGCTCCCGCAGGGATGTCGGATATGGCCTTGAAATCCTCTTGGAGCTGACGCACCTCGGGGATATGTAGGTTTATGTTGTCTATGTCGGCTGCGATAGCCTTGAGCTTGTCAATGATTTCATTCTTCTTCGCCAGGTTGTTGATGCGTCTTTCCTCCTCGGCTGCGAGCCATGCGTTGCGTATCTCGCGGAAAGAGGCGAGCAGATCCTTGAACCGCACCTCTTCGGGGTCCGTGGCGCTGACGAAGGAGTCACCGGGCTGTGCCTCCTCGGCAAACCTTATGGCCTCAGCCTCCAGCTCGGCATTGCGCAATATATAAAATGCCTGTTTGATGGCCGCGACCTCTTTGTGCCGTTCAACCTCCTTGGCCTCGACGATGGTCGCCAGGGCCTCGGTCAGTTCGCCTTTAGTCATTTCGAAATACTTGTGCCCCTCGTTTCTTTCCTCATTTTCGGCCTCTTCGGGCTGTTCTGAAACGGGTGCGTCTGCGGTTTCGGCTGTCGCAGTCTCAGCGGGAATAGTCTCAGTGGCTTGTGCGGCGGCAGAAGAAACGGTCGCCTCGGAGGCGTTCTGGATCTCGGCACTCCCGGTTGCCGGGACTGTCTTTTCAAGCTCGTTCATGTCTTAGAAATTGAGTGAGTGTTTAGTGCGTTGGCCCGAAAATGATGTCATTCGGGATTTGGCGCTCAAATTTACAACTTTTTATGGAATTACTAAAATTTTTGAACCATAATCTGAACCAGACACATGTGTTTGTGCGTGGCGGTCATGAAACAGTCTGTGGCAGGCATCCCTTATTCCTTAACGGGGCGGATGCTTATTATCTTTATCGGTGTGGTAGGATTGTCTGAGCGGTCCACAGGGGTGTTCTGTATCTTCTCCACCACATCCATGCCGTCTATGACCTCGCCGAACACTGTGTAGGCTCCGTCCAGGTGCGGCGTGCCGCCTATCGAGGTGTACACATCTGCCACGTTTGCGGGTATAGGTGTAGGGCGTACGGCTTTCTCGGTCTGCGCTATCAGCTCTTTCTGAAGAGTGTCGAGTGCTGCAGAATCCTGTGCGGCCTGGAGCTCCTGGATCTTGCTCCAGTTGTTTCTCACGAGGTTCTGGAAATATGCCTGGCGCTCCTTGTTGACGTTGTTCATCTCTATACGCTCGAGAGAGGTAGGACCCCACACGTTGCCGGTGACTATATAGAATTGGGACCCGGAGGAGGCACGCTCAGGATTAACCTCGTCGCCGGTGCGCGCTGCCGCCAAGGCTCCGTACTTATGGAAATGCTTGGGGTAGTTGATCTCGGCAGGGATGGTGTAACCCGTGTCGCCGGCCCCTAACGGTATTGTATTGTCCGGATTCTTGGAATTGAGGTCCCCGGTCTGTACCATGAAATCCTTGATTACGCGATGGAAAAGCACGCCGTCATAGGTGCCTTCAGATGCGAGTTTCACGAAATTGTCGCGGTGGGCCGGGGTGTCGTCATAGAGGCGAACCTTGATAGGGCCGAGATTTGTGGTGATCTCGAACACTGGTCCGGTGGCTGTGGTGTCGATGGCCAACTGCTTGCTGGGTTTATCCATTTGAATTGTCTGTGTGGTTGTGTGTTGCGCTGCCATTCCGGCCCATGCCAACAGGCCGGCGGCCGTTATGATGAGTTTGTTCATACGTATTGTTGGTTTGTGCTTTATTATATGATGCCAGCCGGATGCACCCGTTTGAAGATGCGTCGGAAATTGTCGTCGCGGTCACGAAGCTCCTCTGCATGGGTCATGTAGTCCTCACCCCAGATGGCGGGCAGCAATCCGGGAAGATATTGCTTCTCCCGGTCCTTGCTTATCACGGACTGGAGCAGAGAGTCGATCTGCGATGAGAAGCCCTCTGCGTCTACGGCGGAAAGGAATCTGGCAGCGCTCGCGCAGAACTGGCCTGAGGTGTCCGTACTTATTATCTTGCATACAGCGCTATCTATCAGATTCTTGTCTCCATTGATGTTGTCTACGAGATACTCGTAGGATGTCATCCCGTCTGCATCGGAATTGACATTCAAGTCTGAGTTGCTCATAATGGTTTTATGTTTTATCGTGCAAAAATACTAAAAAAATTTCGGTATATGAATAAAAAATAATAAATTTGTGGAAATTTTGTTGTCCCACACTTTATGAAACCTGAGGATCACATAATAGTCATAGGCCGTCAGTACGGCAGCGGTGGGCGCCAGCTCGGCAAGCTTTTGTCCCGGCGTCTCGGCATACCTTATTATGATAAGGAGTTGCTTCGTGAGGCTGCGGACAAACTGGGCTTCCGGGCAGACCTGTTCGAGCAGGCTGACGAGAAACGGCCTTCACGACTTATGTCGATGGTCGGAGCCAATTACGGTGCCTCGACTTATTTCACCTCCGGTGCCTTGAACGGCGGCACCCTGTACCAGATGCAGAGCGATGTGATTCGCAATCTCCTGGAGAAGGGTCCGTGTGTCATAGTGGGACGGACCGCAGACTACATAGGACGGGACCTCCCTAACCTCATCAGTCTTTTCCTGCATGCCGACAAGGAGGTCAGGGCACGGCGCACGTTGGAGCGAAACCCTCGGATGAAGGCGGAAGACGCGGCCCTGTGGCTTGACCGTCAGGACACGGCACGCTCAGACTATTATAATTATTATACCGGACGCAAGTGGGGCAGCGCTGACAATTATGACTTTTGCATAAATACGTCGAGACTTACACCTGAGCAAACTTGCGAGATAGTCGAATTGTTATTGAAATACAGGTGCTGACCTGAGCCGTATCTCCAATAACCCAAAATTGATAATATGAACAACAAGAGCTTTATCTACACATATCTGTTCACTCTCATCGGAGGGGTGTTGCTGATTATCTTGCATAACAGGGGACAGATTTGGGAAGCCTTAAGCATCGTTCTCGGAATAGGATTCCTGGTGCTCGGTATTCTCAGCCTGTTGAGCGCGGTGTTCATCTCCAGCAAGGCGCGTGCCGTCGGCGCCAAGCGCTCCCCGGCACTCATAATAGTGTCTGGAGCCTCGTTCATCCTCGGCCTGCTTATGGTGATAGCCCCTAAGTTTTTTGTCGATTACCTGGTATATGCCATGGGAGTGCTGTTGGTGCTGTGCGGAGTCATACAGCTGTGTAATTTCATGCCGAACATGCGGGGCTTGGGTTTCAGCGCCTTTTTCCTGGCCGCTCCCGTAGCATGCCTCGCCACCGGCATCCTCATATTCGTGATAGGGGCTGAGAAAATACGCGACGTGCTTGCATTGGTTACAGGCATTGTTTTGGTGATTTACAGCCTAAACGGCTTCCTGGGATATTTCAAGCGCAGGGCCTTGGCCAAGACCTTGGCCAACAAGATAGACCCCTCAGGAGCCATTGTGGAGATAAGATAACTTACAAGAAGGGCAGTCGGCCCGTCTGCCGCCGTGTCCCTCGATGGACAAGGAGGAAAGTCCGGGCAACATAGAGCGCCATGCTTCCTAACGGGAAGTCGCGAGTGACCGCGAGAACAATGTAACAGAAAACTACCGCCTGGCCTCCGGGCCCGGTAAGGGTGAAAAGGCGGGGTAAGAGCCCACCGGCAGCACGG
>URZM01000073.1 GCA_900552315.1 uncultured Bacteroidales bacterium | reverse complement strand
TTTTTCATGCAATCCTGTGAGCAAAAACGCCTGTCGGGTGTTATAACTGGAGCATATAAAAACAGGAATTATGAAAAAGAATATTCTGATGGGCGCGGCCCTCGCGGTGATGGCCCTGGCGGCTGTGGCATGCAGCAAGTCAAAAGATGAGAACAAGGAAACGACGGTGGTCGGCGAGATCGAGGGGTCTGAGGTGGTGATGCCCGAGGAGGGCACGGACACCGATGTGGTGGCTCAGGGCGTGGCGGTTGTCGTTGACGAAAATTGAGCACACCGCACGTTGACACACATTGTCCACAGTGTTATACGAAGAATAGGCGAGACGGCGCACGGCTGTCTCGCCGTTCTTTTTGCACGGTAGGGATTTCGCCTCCGGCTTCTGCGCGTTTCAGTTTTGGTGGTATGGAAAATATTTTGTAATTTTGGCCTTTGAAAGCCGTGGGCATCCCCTGTCCAGGATTCTTCTGCGCGGCTGTTTCTGTGCGGAGAGGAAGGAGAGAGGCCGGTGCGCGGCATGGTGTATATGAAAAGGCTTTTGACATATATATTGTTTGCAAGTATATGCGCGTTCATGATTCCGCTGGAGGCGCAGGCCGCGAAGTCTTGGGAAAGTGTCCGTCAGGAACGCCTTTCCGAGGGCAAGGTGGTGACCCGTACCGGCGATGTGGAGGTGCGCACGCTCTCGGGCACTATACTCATATATGCCAGCCGTCCGATGCAGGTGAGGGTCTTTTCCATTCTCGGCCAGCTTGTCTCCTCCGAGACGGTGCCTGCCGGAGTGTCGCAGCTCTCGCTCGGGTCCCACGGACTGTTCATAGTGAAAGTCGGCGACCTGACCTGCAAGGTGGCGCTTTGAATACCGTAACCGCAACAAACTGAAAAGACAATAAAAAGGCCGGCCGAGAGCCGGCGGCTAAAAATCTAATCTAATGAAAGAGACAGACATCGATTGGGGAAATCTGACGTTTTCCTACATGAAGACTGACTACAATGTGCGCTGCACGTACAAGGATGGCAAGTGGGGTCCTATAGAGATTTCCGACTCCGAGTATGTACCCATGCACATAGCCGCCTCCTGCCTGCACTATGGCCAGGAGAGCTTCGAGGGCTTGAAGGCGTTCCGTGGCAAGGACGGCAAGATCCGTGTCTTCCGCATGGAGGAGAATGCCAAGCGTTTCATACGTAGCGCCGAGGGCATCAGCATGCAGCCCATGCCCGTGGAGCTTTTCTGCGAGATGGTTCGCAAGGTGGTGGAGCTCAACAAGCGCTTCATACCTCCTTACGGCACAGGAGCCTCACTGTATATCCGTCCGCTGGAGATAGGCATCTCGGCGCGTGTGGGCGTGAAACCTGCCGATGAGTATATGGTCATAATGCTCGTGACCCCCGTAGGACCGTATTTCAAGGATGGCTTCAAGCCTACCAAGGTTTGCCTGAGCCGCGAATATGACCGTGTGGCTCCCAAGGGCACCGGCTCCATCAAGGTGGGCGGCAACTACGCCGCATCCCTGGTGGCAGGCGAGAAGGCCCACGAGCTCGGTTACTCTGTGATGCTTTACCTTGACCCCAAGGAGAAGAAATACCTTGACGAGTGCGGGGCAGCCAATTTCTTCGGCATCAAGAACGACACATACGTCACGCCGTTCTCCCCCTCAATCCTTCCCTCCATCACCAACCTGAGCCTGCGTCAGCTGGCCGAGGACCTGGGCCTCAAGGTGGAGCAGCGTCATATCCCGGTAGAGGAGCTCGGTACGTTCGAGGAGGTGGGCGCATGCGGCACTGCAGCCGTTATTTCACCCATCGGCGAGATTGACGACCTTGACAACGGCGACAAGTACACCTTCGGACAGGCAGGCGTGGCAGGACCTTGGAGCGAGAAGCTCTACGAGCGTCTGCGCGGCATCCAGTACGGCGAGGTGGAGGACACCCACAACTGGTGCGAGATCATACCTGAGTGATCAGAAAGCATATAAAGGAACACAAGGGAGTGGCTGCGAGAAGCGGGCACTCCCTATTCTGTCCTATATCTATCCTATGAATCCTTATACGTTGCTTGAAAAATACACGCAAGGCAATCCTGAGCTCCTGCGTATCCTGACCGGCCATTCCGAGGCTGTACGGGACAAGGCGCTCGCCATAATCCGTGCCAAAAGCCTTGACGTAGACCGGGAGTTCGTGGCACAGGCCGCCATGCTCCATGACATAGGTGTGGTTCGAGTGGACGCGCCGTCCATCAGTTGCTTCGGCACCGCGCCGTACATCCGTCACGGGGTGGAGGGAAGGACCATACTCGAGGGCGAGGGGCTGCCCCGCCATGCACTCGTGTGTGAGCGGCATACCGGTTCCGGTCTATCAATCCGACAGATAGAAGAGCAGACTCTGCCGCTTCCGTCCAGGGACATGATTCCCCTGAGCCTGGAGGAGAAGCTGATATGCTATGCAGACAAGTTCTTCTCCAAGTCGCGTGACCTGCGTGCCGAGAAGCCCCTGGAGCGTATCATGGCCCAGATGGAGGCCCACGGCAGCGAGGCATACGCCCGTTTCATGGAGATGCACTCCCTGTTCGGATAACGGGCGATGTATTAATTCATTATGGCGGCATATAGTGCGCCGTACCGTGCCGATTAACATTAAGTAACACTTCCGTGAGCCTGGAAAGCCCCAAATAAACGGCGGCATGTTGCCCTATTCCCGAATAAAATCCTTAATTTTGCAGCTTGAAATGTCGCGACTCGCGGAGTCGTGACCTGTTGGCGACACAGTGAGACATTCGGCGATTTACATATTGGGAGCTTTGGCGTGCATCTGGATCATGGTGTCCGCGCAGACTGGACCCGTGCGCAAGGGAAAGCTCGTGCAAGGACCGTCGCGGCCCGACACGACCGCGATGCCCATCCTTCCCGTGTCCCTTGCTCCGGACAGCCTTGCACCCCGGGGGCAGGCAGCTTCTGACACGGCTGAGCTGACGCCTGAGACAGGACTTGTACGCGTGATGCCGGACTCGCTGGAGACCGACACCTCGCGTAAGGCCGTAAGCCCTTTCATACGCCACAAGGTGGACCTGGACCAGGCCGTGGATTTCTCTGCGCGCGACTCAGTGGTCATGTATGGCACCAACCATGCCATAATGTACGGCAACAGCACAGTGAAATACGGAGAGGTGGACCTCAACGCAGGGCGCATAGAGATGGCCATGGACAGCTCGACGGTCTACGCCTCGGCCTCCAGACCCGACTCGCTCGCAGCCAAGGGCGCCTCCGAGGATTCTGACACCGAGGACTACCCGGTTTTCTCAGATGGATCCGGCGAGTATCAGAGCAAGACCATGAAATACAATTTCAAGACCGAGCGCGGATACATCACCGACATCATAACCGAGCAGGGAGAGGGGTACCTCACCGGCGCGGTCACCAAGAAGATGGAAGACGGCACCTTCAATCTCATGGGGGGACGCTACACCACATGCGACAATCATGACCACCCGCATTTCTATTTCCAGGTGACCAAAGGGAAGATGCGCCCCAAGAAAAACATTGTCACCGGTCCGGTCTACATGGTCCTGGCCGACGTGCCGCTTCCCCTGGCGCTTCCTTTCGGTTTCTTCCCCTTCAACAAGGATTACTCCTCAGGCATCATCTTCCCTTCGTTCGGCGAGGACTACAACCGGGGCTTCTATCTGCGAGACGGCGGCTATTATTTCGCCATCAACGACAATGTGGACCTGGCCCTGCGAGGAGAGATCTACACCCGTGGCTCGTGGGGCGTGTCGGCACGCAGCACCTATGTGAAACGTTATCGTTATCGCGGCAATTTCGACATATCCTACCTGACCACCATAAACGGAGACAAGGGTGACCCGGACTATTCCGTGCAGAAGAATTTCCGGTTGGCCTGGACCCACACGCAGGACCAGAAGGCCAACCCCAACCTCTCATTCTCCGCATCGGTGAATTTCGCCACCTCCGGCTACACGCGTAACGACCTCAACTCGTATTACAACTCCTCGTTTACGGAGAACACCAAGAGCTCCACGGTCAACATGACCTATCGTCCGCCGCGTTCCAAATGGAGCTTCTCGGCCACTGCCAACATAGCGCAGCGCACACAGGACTCCACGCTCTCTGTCTCTTTCCCTAACCTTACGGTGACGCTGGCCCAGACCACTCCTTTCAAGCGCAAGAGGGTGGTGGGCTCCGAGCGTTGGTACGAGAAGATAAGGCTTTCATACTCCGGTCAGTTCCAGAACTCTTTGACAGCCCGTCAAGACGAGTTCTTCAAGAAGAACCTGATCAAGGACTGGCGTAATGCCATAAAGCACTATATACCCGTGAGCGCCACGTTCTCGGTGTTCAAGTATCTGAATCTTTCTCCCTCGATCACAATCAACGACCGCATGTATTTCCAGAAGGTGCGTCGTGACTGGGACCCCAATGCCTCGGCCGAGGTCTCCGACACCGCTTACGGATTCTATAACGTGTTCGATTTCAACGCCGCCATCTCCCTCGACACCAAAATATACGGCTTCTGGAAGCCGCTGCCTTTCCTGGGGGACAAGGTGCAGATGATACGCCATGTGCTGACACCCACGGTCAGCTTCACCGCCTCTCCGGACTTTTCAGATCCATTCTGGGGCATTTACGGTTCGTACAGGCGTCCTGACAGCGAGACACCGGTGCAGTATTCCTATTTCCAGGGGAGCTTGTTCGGGGCTCCCTCGGCAGGCAGGCAGGGAGTGCTGTCAGTCTCCCTGGCCAACAACCTGGAGATGAAGGTGAAGAGCGACAGCGACTCTACGGGAGTGAAGAAGATATCGCTCATCGAGAATTTCGTGATCTCCCAGAGCTACAATTTTGCCGCAGACTCATTGAACTGGAGCAACGTCAACACCTCCATACTCCTGCGACTTACCAAGAACTTCAACCTCAACCTGAGCGCCACCTGGGACCCGTATTGCTACGGGCTTAACGAAGGAGGGGTGCCCGTGCATATCAACAAGCTTCGCATCTCCTCCGGGAAGGGCCTGCCTCGGCTTGCCTCTACCGGCACATCCTTCTCATACACCATAAACCAGGACACCTTCCGGAAGAAGGGCAACTCTACTGACTCAGACACCGACGACTCCATGACCTCTCCGGAAGAGGGTGATGAGGAGCCTGGCTCATTTGCCGACAGGGCGGCTGCCGCCAGGCGACGAAACAGTCAATCCTCGGATACTGAATCAGACGCCGACGGCTACGAGGCATGGACCTTCCCGTGGTCCCTCTCGTTCAACTATTCGCTGAACTATGGTTACGGGGCTTTCAACTATGACAAGATGGAATACAACGGCAAATGGACACAGAACCTGTCCCTGTCCGGCTCGTTCCGTCCCACCAAGAACTGGAACATCAATTTCTCTGCCTCCTACAATTTCGACCTCAAGAAAATCGCGTACATGAACTGCTCCGTGTCACGTGACCTGCACTGCTTCACCATGACCGCCTCTTTCGTGCCGGTTGGCCCGTACAAGAGCTACAATTTCCATATCGCCGTAAAGAGCTCGGTGCTTCAGGATCTCAAGTACGACAAACGTTCCTCGCGCTCGAACGGTGTCACCTGGTATTGATAATCATTCCCGATAACGGACACTCCGGAGGTTCACAATACTCATACGGTTTCGCAGAATTTATTGCTAATCAATATCATATGTCCTTGAGTCCGAATCATATCGAGTCTTTTAACAAAAATTAACAATCGGGGGGTAAAGCTCCCCCTTTTTATGTAACTTTGCAGACCCGTTCACCACGGGTGCTGCCCTGTAGGCGTGCAGGTGACAGGCTTGCATGCTGCCTAAAAGGGCAATTGTTAACTGAGAGTTATACGTGACAATACGCAGATTCAACTTGAAGTAGGAGTCCTAAACTATATGTTTCAGAGACTCTGAAATTGTCTTACAAACCTGATTGCGGGAGATATCTTTCTATAAACCTGACGGAGTATCACTGCCGATGCTCCAAATTGCTGATGCGAACCCGGACACCGGGCTTTCTCAGGCGAGACGGTCCGGCTCAAAGGTTCCCATTTCAAGAGGTATCTCTCTATAGACCAAGACCAACCTATGTTGTCCTCAAGCATGCTGGTGCATGTCTGCGAGGATTATACGACCTACATAAGTAAACTGATAAATGATTAATACGAAATAGTAATCAGTTATGAGACAGATTCTTACTGTTATCGCAATGCTCGTGGCGGCGGTCAGTGTACAGGCGCAGGTGGCTCTCAAGACCAACCTGCTGTATGACGCCACCACCACGCCCAACCTCGGAGCCGAGGTCAGGGTAGGCTCCCGGTCTACCGTCAATCTCGTCTACGGACTGAATCCTTGGACATTCAGCAGCGAGACCCACGGGCAGCGGAAGGCCAAGCATTGGGTGCTGATGCCGGAATACCGCTGGTGGAGCTGCAGCCCTTTCAACGGCCATTTCTTCGGAGTGCATGCTTTCGGCGGGCAGATGAACGCCGCCAACGTGAGCCTTCCCATGCCCGGCGGCTTCTTCGGGGGTGACAATCTCGCCAAGGAGGTGAAGCACCATCGTTACCAAGGGGAGTTCGCCGGAGTCGGGCTCACTTACGGCTATCAGTGGACCTTGGCGCGTCACTGGAACCTCGAGGCCGAGATAGGAGTGGGCTACGGCCACGTGTGGTATGACAAATATTCGTGCGAGGAGTGCGAGGGCAAGATAGGTTCCGGAGGCACGAACTATGCCGGCGTGACCAAACTCGGCCTCTCGGTGATGTACATTTTCTAATATCTCAGGAACATGAAAAGATATATACCTTATATACTTATCGCAGCCGCCCTCGCGCCCGTATGTGCGGATGCGGCACGTCCGCTCGGCAAGATTTCCACTGTCGGCGCCAAGGCACGCAAGGTGGGAGACGAGCTTCAGGTCACGGCTTCCCTCACGCTTGACTCCCTGACCCTTGGAGGCAACAACCAGGTGTACGTGACCCCTGTGGTGGAGATGCCCGGCGGCGAGAGCCGGACGTTGCCCTCGGTGCTGATAAACGGGCGCAACATGCACTACGCCTACGAGCGCGGCTCGATGCCCAAGGACAAAGGACGCGGCTACGACATAGCCTACGAGGTGCGCCGCCTCAACGGGAAATCCCAGAGCCTGGAGTACAAGGCGGCAGTCCCCATGCAGACGTGGATGATGAACTCCGAGGCGGCGTTGCGGTTTGTGGTGGACACCTGCGGCTGCGGCCATGCCTTCGGCACCTCGGCGGGTGTGCCGGTGCCTCTGAGCCTTAACCCGGCTCCCCGGATGCGCCTGGCCTACATAACACCGGCTGTGACGGAACAGCCGGTGTCCATACATGAGGGACAGGCCCGCGTGCAGTTCGAGGTGGATCGCACCGAGCTGCATGACCGTCCATACGTGTGTCGCAACGGCAAGCGCATAGACAACCGCGAGCAGCTCGGTGTCATAGAGGACTCCGTGCGTTACGCCCTCTCGGACCCCAACGTAGAGATAGCCTCCATAAGCATCTGCGGCTACGCATCGCCGGAATCGCCATACATGCACAACGAGGAGCTGGCCACAGGCCGTTCCCGCTCCCTGGCCGAGTACATCGGGCGTCGCTTCTCGCTCCCTGCCGAGAAATGCACCTACAGCTCGGTGCCCGAGAACTGGGGCGAGTTCCGCGAGATGGTGCTGTCTGCCTCCGACATCACGGACGCGCAGCGCCGTGACCTGCTGGAGCTGATAGACCGTCCGGCCTATGGAGCGTCGGACTATGACGCCAAGGAGCGCGAGCTGAAGACATCACCCAAGTTCGCGAGCCTGTACAAGAGCAAGATCCTGCCCGACTGGTTCCCGAAGCTGCGATGCACGAAATTCGAGATACGCACACGGCTCAAACCCCTCTCTGACGAGAAACTGGCCGAGATAATAAAGACCAGGCCGCAGCTGCTCTCGCTCAACCAGATGTTCCGCGTGGCGCGCCTGTATCCGGAAGGCTCCAAGGAGTTCAACGACGTGATAGGGATAGCCAACCGCTACTACCCCTCCGACGAGGTGGCCAACCTCAACGCAGCCGTAGCCGCGATACAGAAGGGAGACCTGGACGGAGCCTCCAGGTTCCTGGCCAAGGCCGGAGACACACCTGAGGCTGAAAACGCGCGTGGCGTGCTCGCCGCCAACCAGGGCGATTTCACCAAGGCGGCTGAGTATTTCGCCAAGGCCGGCAACCTGCCTGAGGCCGTGAAGAACAAGGCCCTGCTCGACGAGTGATCTTTAAGAGACAATATATCAATAACTTTCATAATACATAATAAACAAATCAAAATCATGAATTTCAAAAAATTCTTTCTTGCAGCGGCTCCGGCTCTCCTGCTGACGGCCTGCGCATCAGACGACCCTGCCGTCAACCCGGACAACGGGGGCGGGGAAGGCACACCCATGTATGCCAAGATTCGTCTTCAGACAGCTGCCGGCACGCGCAGCGAAACAGTGGACTACAATGATCCCACAAACTCCGAGGACGGGTTCGAGGTGGGCCGCGACTATGAGAACAACATCAGCGACGTGACCCTGGTGCTCGCAACGCTCGAGAACGGCAAGTATGTGCCCATGGCAGTAAGCTCCAAGGGTGTCGCTCCCGACCCTGACGCATCCCTTGAGAATGTGTACACCATCACGTTCCAGGACACGGAGATCGTAAAGCTCCATGACCAGACAGTCTATATTTTCGCATATTGCAACTCTGACCTCACCACCACCAGCTTCGGCTCCCTTGACCTTGACCGTATGGTAGGCAAGCTGGGTGACGCAGAGAAGGACAACGCCGGTGTATGGACGAAGAACGGCTTCCTCATGGTCAACGCTCCCAACAAGGGTATCCCCACCAAGGACATGCCCTCTGAGCTTGCTCTGACCAACAACTACAACACCGCAGAGAAGGCTTTCGACCTCGGCACAGTGGACGTGGCCCGCGTATCCTCCCGTTTCGACTTCAAGCAGGTGAACAACAATCTTTACAGCGTCAAGGATGTCAACGCTCCCGACAAAGAGATAGCCCAGATAGAGCTGCTCGCCATGGCTCCCATCAACATAGCCAAGGAGTACTACTATCTTCCCCGCGTGTCCGGTGACGGCACCGACGCCAGTTGGACTGTGTGTGGCATAGAGAACGCCAACAACTATGTGGTAAGCCCCTATTTCGCGGAGAAGAACGCTGCCACCCCTACTACGATCTCCGACCTGTTCAAGAACTATTTCTATAATTCCACCGGTCATAACTATGACGACGAGGCTTATTACAACTACACCTACATGACCGAGTTCTCAGACAAGAGCAAATTCGAGGAGGACGACGACCAAAACTGGGGCGATAAGCTCGAGGCCGCCGAGAAGGCCGGTTACCAGACCTGGCGTTACGTGACCGAGAACACGCTCCCCTCTGTGGCAAGCCAGATGAAGGGCCTCTCTACAGGCGTTATCTTCAAGGCTGAGATCAAGAACGCCGCCGCAGGCTCCAACATGGCCAAGGCTATGGAGGCCAACAGGGACATCTATGGCTACAACGGCACCTACTACGGCGACGTGGAGTCTCTGCGCTATTTCGTATATCGCCTTTCCGAGGCCGCTACCATGCGTGTCGACTTCGTGAGGGTGTTCGGCTCCGAGGTTCTCGAGGTGGAGATGGACGGCGACAAGGTGAAGCTTGACGAGAACAACCGTCCCGTGTTCAAGAACGCCATATCCGACTGCACCGCCGCACAGAACAACGGCACGTTCAAGATACTTCGCAACACAGGCGGCCACTACTATGTGTACTACATCTACCGCAACCGCCACAACGACAACGGCAACCCCTCTGTGATGGGCCCCATGGAGTTCGGCACGGTGCGCAACAACGTGTACAAGCTGGCTGTGACCACCATCACGGATTTCGGCCACACCGCCAACCCCAGTGACGACCCGGAACCTGAGAAGCCCGAGAATCCGGACGAGGATCCCAAGACCTATTTCAAGGTCTCCTGCCGCGTGCTTCCCTGGATGGTGCGCGTCAACAACATCGAATTCTAATTTCTCTTATGATTTCATCTTAGGGTGT
>URZM01000072.1 GCA_900552315.1 uncultured Bacteroidales bacterium | reverse complement strand
TGAACCCGCCCCGCCACTGCGGATGCGGCTGTGGCCACGACCACGGCGACGGCCACTGCTCCGACGGCTGCCACTGCGACCACGACCATGAGGGCCATGACCACAACTGCGGAGGCCACCATCACGACCATGGCCACGGCGAAGGCGGCTGCTGCGGAGGACATCACCACGATGACCACGGCCACGGCGGCTGCTGCCACAACCATTGACCCCGGACTATAAATGACACACAAGGCGGCGGAGAATCACTCTCCGCCGCCTTGCCGTTTTATTCGAACGGGGAGGTCAGATGTCCTCTTCCTCCTCCTGGCCGTATGTGGCGGTGTTGGCGATGTCGACATAAAAGACCATCAGCGTCCCCTTTGATATTTCCAGATGGATGCACCCTTCTTTGCCTATGTAGTAATACACGTTCCGCTCGCCTGCGACATCCTTGTTTGAAACCGTGTATTTCTTCTCTATGGCCGAGGCCAACCTGTTGAACATGGCTTCCGTCTCTCCCGGCTCGGTGATGTTGTCTAAAGTCACTCCGGCCATGTAGACAGTATTGCTTTTAGGAGTGGGGTACAGCGAGACCAACGCGTTTTTCTCACTCATGAACTTTCCCCGATAAAAGCGAGTGGGTGCATTCTCCTCATCCGGCACGGACTTGAAACCTTTCTGCAACAAAGCCTTCTCGAACTGGTCCACAGGCCCGTCAAGCGGCATGCCCATGAACTTGAAATGCTCGGCATAAGCCGACACCGTCACGAACACCGCAACGGCCAGAAGCAAGAATATTCTCTTCATAAACATATATAATTGGTTGTGTCCATAATAGGTTACGTCTCCGCAAAGGTAAGCAATCCCCGCCGACAATCCAAATCCGGATTATTTGTAAAGGCCGGAGGCGATTACCGCGACCGCTGCCAGAATCAATATCGCAAGCAGGATACGTTGGGCCTTCTTTGACAATTGGGAACTGTCGTCGCCTCCGGTGGGTGTGGGGAATGGTTTGCCTGTGCCTGGCAGTACAGGGTTGGGATTCGCCTTGTTTTCCTTGGCCTTGTCCCTCAGCTTCTCGTTTTCGTTCTTCAGACGGTTAAGCTCGACCCGGTTCTGGTTGATTTGGACCTTGAGCTGCTTTATCTCCCGGCGAAGACGCGCGATCTCTTTCTCGTCCGAAATCTCGGCGGTGACAATCAGCGTGTTGCCCGCCTCGATGCTCCGGCGCACCGGATATTCCCGGAGAGGGGGCAATGCTGCGGAGAAGCGTATGGTCTCCCCGTCAGGACATACTTTCAATGAATCCCGCTCCCCCCTGGCACTGTAATCGAGAGCGCCGGGGGCATGCCCTGCACGTTGGAAACGGGAATTGAACGTTGTCATCAGCCGGGCTCGCGCCTCCTCGTCCCGCGCCTCCTTGTCGCGCTCATGATATGTGCCGGTGCTGTTGTCATACGTCGCCAGGCCATACCCGTCCGCAATTTTACGCATCTCCTGCCGGAAGAACTTGTGGAGGCGTTCCACATCGTCTATCACTATGGAGTTGAGCGCCACGCCTATCCCGACGAAGGAGTCCTGTGGGTCAGAGAGTTTCCTCAGGTACATGTAATAGACCATCTCCTTGTGGCGGCGTATGAGCAGGGTGTCGTCCTCGCAGGCGCAGGCGCAGATGTCATGTATCCGGCTCTCCTCCACGTTGGCCGGGAAGAGCCGTGTGCCGTGCCTCCCGCTCCTGACTATATAAGCCTCGCAGTTCATTGATGTGGGTCGTTTTAATTAGGGTTTATTGTCATGTCGTGTTCCGGGTCGATGTCCGTCAGTCAAAGTACTTGCTTGTAAAGGACTCGGTGGTGGGCATCAGCCTCACGGACATGGTCTTGGACCCGTCTGTGGTGACGCCTGCCAGTCCGTCCCCGTCGGTATGGAGCGTGATGGTGAAGTCGTTGTTGCCGTCTTTGCCGGACAACAGGATTTCGTCGCTGGTAGCCTGATAGTCCATCTTGATTGTCCCGCCGTAGTTGACGTTCTTGTAAACGCTCTGGATAATCTGTCCGCCGCTCTCTACGAAAGCGACCATGACCGGGTAGTCTGTGCCGTTGTCATTGAAATATCCTTTGTAGAAATAGAGGGTTTTGTCATTATATAGCATTCCTTCGCAGCCTGAGTTGAGTATCTGCTGTTCCGGAGTTTCGTATATTGTCGAAATCGGGTCTGGGGCAGGGGGAGTGGGTCGGCTCATAAGATACAAGCCTATACAAATCACGCATAGGGCGGCGATTATCACTGCTGCAAGCCATCTGCCGTGATTGGATGGACGTGGCTGAGCTGGTTCCGGTTGCACAGGTTTGAGGGTCGCGGGCTTTTCCGAGGCGGGCGGCTCGGCTGTTATAATCAGGGAGTCTCCGGCCTCCAGGCTCTTGCGCGCCTCCTTCGCGGAGCGGTATTTTCCCTCGGTGCCGGGACTCGAGACATTGCCGTCCGCATCGATATGGAGACGGGCCGTTTCTGGTCGGCGTGTGTAGTCGAGGGCCCCCGGAGCGCTCCCGGAGTTGCTGAAACGCCTGTTGAAGTCCTCGCGTAGCAGCCCGCACGCCTTTGCCATGCTCTTGTCATAGCCCTCATCTTCATGACTCGTGTAGAGATTCAGGTGGCATGACCGGGTCAGCACCTCCATCTCGTTCCTGAAGAAGCCATACAGACCAGGCAGGTCGTCGATGAGGACATGGTTCATGCCGGTCATGATGCAGACAAACTCCCTGTCCTTGGCCGAGAGCGTGCGGACGAAGGCCTGATATAACATGCTGTCCGACCGCCGCATGAGCAAACATTCCGCCGCAGGGAGCGTATCATCCTCCGGCACGAGCGCGAAGAGGTCGGCCACCATACTCGCATCGATGTTGTTCGGGAACAGCTCCACCTCACCGCCCCTCCAATAAGCTATATATGCCTCGCAATTCATATCTTGGTAATTTGTATACTGTTGTTAATCAACTGGATTCATCGTAGTATAAAAACTGTATTTCATTGAGGTCGTTGTAGCTGGAGTTGAACCACTCGCATTCCTGATTAAGGGCGGGGGATATGTCACGGATTGCGGAATCCCAAAGTTCATCGTTTATCTTACTCCATAGGTTCAGGAAATCGTAGTCTATTGCAAGGGTGTGGAATCCTGATTGGCCTATTGAGCGGATAAACCGTCGTAAGTTGCTGAATTTTTCAATAAGCTGGTATTCAGTGGTCTGGCCTTGATTGAAAAGGGCCAAGGTATTGTCTATGTAATAAAGTAGCTCTGTCCCTTCGGCAAGGATAGCGGCATCGGAGGAAACTTGTGTGTCCGGCTTGGGCGCGGCGGCTGCCTCGGCCACCTCTGGTGCCGGCATTGCAGCATCAGGTTTTTCCGTCTCGGCCTGAGTGAAGGGATGATTCTCTGCTGCTGCGGGTATGGTGCTGTCCAACTCGTCTGTGCTTCGTGAACGGCTGCTCCAAGGGATAGAGGCGAGAGCATAAAAGGCTAATAAAAGACCTATAATTATCGGCAATATCCACCAAGCATTGATGCCTGGTTCTGGGCCCTGTTCTGGATTCAGTCCTGGCTTAGGTTCAGGGGTTGGGCTCGGGCTATCGCCGTTTTTTGGGTCTTCTGGTTTGGATGTCGGCGGGTTTTCAATAGTGGGTTTCGTATCAGATTTCGGGAGTTGGATGAGCAGGGTGTTGCCGCCCTCTATGCTTTGCGTTAGGGAGAGGGTGGAGTGGGAGAGGGAACCGTCGGGACGGAGGGTACGGAGGTCCGTTTGCGGGCTTTGTGAGTAGTCTGTGGGGCCGAGTGGCGTGCCCCAGTCGTTGAAACGCTTATTGAAGCTGTCGCGGAGCATGGCTTTCGCTGTGGCAATGTCTTCGGCATCGGTGGCTGGGGAGAGGTATCCGCCAAGCTCCTGGTAATAGCGGGCTATGTGGTATTCTTCGGCGAGGATGCTCAAGGTATGCTTCATGAACGTGGTGAGCGCCAGGATGTCGGTGATGAGGATATTGTTGAGGCCGACCATAATGCTGACCTTGTCCTTACCGGCACCCACGAGAGGCGCGATAAAGGCATAGTACACCATATCGCCCCTCCGCTGTATGGCCAGGAAATCAGCGTGTCCTCCCACCTCATCCGGCAGGGAGGCAAAGATGCCTGAGAGGAAGGCTGTGTCGATGTTGTTGGGGTACAACTGAACCTCACCCGCCTGGTAATAAGCTATATATGCCTCGCAATTCATGGTTTGTTTATGTGTTTCTTGTATATGACTACTTGGTGTTGTAATCCCACTCATCGTCCGGACCTCCAAAACCTTCGTCTTCACAAGCGGCATCAGCTGCCGGAACAATTGCAGCGTCAGCTGCCTCACATTGGGCGTCCACCGCCGGTGTGGCAGGGGTTTCTTGTGCGGCGGGAGCCGGGTCATCCTTGCGCGGTCTGTCAAGAAATTCAGGAAGGTTGCTCAGGTAGTCGAGGGAAATGTCAAACGAATATTCAAATTCATAGCGGGCATCCCAATCACCAGGAGCGGCACATTCATTCAGTCTTTTGTCCTCTCGCTCATGGATTTCCTTGATGCGCTCAAGTGCAGACACAAAGGCGTAGTTGTTTTTCAGCTCTTGGCGCTCGCCGTGGGTAAGATTATGGATTAGGGTCTGGATGGTGTTTGCGGTGTCTATGGCTTTGCGCATGAAATCGTCATTGCTCGGATTGTTGTAATAGTCTTCCGATAAAGCGTTCAGCAGCGATACAATCTCTTGTTGGTTCTCCGAAAGCATGTCCATTGGGTCGGGCTCCTCTGCTACTGCTTCAACCGTTGCCACAGTGTCTGAGTCGTGGTCGGAGGGGTTGCGGTTGCATTTTCCGTCGGCTATAGCCAGTATGCCGACCGCCACAAGAGCCAATGCCAGGATAGGGGACAGGATGCTCCATATCCGGTTTGAACTTGCGGGTTTGTCGCCATTTGCAGGTGATGGAGTGGGGCGATTGGATGTCTGACGTGGGGTGTCGTCGGTGGCGGTACATTCTTGTTGCGTGTCCGGTGTCGGGCCTGGCTGTTCTCTCTCCTTGTTGGTGCTTTCACCCATACCTGCGTATCGGCTTGCCTCTTCATGGCGGCTTTGTATAAGTACGGTGTTCCCCGCCTCGACGCTATGTGGCAGGGAGGAAGCGCGTTGGCCGGAGGATGCGGAGGCATGTCTTGTCCTGCCGTCGGGGAGCATGGTGTACACGTCTACTCCGGGCTGAGATGTGTAGTCCTGAGGGCCTGGCTGAGAGCCGCAGCCGTCGAAGCGCTCGTTGAAGCGGTCGCGGAGGATTTCCTGTGCCTCGGATAATTTCGCCACACCGCCGTCGGCTTCGAGTCGCGTGTATGCGCCCAGGCTAATGTCGTAGCGGGCTATGCGGCATCTCTGCGCGAGGTCGCGCAGGGTGTGGCGCATGAAGGTGTTGAGGGCCAGGATGTCGGTGATAAGGATGTTGTTGAGGCCGACCATCAGGCACAGCCTGTCTTGCGGCTCTCCGGCAAGGGTGACTATGAAGGCATAGTACACCATATCGTCTTTCCGCTTTATGGCGAGCCAGTCGCCGGTGTCGTAGCCCGCTCCGGAGGGCAGGTTTGTGAATATGTCCGTCAGGAGGGAGGGTTCGATGTTGTTCGGGTATAGGTTGATTTGCCCGTTCCAGTAATAAGCTATGTATGCCTCGCAGTTCATGGGTGGATGCAGGGTGTTTCAGCGTTGGGGTACGTTGTGGAAGATTAGCAGGTTGTTCTCGTTGTCTACGGTGTAGGCGCCGATGCGGTTGAGCACCTCGTTGCCGAGCAGCAGGGGTGCGTTCATGTTGTCGGAGACGGTGGCTATGACGTCGGGGCAGAGGATGGCGTCGCCTATCACGAGCTGGCGCAGGCGCACCACGGTGTTGAGGGTTATGGAGCCGTCGGCTATCTGCGCCTGTTGCTGGCCCATGATGTCGTCCTCGGTGAGCACCCCTTTCTGTGCCAGGTATTGGGCCTCGGCCAGGGAGATGAGCGTGCCCGAGCAGCCGGAGTCGATGATCATGTCGACCCCGATTGACCCGTTTATCTTCACGTTTACGAGCTTCACGCCCATCTCCTCTGTGAAGGGTACCGCCACGTCGCCGTACACCGGCCCGGTGTCTTCTTCAGCCACCGGGGCGGGTGAAATCTCTTCGGGCTCATATTCCGTCACATCGGACTCTGTCCCGGTGTCCGGGTCCGTTAGAGCTTCGGCATCGTCGTCCGTGTCGTCGAAATACCGGTCGTTGGACTTTGAGTCGCCGCAGCCCGGCACGAGTGCCAGGCTGAGCGACAGGGTCATCGACGCGAATAGGCGTAGTAGTAACCTGTTTGCCATGATTCGTCGTCGCGGTCGTAATAGGGGTCGAAATCGTAGGTCTGATCGTGCTGACTTTCAGAACCTGAAAGAGCGCCTTCGGAGCCGGATCCTTCTTCACCGGGGTGGTAAGTTTTGCCACCGCCATTGGGTCCTTGCTCTATGCGGATTTCATCTTCGTGTTCATCTGTGGGTGAGGCGATGTTTACGGTCTTTCCGCCGAAGCCCTCATTTTCTCGGTCTTGGTCGCCGGATGCAGATTTGTCACTTTCGATTTTCTTCTCAATGGTCTGATTCTTGTCGCCTTCGGTCTGTTCCTTGTTTTCGCCCTCATTGCCGGACTCCTTCTGGTCGTCGGAAGAGCAACGTCCCAAGAAGAAGGCGAGAGCCATCAGTAGGATAGCGGAGGCAGCGCAAACAAGAATCCATTGCCCCAGCGGTCGTTTGGGTCCTTGTCCCCCTCCCGGCATGGGATTCCTGCCGGGAGCGAGCGCGTCCAAGCGTGCTTTCAAGTCGTTGAGTTGCTGCTGGCATGAGTAGTTGCCTTTGGCCTCAAATCTCGACAGCATGGTCTTCTGTTGGGTCTTCAGGGACTCCAGCTCCCTTGTCAGATCAGCGGACTGTTTGCGGCTGTCCGTCAGGTCTTTGGAAAGGGCGGCTTTTTCAGAGGAGAGCTTAGCGACATCTTTGCGCGAGGCATCGAGGCTTGCGGAAAGACTTGCTGCGCTCTTTTCGGCGGCCATCTTTGCGCTGTTCGCCTGGTCAATGGCCCGTTGGGCGCTCTTGGGAGGGAAATCGCCTGCAATGGCCACCTTCTTGCCGCTTTTCAGCAGGGAGGCCAGTTCGTGGCCGTTCACGTCCGAGGGGTTCATCTTCACGAGCAGCTGCGCCTCATTGTTGAGGCTCAGAGGCGGAGTGACAGCCCACCCGGCGACCGGCATGTCTGTGAGCATCCCGCAGTTCTGGTATGCGGTAAGGATTTTGACCAGCCTGTCCTCAGCATCCTTGTGCGCGGCCACGGCCTGTGGGTCGGAGAGGGTGTTGCACAGCCATGTTATGATGCCGTCCGCGTTCATGGACAGGAGCTTGCCTCCCACCACGCACTTTTGGAAGATGTCACGGCACAGGGAGAGCATCATCTCGGAGTCCGGGCAGAAGGTGTCGGTGGCAATCGTCACCCCGAACACCGAAGGTGTGCGGTCTGCCCGGTCCTTCACGCCCTTGTAGCGCAGGTACTGGTAATAGACCAATGGCGCCTTGCCGTGGGCCTGCGTCATCTCCAGCAGGAACACCTCGTCCAGGTCGCCGAAAATCTTGCAGTTATCGTAATGTCGTTCCATCACACTCTTCTCCCAAACGGAATTTGAATCGATAGGGGGAATATAGTCATTGCCTCTGGCGCTGACTCCATCAAAAGAAACATATATAGATTTCATGGATGCGGGATTATTTGGCTGTTAAAACATCCGTTTAAGAATTTTCTTCATCAACATCTCAGGATACATGTCCCTGGATGGAGAGAATTTCCCACCGGAGTAGCTTCCTGTGGAGAAGGGCACGAACTCGCACAGGTATGGACGATATATGTTCTCGATGATGCGGGTGTTCTTGAAGGCATCGAATAGTCCCGGGTACTGATCGTTGGCATACTTGATTACAGCTTTCTCATCAACTTTATTGTAGCGTATGAAATGGGGTTTCATGTCAACCTTGTTGTACAGGAATATAATCTTGTCTTTGCGCAGTTCGATGAACTGCTGCATACGCTTTATACGCTCTGTATAGAGATCGTTTTTGCCAAGTCCCCAGTCCGGCTCGATGAAGAAGCACCATATTTTTGGAGCGTCAACCAGGTTTATTGTGTTGAGGTAGGCCGGAAATTCTTCGTTCACTGGGTCCTCGGAGTGCGATGAAAAATATGCCTCTCCCGGTGCTTCAAGAATCTGCAGTACGCTGATTCTCCTTTTATCGTAGACCGTGGCAAGCATATAGTCCTGCCAAGCCGTACCGGGAAGTGGTTCGTATGTCGCGATTGTGCTGTTGAATTTCAGACAGCGTTCTTTATAGATTTTGTCATTTGAAGGGCGGAAATCTATTCTTGGCTCAACGGTGAAATTCATTTTTCGCAGGTAATTTACGAGTCGGACCATGGTCATTGACTTGCCGCATTGCGACGGACCGAAGAGGACCAAGATGGGGGTATTCTTGTCGTTGATGGTGCATAGGTCTGTCGTGTCAAGGACGTTACGACCTGTTTCCGGGTTAATCTGCGTGTCTGGATTGTAGTCAGCATCGGGTGTTGGTGTGTCCACCTCAGGGAAAATATTTTCTTGAGTTGGAGTACCAATCGGGTCTTGTAGTTCGGGCGCGAGGCCTCCTAATTCGGGCATTGTTGTAAGTTATTTAAATTTTAATTATTATTTTGTTGCGAGGTAGAAGAATATGAAGGCGGCTATGTCGATGAGGATGGAGAAGAGTATCCACCAGCCGAGGCCGAAGCCGTCGTATTTGCCGTTCCACCAGTCAATGACCATCTCGGAGACGCTTGTGAGGCGCTTGGTGTCGGTGTGGATGTTCTGGGCGGTGTATTTGGGCTTGTCTACCTGTGAGAGACTCGCGCGGTCGGCGTTGTTCTTGATCAGGGTGTATGAGTCGTTGAGCTCGTTGTTGATGCGCTGGAGGTCTTCGAGGTCAGTGATGTCGATGGCGTGGTTCTTGATGCCGTCGGAGATTTTGTTGAGCGCCTTGAGGTGTTTGTCGGCATCCTTTTTCATCTGGCTTATGGTCTTGCCGTTGTACTGGTTTACAGACTCTTTGGCCTTTGCAATCTTGGCTGTCTCTATGGCGGCGTCGATTACATCGTTATATGTATTGATGGCCTTTTGTGTATTGTGAAGGCTCAAGTCGGTCAGCAATTCTATCTTCGTGTTCCACTCTTTGTTGAAATTCTGTATGGCCTCTTTGGAGCGAGGGCCGTTGCCGGGATTTCCTCCGCCTATTTCACCTTTCAGGAATTCCTTGAGGCTTTTGGATGCCGCATCGATTCCCATGCAGTAGCTTTGATATTCCGTCTCTGCGTCTCCACCGTAGTTTTTGAGGTTGGTGAGGTATTTCTTGGTGGTGTTGATGTCTTGGTTCACGAGCTCTTCGCCTTGCTGGCTTACGAAGAAGGTGTGGGTGTTGGTGGGCATGGAGCAGATGAGCCAGAAGATGATGACCAGGATGGTGCCTCCGAGCAGTTGCAGTACGGGGTGCTCTGCGTCGCGGCTGAAGCTGTCGACGACGAGCTTGGTGCCGAAGGAGGCGATTACGAAGAAGGCTATGGCTACGAGCAGGGCCAGGATGACGTTGCATTGCCACAGCAGGGCCAGGGACTGTCCTGTGAGCCAGCAGCTGACTCCTCCGCAGAGAAGGAAACCGGCCCAGTAGAGGAGTTTCATTTTGTTCGAGTTCATTTTTCGGTATGTTTTGGTTGATATTCTCGGTGTGGTTTGCGGTGTATAGACCGCTTTGAGGGCGCGTTTTGCAGCCAAGTTAAGTTTATTTGTGCAAAAGTACAACTAAAAATGCGGTTTTACCCCCCCGATTGTTAAAAATTGTTAACGAGGTGTAAAAAGTGTGGTTTTCGTGGGTGGGGTGAGAGGTTTGAGAGTGGGTGAGAGGGATGAGAGGAATGAGAGAAATAAGGACGGAGGTTGGAGGAGGAGTGGGAGTGCAGCCCCTCTGGGGCTGGGGTTGTGGAGTGGATGGTCCCCCGGCGAGGACGCCGGGGGTTAACAAAATCTACGCCCCCTCCGG
>URZM01000071.1 GCA_900552315.1 uncultured Bacteroidales bacterium | reverse complement strand
TGATGTTGCCCGAAGCGGCACGGCCGCCGCGCCAGTCCTTCATCGAAGGACCGTCAACGGTCTTCTGTGTGGCTGTGGTGGAGTGTACGGTCGTCATCAGGCCATTGACAATGCCGAACTTGTCGTTGAGCACCTTGGCTATGGGAGCAAGGCAGTTGGTGGTGCAGGAAGCGTTGGACACGAACTTCTGGCCAGCGTATGTGTCGGCGTTCACGCCGCATACGAACATGGGGGTGGCGTCCTTCGAGGGTGCGCTCATCACCACATACTTGGCGCCGGCCTCGATGTGGGCCTGGGCCTTCTCCTCGGTCAGGAACAGACCGGTGGACTCTACTACATACTCTGCGCCTACGGCTGCCCAGTCTATCTCGGCGGGGTTCTTGCAGGCTGTCACGCGGATCTCCTTGCCGTTCACGATCAGCAGGTTCTTCTCAGTGTCGCACTCTACAGTGCCGTCGAAGCGGCCATGCATAGTGTCATACTTGAGCATGTAAGCCATATAGTCTACGGGGAGAAGGTCGTTGATTGCAACTACCTCGATGTCATCACGCTTTGTGGAGGCACGGAACACGAAACGACCGATGCGACCAAAACCATTAATACCTACTTTTGTCATTTTATTATACCTTTGGGTTGAATTGATTTAAAATATTCATAATCTGTACACTACTCGTCCGGCGCTCCTGGCCCCGGCCGCGCATGTCCCCGCACTTTTCCCGGGCGGCATGCCTCTCATGAGCGAGGCCGGCGGCATGGTGTTTTCTTCAGCGTGAACCGCAAGCCTTTAATTTTCTGCAAAATTAGGAATTTTTTTCGAGGTATGGGCTATACCTCCACAATTTTTTTAACTAATTTTGCAAACCTCTCAAGACGCGTACGCCATACGCGCCACACCGTGGCCGTGCCAAGTCGTCCGATGTATATAACGCGCCCGTGAACCTTTTGTGCGTAAACCGGGTTTAAAAATCATTAAAAACAATTTAAAGATATGGGAAAATTCTTTTCTGATTTCAAGGAGTTCGCCATGCGCGGCAACGTCATAGACATGGCCGTCGGCGTGATCATCGGCGGAGCCTTCGGCAAGATTGTCTCCTCGCTCGTCAACGACCTCATCATGCCGGCCATAGGCGTGCTCACGGGCGGCATGGATTTCAAAGACATGAAATACGTCCTGCAGGACGCCCAGCCCGCCACGGCCGCCGGAGAGGCCGCCAAGGAAGCCGTAACGCTCAACTACGGCATGTTCATCCAGAACATAGTCGATTTCCTCATCATAGCCTTCTGCATCTTCATGGCCATACGCATAATGCAGAAATTCCACCGCCAGGAAGAGGCCAAGGCCGAGGAACCCGAGAAGCTCGCGCCCGACGTGGAGCTCCTCACCGAAATCCGAGACCTCCTCAAGGAGCAGAACTCCAAGAAATGACCTCCCCCCTGCGTCCCTGCGCCCTGTAGGGCTGCACCCCGGTGCATCCGTTTTTCCGCCGCTGAATCGCGTGCATGACGGCTGCCCCGGGGTGCAGCCCTACAAGGCGCAGACAACCAATAATTTGGTGATAACTGACTGATAACTAACTATAACCTGATGTGACTTATGAAGAATTGGAATATGCTGCGTGCCTTGGCAGTAGGTGTGATGGTTTGCCTGGGGCAGCTCTTTGCCTTCGCCGACACGGACATGACGCAGGCTGTGCCTTTCCCGTCGTCGGCAGAGAATGTGGCGGCGGAATGCACCGACTCCATAGCCGAGACTATGGGTGTGCAGACAGACCGAGGAAACCGCCTGAATACTGAAGCACTGGATACTGAAGCACTGGATACAGAAACGACCGCCGAGGCGGGCAATACCGAACCTGCCAATCCGCAGCAGGTCACGCCAGCGCCTGCACCTTTCAATTACAAGGATACCAAGGAATGGGGACGCTTTGTCCTGCTCACAGGAGTCGGAGTGGTATCAACAGCCATAACCGTTGCCGGAGTGCTCTACACTACTCTATGTATAATGGTCAGACCCGGCGTAACCTTGTTTGAGGGACTAATGATGGGTGGCACCGGTCTGTTCCTGGCCGGGTCAGTCGCATCATTCGTATTTGCCTACAAGAACCTGAAGGCGGCAAAGCAAAAGAGCAAGGCCGGGCAGCAAGTGACGGCAGGCTTCGGGGTGGGAACACTCGCGGCTCCCTTGGGCGGCAACCGCACGGAGGTGATGCCCGCACTATCCCTGTCCCTGAGCTTCTGACACCATACGTCCCCAATCTATTGATTGCAAACACCTTGTAGGGCTGCGGGGATGACCTCTGCCTCCCTTCACTCAGAGCATGGCTCCGCGTCTATGAGCCTGTGGTTCCACAGTGAGCGGGCTATGCGCATGGGACGGTACACGTATACCGAATCGTCGCTTGAAAGGCGTAGCCCGGCCTCTTCACAGATAATTTTGCACCGGACAGGACCGGCGAATTTCCTCAACGAATACACGGGATGCCAGCCCGCCGCGCCCGGCTCAGGCTCTGGGCTGAAGGTGAGACTGAAACAGGCGTCGGGATGACGCTCTGCGCTGACTATACAGTGTTTGTCCCCCCTCAGCCCGGAGGGAAGCGGCGGCAGGCGCTCCATGCTTTCCTCCAGTGTGGGGGCCGTGGGCAGCAACGCTATAAATCCTATCTTTCTCCCCTCTCTGCCGGTGATGTCGGCGTATATCAATCTGCGGTTGCCTGATTCCATAGACCCCACGGTGCCGGGGATACCGAAAAGCCACCAGGGTATCCGGTCATAGTCGGTGACCGGCGACAACGAATACACCCCTTCAGGATGGCCTGTGCGCAATTCCTCCACTATGGCGTCGCGCTCTGCCGACATACGCCATTGCCAACGGCACAGCTGCACGCCCCACACGCACAGGGCCGCCGTGACAGCCAGGGCCCCCAGGCGAACAGCCGACTCTCCCAGCCTGACGCCGGAACACAGACGGCACAGCATCACCGCCGCCACAAGATAGGCCCCCCACAATCCCCTGCCGGCCACGGAGACCTTAATGCTTATGGCATAAGCGGCCACCAGCATGGAGACGCACACCGCAAGCGCCACCCACCGGCGTGCCCGCACACCCGCGATCACGAAGGCCGCCGCCACGGCCAGCACAAACGCGCTTTTGGCCAAGACCACATAGGAAAGGAAATATGTGTCCAGCTCTCCGCCCGTCAGGTACGATGACCTCTCCCATATACCCGGCGATAAGAGCGGCACAAACGAGAAAAGGCCGAAGGCGGCAGGCAATACGAGCCTCCTCGGATCGGATATATAGGTTTTCAGGTTGCAAAGCACATACGCCACAATCCCCACATCCAGCATGGCGCTCAGGCCCTCATGCACCATGGAGGCCGGGACCACGAGCCAAAGCCACCTCAGCCGACGCTGCTCCGAAGGGGTGAAAATGGCTGTCGCGCTCCACAGGCACGCGGCAGCGCCCCATACATAGTTGAACATGAAGTCTGAACTCGCGTACATGTCCCACCAAGGGAAAAAACACCATACCGCCACCATGGCGCCGGCCAAGGCCAGAGGACGGCCGGACCATTCCCTGCCGAGACCCAGGCGCAGTATTCCCGCTATCATGAACCCGTAGGCCGCGCCATGCAGCAGAGCCACCAGCCAGGGTGGAAGCAGGTTGGAGAGAAGCATCAGGAAATTGGCCAGCCTGCCGTTCTGCAACATATAGTGCCAGTACCCGCTGCCCAGGACATCGGAGAGGGTGCTTATCTCGTCCCCCTCGCAAAACATATATGTGTCCTCTGCGGAGACATAACCCATGTCGGAGGTGAAGACACGCGAATAAGCTATGTCGTCCACCCAGCCCTTGCCATATCCGCGCGCGCAGAGCATCCACGCCGCGAACAGCATGGAGGAGACCAAGAGCACCCCCCAGGTCAACGCCACAGGGCTTTTGAGGCGAGACATTTCCTTCATCTGAGAGCCGCGAATAAGGTCCACAGGGCTATGCCGGAGCTAACCGACACATTGAGCGAATGTTTGGCCCCGCACTGCGGTATCTCTATCACCACATCGGCCAGGTCCACCACCCTCTGGTCCACCCCATGCACCTCGTTGCCGCACACCAAGGCGTACCGCTCGCCCCTCACAGGGGTGAAATCCTGAAGCATCACAGAGTTGTGGGTCTGCTCCAGCACACACACCTTCCATCCCCGGGCCTGCAAGGACAGTACCTCCTCCACGCACGAGTCCGCATGCCGCCACCGCACCGAATCCTCGGCGCCGAGTGCCGTCTTGTGGATCTCCGGGTTCGGGGGGGTGCCCGTGATGCCGCACATCACCACCTCGTCCACCATGAAAGCGTCCGAGGTACGCAGCAGCGAACCCACATTGTTCAGCGAACGCACATCGTCGAGCAGCAGCCGCAGCGGCAGCTTGTCGGCGACCAGCCACTCGCCCGCCCCCATCCGCGTCAGCTCCAAAATATTTTTCTTGCTCCTCTCCATAATCACCGCAAAATTACAAAATAATTAGCTACATTTGCAAACCCAACTTAATACGCTGGATATGAGTATTGGCACCTGGTACAAAAGAAAACGGTATTGGATTGAGGATATGCTGAAGGGAGGCAATCTCCTGAGAGCTTACCTGGATGTAAAACTCACAGCCTCGCCCTCTGAAAAAGGCATGAGACGAAGGCTCCAATTGCTTGAGCATATTCTTGAGTTCGCCAAGCATAATATTGATTACTACAAGAATAAGCCTGTCTATACCCTTGATACTTTTCCGGTCATTGACAAATCCATAATCCTTTCCGACAAGCAGGCTTTTTTGACCCCCATAAACAAAATACCGGGACAAAAAGGTCCTTTGCATATCCAGAAGACCTCGGGCAGCACAGGCACACCTTTCTGCACGCCGCAAGACACCCTGTGCCGCCTACGCCGTGTCGCCACCATCAAATACGAGAATGACCTGATAGGCTTCCGCTCCTGTGATCCTTTGATTCACGTCCGCAGCGGCTCCCACTACTGGTCCGGTTTCGCTGACAGATATGATTCCAAGTCCAATATCTTTTATTTTGACAATTCACGGCTTGATGAAAATCGCATTAAAAAATTCATAGAGACAATAGACAAGCGTAGAATAAATTTCATACGAGCCTACATGACCAGCATAGATTTGATAACACGTTATGCAGTAGACAATAAAGTGCATTTCAATTCACATCCTTTTTTTATATCGGTTGGCGAACTCATGCCGGAGACACTGCGTAGGCGAGTCACCTCTGAATTGGGATGCCATATCATATCTCAATACGGCAATGAGGAAAACGGCGTGCTGGGAAGCTCTATTATCGACGGCGTAGGCTCACATATACGACTTAACAGATGCAGCTGCCTGATAGAAATACTAAAAGAAGACTGTAACTGTCCCACCTCCGAGGGAGAGGCGGGACGTGTGGTGATAACGGATCTTTCAAACCATGCAATGCCACTGATACGCTATGACACAGGAGACATTGCAATAGCAGGAGAAAGAGATGAAGCCGGATTTGCCATTTCTTTATCCAATCTTATGGGTCGAAGAAATGACCTTATAAGAGACATGGATGGAAATGTCATAGACCTTTTCAACGGCATGCCGGAGTGTATATACAATAACGAGGACGTGAAGCAATACCAGTTTATACAAAAGAATAAAAGCATCTACAATCTTATACTGAACATGGCTCCTAAAAAATATATAAATGAGCAGGCCATTATTCATGAACTCAAATCAGTGTTGGGAGAAGAGGCCGTGATAAATATTGAATATACTGAGGAGATTCCGGTGCTGAGTTCAGGAAAAAGAAAAATAGTGATAAACGAGTATCACCCATGAATACAGAAACTTACAACATACTTGTGACAGGCGCATGTGGAGTTACATCGCGCTCCGTGGTAAGGGCGCTGATGAGGAGCCCCCACTTCAAGGGCAGGTGCCGGTTCATAGGCACGGATGTCTGCTACAATCTCTACGGGGTGTTCGAGGGTCTTTATGAAAAGGTCTATAGGGTGCCTTACAGTTCTGATTCCGCATACCGGGACATAATGCAAAGGATAATAGATGAGAATCTCATTGAATACGCCATAGTGATTCCCGAGCCCGAGGTGCTGTACTGGTGCGAGCATCCCTTTGACGTGAGGTTTCACCGCCTCCCGCCTCGCTTCGCCCGCACGGTCAGCGACAAGTCTGTGTTGTACGCCTCGCTCTCCGATACCGGCCTGGTCCCCAGTTTCCAGATATTAGAAGGGGACGCAAGCCCGGATTCCCTGCTCCTGGACTTCCCCATGTGGGTGCGCAATTACCGCGCAGGCACCACCTCCGGCGAAGGGTCTTTTCTTCCTCACGACCTCGACGAGCTTAAAGCCTGGCAGGACCTGCACAGGGACCGCTCTGATTTCATGCTGTCTGAGTATCTGAGCGGACGCAACCTGGGATGCTATCTCCTTTACTCAGACGGAGAACTGCTTCGCTACGGAACCTTGGAAAGGTGTGAATACATGATGAGCAAAGCAGCGATGTCAGGTATAACTGGAAACACGTGCAGAGGCAGGCTAATAAATGACCTGAAACCGATACAGAGAGCCTGCGAAGCCGTAGAACACATACTTGCTAAAACCGGAGAGACAATGAATGGACTTGTGGTAGTGGATATGAAGGAGGACTCCAGCGGAACACCCTTTGTCACGGAAATCAACATACGCCATGTTGCCTTGACCGAGATAATGGCCATGGGTGGATTGAATTTTGCCGAGACACAGATGCTGCTACTCTCCGGGCAGAGCCAGCTCACAGGCACTGAAAAGACCGTGGCCTTCCCTCCCGACAACCTATTTTTAAGAGACGTTGACGGTAAACCTGTTTGGATACGGCATTTCCAGGATGCAGCATTGGGGGAGGGCTTTCGGAGCTGCCGGGAGGGTGTAGATAAGTTGTAGATAAGGGTTCTATAAGTGGTATATTGATTTATTATAAGTCGGTTTGGCGGGTTCGGGGATTTTTGGTATGCCGGGAGCAGGGTGAGATGACAAAGGAAAGTTATGTTATTCCGTCTACCGGGATGTCTACATTTTTAGGGGTGGTTTTCTACACCCTTAGCGGGATTTTTTGTAACTTCGCCACCGTGTTGGTTATGATGTAGAAAACGTCGGCAACAGGCTCGCCGTCAGCACACAGGAGTGTAGACAAACCTTGTACGCTTTCCCGGCCTCAGCCTCACTGCATCTCTTGTTACAGAGGTTGTCTACATTATCTACAGGCATAATAACAATAATATTCTTTTTTAAAATTAAAAACTTAACCATATATATAATATGAGCGATTCCAAAGGGTGTGCTCCGCAGGGGGGCGTTACGGCCGAGGCCGAGTTTCTGCGTGGCGAGATAGCGCGTCTTAAGAGGGAGAAGAACGCCGTGATCATGGCGCACTATTACCAGCGCGACGAGGTGCAGGAGATAGCTGACCGCATAGGGGACTCCCTGGCGCTGGCGCAGATGGCCGCCGAGACCGACGCCGACATCATAGTGATGTGCGGCGTGCATTTCATGGGCGAGACGGCCAAGATTCTTTGTCCGGGCAAGAAGGTGCTTATCCCGGACGCCGAGGCGGGCTGCTCGCTGGCCGACAGCTGCGACGCCGAGGAGTTCGCCGGGTTCGTGAAGGCGCACCCGGGCTACACCGTGATCAGCTATGTGAACACCTCGGCCGCCGTGAAGGCTCACACGGATATCGTTGTGACCAGCGGCAACGCCCGCAAGATAGTGGATTCGCTGCCCGCTGACGAGAAAATAATCTTCGGGCCGGACAAGAACCTGGGGGGCTACATAAATTCCGTCACGGGGCGCGACATGCTGCTGTGGCCGGGTGCCTGCCATGTGCATGACCGGTTCGACCTGGAGGGCATATTGGAGTTGAAGAAGGCTCACCCGGGAGCCAAGGTGCTGGTGCATCCGGAGTGCCGCAAACCCTTGCAGCTGATAGCCGATAAGGTAGGTAGCACGGCCGCGTTGCTCGCCTTCGCCAAGAGCGACGAGGCCTCCGAGTTCATCGTGGTCACCGAGAGCGGCATCCTGCGGGAGATGCGCCTGACCTGCCCCGAGAAGACGTTCATAGCGGCTCCGGCGCAGGACGCGGAGTGCCAGTGCAACGAGTGCGAGTACATGAAGTTAGGCACGCTTCGCAAGGTGTACGAGGCGCTGCTCTACGAGCGCCCCGAGGTCACCGTAGACCCGGACATAGCCGAGAAGGCGCTTCGTCCCATCCGCCGCATGCTCGAGTTGAGCAAGTAAACTCACCGGCCTTCCGGACGGGCAGGCAAACATATGCAAAATGTATGGTAGAGGGTATGCAACCGCGCTGCGGTAGCGGTTGCTGCGCGAGCTACCCCACGAAGACGAGAGAGCGGGCATAACGCCCGCCCTCTCGCATTTCGTGGGGCTTTATTATTATGGATGCGCTCCGCGCATCGCCTGGGCACCTGGTGTAGAGTCGATTGGGGTTATTTGTCGGAGAGGTAGGCGTGGATGGCTTGAGCGGAGAAGAAATATTGCGAGGGAAGGTTATGTATAAAGCAGTGAGCAGGGACAGCGATTGTCCCGAACTCTCGTTATTGCGTCAGGGCGAAACAGGTGATGCCGAGCTTGTCCTCGATGTTGGCTACGCTTTTGAAGCTTAGGTTTTCGGTGCCTGAGAGGAGTTTGCTCACGTATTGCGGACTCACGCCGAGTCGGGCTGCGAGGTCGGCTCTCTTGAGTCCGTTGTCCTGCATGTAGCCGATAAGGGTAACGGCAAGCTGACGCGACCAGCGGAGCCAGCCTATATTCTCCTTTCGCCATGCGGCTTCTTCTGCAAATCGCGAGGGGGTCTCGCTCTGATGTTCCTCTAAAAATTTGATTGCGTTGCTTGCCATAATTTATTCGTTAGTAAGTTCAACAAAACTGCCTTGGTCAAATACACCGTTGGCTTTCAGGAACGCTTTGCAGCGATTGAGCTTCTGCACTTCGAGCGCCGTATGTTCGCGTTCCTGCATAGTCCGGGTTAGCTTGATGGCTCCGCCTGTCACGATGTATACATTCGGTTCAAGCCTTATGGCGTAGATGCGGAGCCAGCTTGCATGGCGTTCACGGTTCCAGTTGCGAGCTTTCTCGCGGCTCAGCTCCCAGGTGCGTGTGTCGGTGATGTCCAGAGGTTTGAAAAGGTCGTCAAGGTGTTCGGTGTAGGGAACCTCAAGAACGAGTTCCTGCAAAGCCTCGGCGTCCTCAAATGTATCATTGACGGCTTCATCGAGTCGTTGGATATGGAAGAAGCTTTTGAGGTCTTCCATATTCTCCATAAAGAAATCAAGGAGATACTCGCCGTTGGTCCAGTTCCGGAACAACAGGGTGAGTTCATCCGCTTCCTTATCCTGATCTTTTACAGCCCAGAGATGGTCGAATCCGTCGATTATTCGTGCAAACCTCATACCTTATAAACATTTATCCAAGTGCAAAGTTACTAAGAGAATCCGGAAAATGCAACTTATAGGTTGCATTTTTTCTTAGGCGTAGTGTGATTGCCGCGATATGCCCGATATTAAGGAAGGGACGGGCTGGCACCCTCTGACATGTATGTAAGGCCGTAACGAAATGTGTGCCCTGCCGGGGCTCGTGCCGGACCGGGTAGTGGAGTCGGACTCCCAAGGATTTTATTCAAGCGCGCTGCGGTAGTGGTTGCTGCGCGAGCTACCACACAAAGAGGAGAGGGATGGCCGCAGTTTCGTGCAGCTGTCGGGAATGATAAAGATTTCGTGGGGATTTTTGTATGTATTCGCTCCGCGAATAGCCGCCCTGGTGCGGTGCGGGTCCATGTCGGGCATGATTCCCTGCAGGGGAGGCGGGCGTAGGTATGGGAGGACGCTCGCATACCTTATGGCATGCGTTGCGTTTGATGTTCCTTTTCCCCGCATTTCCGGCTTCGCCTGCAATGCGGGGCTACCCCGCGCCGCATTACGCGGCGCGAAGCATGCCATAGGCATGCGGGGGGACAGGCAGGTGGAATCGCCGGGCCGGGGACATGTCGGAGTAGCTGGGAGGGTTCAGTGCAGCCCCTCCGGGGCTGGGTCCGGGAGGGGTTGGTGTCCGGGCACGCAAGCGTACCCGGTTAACAAAGTT
>URZM01000070.1 GCA_900552315.1 uncultured Bacteroidales bacterium | reverse complement strand
ATCGGTAGAAGGGGGCGGCTACAGGATTTTTAGGGCGATGGCGGCGCATGCCTCGGCATCGCAGAGGGCGTGGTGATGGTTCTCCATGTCGTAGCCGCAGGCGGCCGCCGAGAGGTGTAGCTGATGGCTGCGCAGCCGCAGGCACCGACGCGAAGCGGCAAGCGTGCAGTGGAACTCGTAACCCGGATACGTCATCCCGTATGCCTCGAACACGGCCTTGAGGCAACCTTCGTCGAAGGGGCGGTTGTGCGCCACAAGGGGCAACCCCTGGATGCGGGGCGCGACCTGCTCCCAGACCTCGGGAAATGCAGGTTGCCCGTCGGTATCCAGACGCGTCAGTCCATGGCCCTGCGTGGTCCAGTGGGTATAATAATTGGGGACGGGCCGTATAAGGCTGTAGAACCTGTCCACAATCTCGCCTCCGCGCACCACGACCACGCCGACGCTGCATACGCTGGAGCGCTGCCCGTTGGCCGTCTCGAAATCTATAGCAGCAAAATCCTTCATAGTCTTCTCGCCTCGAACTGATTGACCACCTCGAGGATATCCTCCGGCAGATAGGACTTTGCGCGCTCCACCATCTCCGGAGGCACACCGTGCCGGGCCTCCGCGAGAGAGCCGACAATGGCGCCCACCGTGTCGGTATCGCCGCCATAGGAGACGGCCAGACGCACGGCATCCTCAAAGCTCGCCGAGCGTGAGGCCAGATACAACGCCAGAGGCACGCAGCCCTGACAGGTCACGTCGAAGCGCCCTCTGTCAGGAAGGGCAGAGAAGGCGTCGTCTCCATAAAACTCCCTGGCCACCGCCTCAAAGATTCCGGATGTCTTCCGCGCGGCTGTCCTCATCCGGTATATGGCCACCGCAATGCTTACGGCCCCCTTTATGCCTTCAGGATGATTGTGCGTGATAGCGGCAGACCGCTCGGCCAGTAGCCTCACCTCATCCTCATCGGCGCACAGCCACGCCACCGGGCTGACACGCATAGCCGAGCCGTTGCCATAGCTTTTGTACGGATGCGGGTCAGGGCGCATCACCCAGTTGAAAAAACAGCTGCCGTACTCCCCCATGGGATGAGGATATTTGCGGCACCATTCCCGCATAGATGTCTGGAAATCCCTGTGGTTCATGACTGCGTCCGCCACAGCAACGGTACATATCGTGTCGTCAGTGAAACTCTTGTCCTCACTGAACATGGGAAAGTCATAGTCCGACGTGTTGTTGAACTCATAACAGCTCCCGGCTATGTCGCCAATTATCGCTCCTATCATTTTCAATCGTTATTAGAACATGTCTTGTCCGAGACGAATCCGGCAATACCAAAATCCAGCTCTGGCCTTTTCAGCTACATTACCTGTCGCCACAAGTATCCGAGCCATTTGCAAATTTAATCATTTTCTTCTACCTGTGCAAGTCCGAAACAAAGCCGGGTCTGTCGTGATTGACAGATCCGGCTTTCGTTTTTCAGGGACTTTAGGTTAGACTGCTACGTAAAATTCCAACGATTTCATCACGGTTCAACTGATGGTAACCGCCGGTCATTACGAGAGTTGCATCCGCTATTCCCTCTATCATATCCGGTGTGACACCGAGCGATGAAATATCGGAAGCTGCCCCGATCTCCTTGATCCACGCGGCAAGGGCCTCTATGCCGGCGGTTGCAAGCTGTTCATCGGTCTTACCTTCCGTGGGTATGTTCCATACCACATGGGCAAAGCGGGCAAACTTCTTGACTCCATAGTTCATTATAAGGCGATAGTAGGAGGGTGAGACAGCCGCAAGTGTCATTCCGTGGGTTGCGTCGGTGTATGCACTTATGGCATGGCCGAGCATGTGGACTTCCCAGTCCTGAGTCTTGCCTTCGCCGATGAGTGTGTTCAACGCCCATGTCGCCGACCACATTATATTTGAACGTGCCTCGTAGTTTTCAGGGTCTTTCACCGCCTCTATGCCTGATTTGATTACGGAACGCATCAATCCCTCGGCGAGATAGTCGGAAGTGGAGTCGTCATCGCCGGAGAAATATTGTTCCATTATGTGGCTCATTATATCAAATATACCCGCTACCATCTGACGCTTAGGCACTGAGAATGTATAGCGAGGATTAAGCACGGCAAAACGCGGCATCAGATTGTCGCCGAACACCTTGCCGATTTTCATCTTGGTCTCCTGATTGGTGATTACGGAGCCGCCGTTCATTTCAGACCCGGTGCCTGCCATGGTCAGGACTGCTCCGATTGGGATCAACTTCTGGTCCGGTGCCGGCTCAGCCTGTTCTACCCAGAAATGCTGCCATGCGTCGCCCTCATAACCGGCAGACGCGCTTACGGCTTTGGCATAGTCGATTGTCGAGCCGCCTCCCACTGCGAGTATGAAATCCACATTGTTGCGGCGCACTGTTTCCACTCCCTCTTTTACTTTGGCAAGTGTGGGATTGGGCGTTACTCCGGGGAGTTCCACGACCTCCTTCCCTGCCTCGTTAAGGGCGGCAATCACATCGTCGTATATTCCGTTGCGTTTTATGGAGCCTCCTCCGTATGTGAGCAGGACTTTTTTACCGAATCCGCTCAAGGCGGCCACAAGGTTTTTCTGTGCCTCGTCGCCGAAATAAAGCTTTGTCGGGTTTGAATAAATGAAATTTCCTAACATATTTTCGTCTTGTTATATCTGCTTAATCAGTTTTGCCGGAACACCCCCGACAATAGTACGGGGTGCGACATCGCGGTTCACGACTGCACCTGCGGCTATTATGGCTCCGTCTCCTATCGTCACACCCGGCAGGATCGTGACATTGGCCCCTACCCATACTTTGCTGCCGATTCTTACTGCGGCTGGTATCATATCCCCGCGATGTTCCGGGTCCTGTGCGTGATTAAGTGTGGCGATCACGCAGTTATGTCCGATCAGTGAGTCATCGCCGATATAGATGCCGCCTTGGTCCTGAAATTTGCACCCGGAATTGATAAATACACGTTTGCCGAGATGGATATTCTTACCGCACTCCGTGTTGAACGGCGGGAAAAGCCGGTTGGATTCATGGACCTCGCGTCCGGTCAGTTCCGATAGTAGAACTGTTATCTCAGCTTCTGTATGATATGTATTATTTAGCTGCAAGCAAAGTCTTATGGCATCCTGTGCGAGTCTGTGCATCACCTCATGGGCTGAGGACCCGGCGACAACAGCAGTCCCGGAGTCCATCAGTTCAAAAAATTCGGTTATCGTCATTTCATTAGATTGCTTTTTTGAGTTCGTAGACTACGACTATTTTTACAGACTGCAAAGTTAGTGGCTACTCCTCGCTGTCTCATACCGATTTCCCGTCATTTATTACCAGTTTCTCTTATTGATAAAAATAGGGTATGTCATCATTAGAGATTTCCCCGACAAAAGCCATGGGGAAAATGAACATGTGGTATGAAAAGGTGATGAGACTGGCCAACAGCAATTTCCGCTCTGTGATCAAGACATTCAAAAATCATGCTCCGACAATCCTCAACTACTTTCGTCGGCGAGCAACCAACGCCTCTGCCGAGGCATTCAACTCCAAAGTCAAAATATTCCGTGCACAGATGCGGGGTGTACGAGACCGTGATTCCTTCATCTTCCGCCTCGTCAAGCTATACGCCTGAATTTTTAACACTCCATTCGCCCGGATTTAACAAATGCACCGTAATTTCGGCTTGACCCCGAAAATCCTGTTGATGATATGATGCCCGATCAAGATTGTCATGTCAATAGAGTGGAATAGCCGGAATTATTCGAAGAACAAGTTCTTAGAGCGTGGCTTCTGATTTCTGATTCTTTATTCTGCAGACCTAAAGTTTCAGTATTTTTCACTAAATTTGCACCGAAATTACTCGATTGACATTATGATAATACAATTCGGCGTTTTGTTTGCATTTCTCGCCATTGGCGAATTTCTGGTAAATCTCACCGGCATTCCGATTCCGTCAAGCATTATTGGCATGGTGCTCTTGTGCGCATCGCTCAAATTGGGAATTGTGAAGCTGGGATGGGTGGAACGACTATCCGGTTTCCTTGTTCATAATCTCGGATTCTTCTTTGTGCCCGCAGGTATCGGTCTCATGAATTGTCTGGGGATAATTGCCGACCAATGGATTCCCATTGTTTTCGCCACTGTCATAAGCACATTCATAATCATTGCTGTTACAGGTTGGGTTCACCAGCTTGTGCGCTCCGCTTCTTCCAAATTGAGTCATAAATACGCAAAGGAGGCTGAATAATGGATTTCCTGCAAAACAAATTTTTTCTCATAGCCCTTACTTTCGGCTTCTACCTCGGCGCGCAGCTCCTTCAGAAACGCACCGGAATAAAGCTGCTCAATCCTATCCTTATTGCAATAGCTGCAATGATTGCTTTCCTTCTGATGTGTGATATCGACTACGATACTTACAAAAAGGGAGGAGAATACATTGACTTCTGGCTCAAGCCTGCCGTGGTTGCCCTCGGTGTACCTCTCTACAAGCAGCTTTCGTCCATAAAACGGCAAATTCTTCCGCTTCTGCTGTCGGAACTTGCAGGATGTGTTGCCGGTATTGTAAGCGTTGTTCTTCTCGCCGAGTTATTCGGTGCCACTCGTGAAGTTGTCATCTCGCTTGCTCCAAAGGCGGTCACTACACCCATAGCCATGGAGATCTCAAATGCCATGGGAGGTATTGCGCCCCTCACTGCTGCGGTGGTAGTGGCCACCGGGATTTTCGGAGGAATGACAGGGTTTAAAATTGTAAAGATGAGCCATATCCATTCGCCCATTGCGGGTGGCCTGTCTATCGGTACGGCAGCCCACGCTGTAGGCACCTCCGCAGCTATGGAACGCAGCGAACGCTTTGGTGCATTTTCATCAATAGGGCTGACACTAAACGGTCTTTTCACTGCTCTTCTCGCTCCGATGATTCTGGGACTGCTCGGATATTCCATGTAGAACATAGTAACGAATAGCCGTCCGTGGCGGTCTTTTTTCTGTCCGATGACGGTCCTGAGTCGTCATTTTTAGGCACGAAAAAACCGCAGAATTTGCTGATATTCTGCGGTTTGTCTTAATTTTGTCTTGTGTCGTCCGGAAGGTGTCCGGAACACTTAGTGGAGGTGGAGGGGATTGAACCCTCGTCCAAACGCCGCAGCTGCCGGTTTTCTACATGCTTAGTCATCGACTTGGTTGTCGGGACAAAGACAGGCTCGCGACTACCAATCTTGTCCTTAGCTCCTTGGTTTCGGAGAGGGCCCGGAGCTTGCTCTCCCCTATTCCTGAATTTCTTAGCACCACCTTATCCAAACGTCTCAGGACGGGGCAATGGGGTGATGTCTCGTCTCTGCCATCCTTGGGCGGAGATTAAGCGATCCTACTGTACTTCAGATCAAGCAGCGAGAGCGTAGTTGTTATTTTCGCCAATTATAGTTCGACACCAAGATATTATAGAGCATAGATGCCGCTGCTCTGCATGCTTGCCGACCTCCGTCAGAGCGCTGTCAAAGCCAGTCACCCCCGTATAGTGTCAACTTTTGAGGTGCAAATATACGGCGCTTTCACGACATGGACAATTATTTTATATATTTTTAACTTTAGCGTAACCGGTGGAAGGATTGCTGGAAAGATTCGGTACACCCTTTGCGGGACTACGCACGGAGGAGGACGGTTCCCAGGTCAGGTGTGCAGCCCCGCCGGGGCTGGGGAGACGGGGTGAGCATCTCCACCCCGGGTGACAAGCACCCGGGGTTAACAAAATATGCGCCCCGCCGGGGCTCATGCAGGGGCGGAAAGAGGTGATAACAGGGGGGATGATATGAGTGATATGAGATATATAAGAGGAATGAGGGAGATGAGGGCTGCTGGAGGTAGCTGGAGGGGGGTGAGCGTGGAGGGGGTGCCCTTTCTCTCGTATTTCGTGGGGCTGTGGGGTGCGGATTCGTTCCGTGAATAAGCGGGACGGAGCGGGCAAAATGGGTGGACAGGCGAGGGCTTGGCTAATCAAACATCGCTTAGCGATGTCCCTACAGGGTCGTAGAGTGTGGGACGGGAGTAGGCTGACATAACGGATTTTGGAGGGGGCTTGGGTGCCGTTTTGGGGAAGAGGGGCTTTTTGGGGGGATGGAGGGGCTGGGATACCCTTGGGAGGGTATATTGGGCGGAGGTGATTGGCGGGGGAGAGTTTTTTGCGTAACTTTGCATGATATTTACGGAGACCCTGTCTTTCTCGCCTGGATTATGCGGGAGGCGGGGATATGACAGCATTGTATTTGACATGAATTTAGCTGAGTTGAAGACCGGCGAGAGCGCGGTCATTACAAAGATATTGGGCCATGGGGCGTTTCGCAAGCGTGTCATGGAGATGGGGTTCGTGCGCGGGCGGGAGGTAAAGTCGCTCCTGACGGCTCCGCTTCAGGATCCGATCAAGTATTCGCTGATGGGCTATGAGGTGAGCCTGCGCAGGGCGGAGGCGGTGCTCATAGAGTGTGTGAGCGTTCCTGACTGGAAGCATCATCTGGACGAAAATCCGAAATCTACGCCGCACGGGGTGAGCGAGGCGGACTCACGTGTGGACCATGTGAGGCATGACAGGGTGATAAACGTGGCTCTGGTGGGCAATCCTAACTGTGGCAAGACGTCGCTGTTCAACGCCTTGGTGGGAGCCCATGAGCATGTGGGCAATTACGCAGGGGTGACTGTGGACGCGAAATTCGGATATCTGGAGTATCGCGGCTACCGGTTCAACATTGCGGACCTTCCCGGCACGTATTCGCTGTCGGCCTACAGCCCTGAGGAGAAATATGTGATGGGGTATATGCGCAAGACTCCGCCGGACGTGATAGTGAATGTAGTGGTGGCGTCGAATCTGGAGCGCAACCTGTATCTCACTACTGAGCTGATAGACATGAACCGCTCGATGGTGGTGGCGCTGAACATGTATGACGAGCTGGAGCGCTCTATGGCGGTGCTGGACGAGAAGACGCTCGGGAAGCTGCTGGGGGTGCCTATGGTACCTACCGTGGCGGCTTCCCACAAGGGGCTGAAGGAGCTTCTGGACACGGTGATAGACGTGTATGAGCTGCGCAACCCGGACGTGCGCCACATACATGTGAACCTGGGTCCTGAGATAGAGAAGAGCGTGACGCTGCTGAAGGATCTGGTGAAGGCCGACGGCTCCATAGCGAACCGGTTCGCGCCGCGCTATGTGGCCATCAAGCTGCTGGAGCATGACCCGGAGATGGAGCTGACGGTGAAGGACAGCCCCCGTGGCGAAGAGCTGCTGCGGGTCCGGGACCATGAGGTGGAGCGTCTGCACAAGAGCCTGGGGGAGGACCCGCAGGCTGCCATCGCCTCGGAGAAATACGGGTTCATAGCTGGCGCGCTGGGCGAGACGCTGACACAGGACGTGAAGCGTGAACACCGCACGACCTCTATCATTGACGCTTTCGTGACCAACAAGCTGTTCGGCTTCCCGCTGTTCCTGCTGGTGATGTGGCTCATGTTCTGGTGCACGTTCACCATAGGGCAGTATCCCATGGACTGGATAGAGGCCGGGGTGGACGCGCTGGGCCAGAGCATCGAGGGGGGTATGAGCGCCGGGCCGCTTAAATCCCTGATGGTGGACGGCATCATAGGGGGCGTGGGGAGCGTGATAGTGTTCCTGCCTCAGATACTTATCCTGTACGCCTTCATATCTTTCATGGAGGCTTCGGGCTACATGGCGCGAGTGGCGTTCATCATGGACAAGCTTATGCACCACATAGGGCTGCACGGCAAGTCGTTCATACCGTTGCTCATGGGATTCGGCTGCAACGTGCCTGCCATAATGGGCACGCGTGTTATCGAGAGCCGGTCGTCGCGCCTGCTGACGATACTAATCACCCCCTTCATGAGCTGCTCGGCCAGGATACCGCTGTACGTGCTCCTGAGCGGATGTTTCTTCCCCGAACACGCCGCGCTCGTGTTCTTCAGCCTTTATGTAATAGGCATACTCATGGGCATACTCACGGCCAAGCTGCTTCGGCGGTTCTGGTTCAAGGCAGACGAGACCCCCTTCGTGATGGAGCTGCCCCCCTACCGCCTGCCCGGCTGGCGGACCACGTTGATGGGCATGTGGGAAAAGGCGCGACAGTATATCCGCAAGATGGGCGGCGTGATATTGGTGGCTTCAATAATAATATGGGCACTCTCCTATTTTCCGCATGCCGACAGGGAGCAGATGCTCTCGGACACAGAGTTCATGACAACGGAGGCGAGAGCGTTCGCGGACGGGGATGATGAGCCGTCGGAGGAGGCCATGCTGGTGCAGTACCAGCAGTCACACTCCATACTGGGCCGTGTGGGGCATTTCGTGGAACCGGCCATGAGGCCGTTAGGCATGGACTGGCGTCCGGCCGTGGCCCTGATGGCAGGCTCGTCGGCCAAGGAGATAGTAGTGAGCACCATGGGTGTCCTCTACACGGGAACGGACGACGACGAAGCAAAACTCTCGGAACGGCTCACTCAGCCGTCTCCGGTGACGGGCAAAGCGCCCTTCACCCTGCTGACGGCATACGCCTTCATGGTGTTCGTACTGCTGTATTTCCCCTGCATAGCCACCATAGCGGCCATAGCGCGCGAGACCGGTTCGTGGAAATATGCCTGGTTCACCATACTCTACAACACGGCCCTGGCCTATGTGATGGCGTTGCTCATCTATCAGGTCGGCTCCCTGTTCAGCTAAGAAATGCCCTCAAGCGTAATCCGGTTTAAATCCAGACAGGCTCTAAAAATACATTGAAAATTTTTTTCAGGGGCAAAGATTTGAGGTTCAAGTGCTTTGCCCCTGCCCCGTTTCGAAGGGGGAATTTTAGGGCTGATTTCATTTGCGGGAGCCGTTTTTTTACGCTAACTTTGCAGAACATTACGGTTAAAAGAACGCAACATGATTTAACTGTAATTTAATATTGCAACAACACACAACAAGCAGACTTGCAGAACATTAGCTTACATATTGAATACCTGCTCCGCACTCATGACTGCGTGATACTGCCCGGCATAGGCGCCTTTCTGCGCACCCGGCGCCCGGCGACATGCGATGAGGCTACAGGCACCATATCGGCACCTGCCACGCAAGTCTGCTTCAACTCTTCCATCGTCACCTCCGACGGTCTGCTGACCCACTCGGTGGCACGCCGCGACAAGGTAAGTTTCGAGGAGGCCTCGGTAATGGTGAGCGCCGCCGCCGAGAGCTGCCGAAACGCCCTGAGCCATTACGGAGAGCTTGCCATAGGCCATCTCGGACTGCTGAGGCTTGACGAGGAAGACCGTATCAGTTTCCATCCCTACCGGAACTTGTTCGACAGGATATGGACCGCAGTGAGTCCCGCAGCCCCCACCACGGACAAGACACTGGAGGAAGAGATACCAGCTCTCATGCCCGACAGCAGGTATTACGTGCTACGCGTCTCTCGCCGTGCCGTAAGGTATGCCGCCATGGTCGCGGTGTGTCTGCTCACAGCCGCCACCCTCATGCTCCCGTCGGCCAACCGGACGGCCTCTGATATGACGGTGTCCCGGCAGTATGCCTCTGTTGTACCGGGAGTCGAGAAACTGGGCGCAGGCCATGACCGGCAGGCAAGCGACGCGTCTTCACACGCCACTGACTTGGCAGGGACTGGAACCGAGTCCGAGACCCTTGAACAGGCCGCAGCCATAACGGAACAGCCCTTGCGGTTCTATCTGATAGTGGCCACATTCTCCCGCGAGGATGATTGCCGCAAGTTTATCGAGATGCAGCCTGACAGCTCCTCGCTGGGCATCATCAGCAGCGGCAAGGTATGCCGCGTGTACTCCGCAGCATCCTCTGACCGAGACGCGCTGACAGCCACGATGGCCTCCGCCGAGCACAAGACCCTGCACCCGCAGTCCTGGATTTGGGAAAATCCCGACGCCGAGTGACCGTCATAAAAAATCCTTGAACCTTCCGAAGCCTGCGCTCTCCCGAGCCGACATGTGAAACGCCGCAAAGATTTTCCTCAAAGTTACAGCATAATCCGGAGTCCGCCAAATTGGCGCCAAGCTATCGTAATCAATCGTGCCTGTCACAACCACAGCAGTCTGATTTGCATGGTCTAAGAGTATGTTTAAGAGGTTGTTTAAAAATAAACGTGAAATTTGGGGTCGTTCATGGCGAGCGGATTTTGCCTTGCAGGCGAGGGAGCATAGCGGGCTATGTGACTGAGCCA
>URZM01000069.1 GCA_900552315.1 uncultured Bacteroidales bacterium | reverse complement strand
CCACCGAGATAAACGCCCTGCTCTATTTCCAGATCACCGACCCCAAGAAGGCCGTCTACGAGATCGACAACCTCCCCAACGCCATAGAGAAACTCACCCAGACGTCGCTCCGAAACGTCATAGGCGAGCTGGAGCTGGACGAGACCCTCACCTCGCGCGACACCATCAACACCAAGCTGCAGGCCATCCTGGACGACGCCACCAACAAATGGGGCGTGAAGGTCAACCGTGTGGAGCTCCAGGACATCACGCCCCCCGAAAGCGTGCGCGTGGCCATGGAGAAGCAAATGCAGGCCGAGCGAAACCGCCGCGCCGAGATACTCAACGCCGAGGGCGAGAAGCAGTCCCTCATCCTCCGCTCCGAAGGCGAGAAGGCTTCGCGCATCAACGAGGCCGAGGCCCGCAAGCAGAGCGAGATACTCCGCGCCGAAGGCGAGGCTCGAGCCATAATACTCAACGCCCAGGCAGAGGCCGACGCCATACGCCGCGTGGCAGAGGCGGTAAGCGCCGGACAGACAGACCCCGCCTCCTACATGCTCGCCATGAAATACATCGACACCCTGCGGGAGATGACCTCCGGCAAGGACAACAAGACCGTATACATACCCTACGAGGCCAGCTCCGTCCTCTCCTCCCTCGGCTCCATCCGCACCCTCTTCGAGACCAAGCAGTGACACCCAAGTCCCCCTGTCGGGAAAATGTATAATGCGCACCACCTCTAAAAACTGACTCATGAAGAAGAGCAGCCCGTTCCTGAATATCGCCCAGAATAAGTTCTCGAAGCCGGACAACGACGGCTTCACCGAACTGTGGCACGACATGGCGAAGGCCGCCGAAACGGATGAAAAGGATAAAGACCTCTCAGACGAAGAGATTCACCGGTTGGTGGATGATTTCATCGTCAGCCGGGACGAATGGACCCGCATACATCCATACTCGCGCGGCGCCCTGCAATGCGCCTCGGACAAATACTATGCACAGCTTGCCACATCCCTGAAACTCTCTTGGGCTGTGATGCCGCTTCCCGACGAGATACCTGACGGCCTGCTGCACCGATGTGCGATGACGCTTGCCGCTTATCTCGAGGACATAGTGAGCGGCATCGGGGTGTGGGACTCCATCAGGCAGCTGCACCGAAGCCGATACGGCGCCTGGCTCCCTTTCTTCGACTGTGAGCACGACGAGTACCTGCTCGACAACGTGAACATCGAGGACATGAAATTCCTTATATGGCAGACCTGGTGCCGGTGCGGCCTCCAGGACGAGATGATATACTCCCCGTTCTCTCCTGCCATAGAAATGATGGCCGAAATGGTGTTCGACACCCTGGCCGACGAGTTCGAGAAGGCTCCTGAAGCCAAAAGGGTGGCTGACCATGTGGACCGCATTTTCCGCTCCGGAGACTTTTACGCCGTGCGCTCTCTGGCCGAATGGCTCGTGTTTTACAACCCTCTGACCGCAGCCCCCGACATGGTCGACAGTGCCGTGGAGCAGATGCACGCCTGGGAAGACGATCGGCTGGGCATCTCGTCCGACAAAGCTCTCTACACCGTATTCGCCACAATGGCTCTAAAATGCCACACAGGGCCGGAAGGGATGCACGCCTCGGCTTACCTCGCCCGTATGTGCGCCGACAAAGGCTTCACGCAACTCGCGGAAAAGCTCGAAAGCTCGCGCCTCGTCCCCTCATCCGCCTTCAGGCTCACGCAAGTCGACAGAAAAACCGTGACGCTGGAAGACGCCTCCGGCATATCATACACGGTGGAGAAAAACTCCTTCGGCAAAGGCGTGGATTTCAAGAGTTCAAAAGGCTTCGTCACCTCAATCGTGAAATTCGGAGACCTCTGGCAGCAGAACGGCCTGGCAGCCACCCTCACGGCAGACCCATTCGAGAAGGAGAAACGGCTTCCGGGATTCAACAAAAGCCCCAAAGCGGCAGAGTTGGCGGACTCCATTGCGGCAGCCCGCCGAGGACGGCGTGTGTTTTTCTGCAAAGACATACAGCAGGTCTCCGAATTGCTCGGCCTCTCCTACCGGGGAGAGAAGGAGGACCCGGCAGAGGCCCCCGACAATTTCCTGGTGCTGCTCAGCTCCACCGACGGCATATCGCTGCTCTCCGAATACGCCGTGGCCATCAAGGACAGGACCAACCCCTTCTACGACAAGGCGCAAGCCGAATATGCCGGACTGAAGCTCATGACATCTGGACTCGTGCCTGACGACATCGCCGCCATCTTCCAGGAAAAGAAGATGATGCCTGACGTATGGCTCGCATGCTCACAGGGGAAACGCTTCGGAAAGCGCCTGGTCCAGGACAACCTGCGCTATCTCTTCAGCTTCTACCGCACCGAGCCATCCTGACCCCCACCCAAAGTCCCCTCAACTCCGAATACCCCCGATGTTGTCTTGCTCTCAATATTAATCACGTCGTTATTCCATACTGGACAAAAAGGACTCACCATATACCCGACATCTACGACTACTTATGGATTTGCATGAAAACCAGACTCGTGACCTTAAATCAATTCGCAAACTCGACTCAGACAAAGGGATAAAGGACCTGGCAGTGTGTTGTGTGTCTTTCGCAAACTCGAAAGGAGGGCAATTATATATTGGCTTTGAAGACGATACCCATAAACCTTTACCCGGTCAGTCCATAACCGAGGAGAAACACAATGAAGCACTGACAAGGCTCAAAAGCAACTGCTACAATGTGGCGTTGGAGTAATCCGGTATTCTGCTGTTCGATACCGGTGAGCCATATTTTATCATCACCGTATTCCCATCCTTGAAATCTTTCGCTTCTACCGCCGACGGCCGTTATTACATACGTGTCGGGGATCAAAACATTCCTATGCGCAGTGAGGATTTCCAGCGTGTCGCCTATGAGAAAGCGACATATCTTTGGGAAACGGAAAGAAGCATATATTCCACATCAACCGTTCCATCCACGCGAATACACGCGCTATGCGAGTCTCTGCGCGCCTCGGCAAGGGTAAAACCTCATGTCAAACAAATGAGCGACATGGAGTTGCGGACTACTACATGCTTACCCTCGAAAGACGGTTGACAAATCTGGGAGTCCTTTGGCTTGGAGACGCCGGCCAGCGCAACCGCCTCACATATCCGGTTACCGTTCAATATATCGTATATGACAATCAGGAGCAAAAGGTAAGAAAAGTGGACTGGCATGACAATACCCTGAACCCCGAACAGCTTCTGCTTGAAATCGAGGAAGAAGCCACGGAACTCCGATACTCATACGACGTTCAGGTTGGTCTATTCAGAAGAGCGATACATCATTACAACCCTAAAGTACTCCGGGAGCTCCTCATCAATGCCTTCGCCCATAAAAGCTATACCATTTCCGGAGACATCGTCATTGCCGTAATCAAATCCGGGCAGTCTGCCTTTAGGCGTGACAAAAGACAACATACTGCATCATCCAAATTTGTCTCAGAAAAATCTGATAGCGTTCGGGCTTGTGGCCATAAACGAAAAGCTTGCTGCCACCGACCTCATAAAGTTGTTGCAATTGACTGAAAACGGTCGCCTGCGCAATTACGTCGACAACCTTGTGAGCTTGGGTATACTCCAAACACGAGGCATAAGAAAAGGCACACAGTATGTACTGAACCCTCAGTTGATAAATAATGCTCGCCTTAATGTTCCCACCACTCTCAAAACCATTGAACCTCACAGGTTAAAGGCCCTGATAGAGGAGGACTTGAGATTGCACCCCGACAGCATGATAAGTGAAATCGCTGCCCGTCTGCCCGACGTGGAGCGCAAAGACATCCAACGTCAGGTATATGATATGGCACGCAAGCAACTCCTACTGACCTCAGGAGTTAAAAGCAACAGAAGGTACTCGCTGGCATAAAAAAAAAGAAAAGAAAAAGAATTTAGTCCCTGCGAGGATATAACATACTGACAATCATATTATTATATTCTATTAATTGTTTAATTAATATATATAACAATCATATATGCCATTTAGCTGATATTCATGTGGTAAGTCTGCGAGCTCGGCAAACGTGTCACATACCTACGAACCTCGATTCAATAGTGGTTATATACTGCGACTTGAACGCGACTCATTCATCATCAGCGCCATACACAGATGGCTTACGCACATGGGACACACCTATTCCCGGAGCCGAGGGCAGGCACACCTTGCCGTCCCTTATCCTCATGCCCTCAAACAGGTCATTGGCTATCAGCAGGTTCCCGTCAAGGTCCACCCAATCGGCCAAAGGGGCGAGCTGCGCGGCGGCCGACACGGCGCACGACGTCTCCGTCATGCACCCTATCATCACCCTCATGCCCAGGGCGCGGGCCAGCACCGCCATCTTGTAAGCCTCATGCAGTCCGCCGCTCTTCATCAGCTTGATGTTCACGCCGTCATAGGCGCGGGCCAAGGCCGGTATGTCCGCCGAGGTCTGCACGGCCTCGTCGGCTATTATAGGCAACGGCGACCGCTCCTTCAGCCACGCATGACCCTCAAGGTCCTCCTTAGGCATCGGCTGCTCCACGAACAGCACATTCCGCTCGGCAAGCCAAAGGATATTGTCCAGTGCCTCCTCGAGCGACTTCCACCCCTGGTTCACATCCACGCACAGAGGCCGGTCAGTATGGCGGCGTATGGTCTCTATCAGCTCACGGTCACCCGGCACACCCATCTTCACCTTCCAGACCCTGTAAGGCTCCGCCTCAGCCATCTTGCGCTCCAGCTCCTCCGGCGTGTCATTGGTTATGGTATAAGACGTGCAAGGCGCCAGCGCGGGATCCAGCCCCCACACCTGATACCACGCGCGCCCCATCAGCTTGCCCGTCAGGTCATGAAGCGCGATGTCCACGGCCGCCTTCGCCGCCCGGTTGCCCGGCGCCAGCGAGTCCAGATAATCATGTATCCTCTCCAAGGCGAAAGGGTCGCTCAGACGCTCCGGGTCGATGCGCGACAGGAAACCCGTCACCGACTCCACCGACTCACCTAAATAAGGCGGCATCGAAGCCTCCCCGTAGCCCGTCACCGAATCCACAGTTATCTCCACCTGCACCCCGGGAGTGGCCCTGCGCGACATTGAGGCCAGGTTGAAGGCATGGCGCAGCTTCAGCTCATACGGATAATACTTCAGCGACACGGCGCCTGCGCACGCCGCCACCAGCAAAGCCCCCACCAGAGGCACGATTCTATTCATATCCAAAACTTTTCCGCAAATATACAAAAGAAATTTAAGATTATTCAGCTGTACGGTGAAATATACCATAAAAGCCATGTTATGGTCGCCGGCAGCGATGGGGAGTTAGCCATGCAGGTGAGGGCACATAGCGGGCTATGCCCCTACGGCTTAGAAGGTTTTTATCTAAAATTAGCCGTTCCAGATTCTAACGTTTCCTTTTAAACAATCTCTTAGACAATCTTATAGAGTGAATTTATGTTTTTCAGCATAATAAATTCAAAATCTCGGGAAATATTTCTAACTTTGCAGTCGCAGATCGCCTCGCAGAAGCCCCGGTCTGGGGTCAAGCGAGGAGGGATGTAGTGAACATACATAAGAAAGCGTTTATCCGCGCTGATTCTTGACTGGTCGAAATGTCTCGCAAACTTTCATATCAAGGTCAAGGATTGAGCAACGATGGATGCCCGTGGATATGTAATTATCATGCTTTCGGAACGATATTTCGGGAGAAATATAGCCGAAAGCACTGATTGCATATACTGGCGTGGGCTTCTGCGTTGCCGTCCGACTTTGATAGGGCAATGCGAGAAGCCTCGACCAGTAGGACGGTAACAGATACAGATTCCTACGCTTTTTCGTACAATAATAAAAGCCAACGAGAGGATGACCGCGGCATTTCTGGTTTTAATGAATCACAGAAATTTTGTAAATGGTATAGTAGGTTTAATATGCTTGCTTATCTCTCCATTTGCGTGTCTGGCCAACCAGCAATTGACAATCGGACAGATAACAACAGTCTATCTAAATCCCAAAATACCGTCTGGCGGTTGGATTACACATGCGTCGTGGTCAACAGATGTTGTGGGTTTGACTTATTTTGATGCAGGTACATGGGGTACCGGCCTAAAAGTTAACGGATATTGGTCCGGCACCGCGACCTTGTCTTGTTCTTATGCGTATTCCTACAATGGCACAGACGGACATATTCATGTAGGCAGTGGTAACGAATACTGGTACTTTACATGTAAGGGATATCCGGTGACTATTAATCCCAAGTCTGTTGAACTTGAAAAGGGAGAGGCTGCAGATCTTACCATTTCAATCTCCGGAGCAACAATCGGAGATATTCCACCACTTTGGGAAAGTAGCGATAGGGGTGTAGCCACTGTATATAGCACCGGAGACTATACTGCAACCGTCCAGGCCAAAAAAAGTGGTTGGTGTACCATCACATGTTATTCATATATGGGTGAACCGGTGATTTGTGACGTTCACGTTAAATCGTTCCCGCCTACCGGCGTTTCAATATCTCCTGCACAAGCGGAGGTTATGGTTGGCAAAACCGTTAAACTCACAGGGAAATTATCTCCTTCCGGGGCATCTGCCAAACTAACTTGGAAATCAGAGAATCCTTCAATTGCAACGGTGCAGAACGGTATCGTTACCGGAGTTTCTCCTGGCAAGACAAAAATAAACGTTTCTACAGACAATGGACTTTCGGCTTCTTCTGAAATTACTGTTATCAGCAATGAACCTACTTCTATATCTTTATCGCCTGAAGAAGTAGAACTGACTGCAGGCAAAAGTGTAAAGCTTAACTATACTATGTATCCTCAAGGAGCATCATCTACTGTGACTTGGGAATCAGAGAATCCTTCAATCGCAACGGTGCAAAATGGTACCGTAACTGGAGTGTCAGGAGGTAAAACAAGAATAAAAGTAAAAACGGCGAACGGGTTATGGGACTATTCTACCATTAATGTCATTGAGTATCCTCGTGGCCCAGTCTCTTCATCCTTATCCGGAAATGGAACTCAGGAGTCTCCGTACCTGATTAATTCTGCGGCAGATTTGAGATATCTATCGGATGTCGTTAATAGTGGAAAGTCATTCGAAGGACAATATTTTAGGCAAACCGCTAATATTACCATAAATACTGTCCCCTATGATTCTGAAGAATTCAAAAACCAAGAACTGTGGATTCCAATAGGGCGTACGGATTATGCATTCAGCGGAATATATGATGGAGATAATTATACCATTTCTGGTGTCTATATTTCAGAGACAGCAGACATCTATGGTTCATTCTCTGCAATAGGATTGTTTGGAAGTACACATAATGCTACCTTTAAAAATATTAGAATTGCTAACGTCTTAATCGATTTCATCACCAAGACTAATGTGGGTGCTTTGGTGGGATCAAACTCAGTAAATACAGAAATTTTAATTGATAATTGTCATGTATATAATGGTTTGGTCAAAAGCCACAATGGTGGAGGATTAGTAGGAACATGCTCTTCTAAAGATAACGCAATTATCATAATTTCAAATTGTTCAAATTCTGTTACTATTGAATCTGATTTCCGCGCAAATGGAGTCATTGGCCGGCTTTTGTCAGACAAAGGTTCTATTTACAATTGTATTAATTCGGGTAATGTCCGTGGACACAGCTCTGCAAGTGGAATAGTGGGTATCTTATATGGTTCGGTATATAACTGTTGTAATGCAGGAACATTAGAATCTTCTGGTCATGATGCAGGAATAGTAGGCCAAGCTTCCCCCAAAAAAAGTTCTAAAGGTATATATCATTGCGTCAGCTATGGCCAATTAAAAGAAACATATTCTGCCGCCATATTATATTATAATCTGACGAATTCTACGAGTTATAACATAGAAGATAATTATTATTTAAGTGATTATAAATGTGTATACTCAACAAAAAACGTTTACCGATATCATAACCATGCATTAAGTTCCCAGGAACTCAAATCACATGAGATATTACAAAACTTGAATAGCACGACTAACAATTTATATTGTAAGTGGGTAGCTGGAAAAGACGGTTATCCTGTATTGGATTTCTATTCTGATTTCCTATCCGGTATCCAGGATATAAGAATAAATGATTCGGTTAATTTGGATATAGATTATAACAAGCCGCTGACAGTGTTTAATCTTAATGGAATCAGAGTGTCAGACGCTATTGATAATCTTGCATCCGGCTTTTATATCGTACAGCAAGGCAGCATAGTCAGAAAGCTTGTTATAAAGTAATCCTTAGGCTGTATAGCAAGATATTTATAGACACCATATGAGAGTACCCTGAGGCAGTGTTTTACTGAGTGTCTCTGAGGCGAGTTCACTCAAGCCTGTAGACCTCAGATGACGATGCAAACTTAAGGATTATTTCTCATTGTTCCGGTATTCGATGAAAATACAGTAGTTTCGGAGTGCAGCCGGACAAGGTGACAGGCTCTGCTGAGGAGCGACCAGCAGGCGACATAGCCGCACCCACACTGAAAACAGACAGATTAAAGGAACCGTCTCCATTGAGGCGGTTCCACTGTCTCTATGAGGAGCGTTCCGCCAAGAAAACATTTCCATCCAGTCCGGGAATAGATCCCCCACGGTTCCCTGAAGCGGAGAAAAGGGGGCGGAGACGGCGCACAGGTCAGGGATTTTAACTAATTTTGTGCCGTAAATTTCTACAGACAAAAATGACACTGACCTTGAAATCTGATGTGCCGCAGCTCGTGGTGATGCTGACGCACAACGACCTGACGGTGGAGAACGCCGAGGAGGTCTTCGAATTGTGCAAGGACTCCCGGGCCCGCTTCTGGGGCATGAAGGAAAAACCGTTGTCCCCCCAACGCATGAAGGCGCTTTTCTACCGCATGAAGGAGTGCGGCAAGACCACCGCGCTCGAGGTGGTCGCATACGACGAGACCGGGGCCATGAACGGCGCGAGCCTGGCCGCCGAGTGTGGGTGCGACATCCTCATGGGCACGAAGTTCCATCCGCTGGTGGCGCAGTTCTGCCACAGGCACGGAATCAAGTATCTCCCCTTCGTGGGCACCATAGAGGGGCGCCCCTCGGTATTGACCGGGACCATACAGGATATCGTGGCCGAGGCCCGGGACGTGGTGAGCCGGGGCGCCGACGGAGTGGACCTGCTCGGATACCGGTATGTCGGCGACGCCGTGGCGCTGAACAAGACCCTCGTGGAAAGCCTGCACGCCCCGGTGTGCATCGCCGGAAGCATCGACAGCACCCTCCGGCTCAACGAGGTGAAAGACGCCTCCCCATGGGCCTTCACCATCGGAAGCGCATTCTTCGACGGCAAATTCCCCGGATCTTTCCCCCGGCAGATCGACCATGTGTGCAACCACATGGAAACTGACCAGTGACCCGCATGACCCGCAAACGCCTATTCTGCGAACTCGGCCCCGCAGCCTACGCCATCTCCCTGCACAAGCAGATTCTCACACGCAAGCTGCGCGACCTCACGTCCGGCGAGCGATTCGCCCTCACGAGGCAGGAGGAACCGCTCCCCGCCGTAGTGCATGCCCACAGCTGCGGCATCATAAAGCGCGGACCCGGCATAGACCCGGCCCTGCAGCTCGGCAAGGCACGCAACATAGAGCTGGCATGCGCACGCATAGACGGGCTCGTGGTCCGTCCCGGCGAGACCTTCTCCTTCTGGCGACTGGTGGGAAAGACATCCTCCCGCAACGGTTTCCAGCCCGGACGCGTCCTGAGGGGCGGCAAACTGGTGTCCGGAACCGGTGGCGGACTCTGCAACCTGGCCAACACGCTGCATCTGCTCGTCATGCACAGCCCCATGACCATAACCGAGCTGCACCACCACACCGACACCCTGGCCCCTGACCCCGGCGGTGTGCGCGTCCCCTACAGCGCCGGCACCTCAGTCAGCTACAACTACCTCGACCTGCGTTTCCGCAACGACACCGACCGCCCCGTGCAGATCATCGCACGCCGAGAGGGAGACTCCCTGCGCGCCGAGCTGCGCTCCACAGCCCCCTTCCCCACCGCTTACCGCATAGTGGAGGAAGGGCACCATTTCCGCCGCGAGCCAAACGGCCACTGGTACCGCATATCGAAAATCTACCGCGAGACACTGGACCGGGACACCGGCGCCATCCTGGCGCGCGAGCTGAAGTGGGACAACCGCTCCCGCGTGATGTTCGACCCCGCGCTCATCCCTCCCCACCAGCTCCGCTGAAATAACACGCGCTGCCA
>URZM01000068.1 GCA_900552315.1 uncultured Bacteroidales bacterium | reverse complement strand
GTTTCTTCAGTTGACGGGTCATATATTGAATGGTGATTACGAGCAGTGTCAGGGCCTCCGCTGCCGGTATCGCCAGCCACAGGCCGACGGTGCCGGCGATTTCCGGAAGAAATATGAACCCGGGCACGAGAAACACGATGCCCCGCAGGAGCATGAAGAGTGTAGATTTAATGTTGCGCTCCGTGCTCTGGTAGTAGCCTATGAATGTGATGTTGAGCGCGAAGAATATGGCGCAGGTACCCACCAGCGGCAAGCCTTCAAGCGCCAGTGAGTATGCCGGCACGTCCGAGGGAAGGAACAGCGATGCGAGCAGCGGCGCTCCGAACCACATGGCGCAGGTGATGAGCACGCCGCAGCCCAGGGCCGTGACAAGGGCTATGCGCAAGGCTTGCTGCACGCGCGCAGGGTTCTTTGCGCCGTAATTGAAGCTGATGATGGGCTGCGAGGCCTGCGCCACCGCGTTGATGATGGAGAAGATGATGGGAAACAGGTAACACCCCACGCTGAATGCCGCCACGCCGTCTTCTCCTAAGTCACTCATGAACATGTAGTTGCCCGTGACCATCATCACTCCCATGGCCAGCTCTGCCACTAATGTGGCGAAGCCGATACGGACCATGTACCAGGTGTTGCGCAGCGAGAGCATCAGCGACTTCACGCTCGCCTTGAGCCGGTAGAATTTAAGCTTGTCGGAGAAGACTAAGAAATAAGCCACCACCATAAGTCCGCCCAAGATGCAGCAGAGCGAAGTGGCTATGGAGGCCCCTCGGATGTCCATGTCCAGCGGATATACCATGAGCCAGTCCAGGAATATGTTGAGCACAGCCGCCACTATCTGCACGCTCATGGCGTATTTGGGCGAACCGTCAAGCCTTATCAGCATCATGCCGGCGCACTGTAGGTAGAAGAACACCAGTCCCGGCAGCAGCCAGAGCAGATAGTCGGTGGCCAGGCCGAGCAGCGCCGGACTGCACCCGAACAAGTTCAGCACCCGGTCGGTATACAGGGCCGACCCGGCTATTATGACACCGAACACCACAGCTCCTGCCAGGTAGGCCTGCGTCATGATGATGCGTGCCGCCTTCACGTTTCCCTCTGCCAGACGTATGCTCCCTATCACCGATGCCCCGATGCCGAACATCAGGCCGATGCCGGTGCATATAAGGAACAGTGGCGCCACGATGTTGATGGCCGCCAGAGCGTCGCTCCCCACCCCGTGGCCCACGAACATGCCGTCGCATATATTGAGCAGGCAGTTGAACACCATGCCCGCCAGGGTAGGCAGGAACAAGGCGCTGAAAAGCTTGTTGATTCTTTCGTTGCCGAAATCCAGTTTGTCTCTTTCCATGATTCTGTTTCTCAGTCAAAGGCACCACGAAAGTCGTGCCGGATTTTTACGGCTGCAAAATTACGCCTTATTGGCGAGAGAGTCATGGTGAAAAGCATTTCATGTATGGTACTTTTTATAATAGAATCATGGCAGACTCCGGAATTTATGGTAATTTTGCCCCGTCATGACGAAAACTGATGGAGGAAATGACCGCCCTGATGGCCAGAAGGATTTCATGGTCGGAGAGTGGGACGGTGGCCTGTCCCCCGGTGTCCCCTTGGCCGTGGACGGGTGCGTGCTTGTGCTGTGTGTGGCAGGGGCGGCGTCCCTTTCCGTCAATTCACGCATACATAGCCTCGAGACCGGAACGTTCACATTCCTTGTCTCGGACATGGTGACGGTCCCAGTGTCCGTCTCTCCTGATTTCAAGGCCCGGTTCCTCTCGGCAACTCCCGGCATGGCGCAGGATATTTTTTTCATGGTGACCTCCAACCGTTTCTGGGACCAGGTGTACCTTAATCCGGTGTTCGTGCCCACGGACCGCGAACGTGGACTGCTGGACAGATGGTTCGACATGGCGCACTGGGTGCTGGACTCATGTCCGTGCCTGCTGTCGGCCAAGACAGTGAAGGACCTTACGGAGAATCTGCTCTCGGTGGTGTCCTGGCGCATAGAGGCCTCACATGGCGACTTGGGCACTCCTCCTCGGAAAAACCGTGCCTGGAGCATAGCCAACGATTTCCTGGCGCTGCTCGGTCGCCATTACGCGCTGCACCATGACGTGGCCTTCTATGCCGGCAGGCTCCATGTCACGCCCAATTATCTGAACATCATTGTGCGCAGGTACACGGGCACTTCGGCCAAGGAGCAGATCTCCATACAGCTTATGCTGGTATTTAAGATGTTGCTCGACACGACTGACATGCCGGTCAAGGGTATCGCCGAGAGGCTGGGCTACGATGACCCCTCATACATGTGTCGGGTGTTCCGCCGCAGGGAAGGCATGAGCCCCATACAGTACCGCAACCTTCATCGTGGCCAGCCTTCCGGCGCGTGAACCATAACGCCGGGCCGAGTGTTAAAAAAACACAACTAAACCGGACAGGGATGCTGAATCTGAACAGAATGTTGGAGACGAAGGAAGCCAGGATCGTGCATGTCACGCTCCACATTGCCATGCTTGCGCTCTCCATTTTTCTCATAATCAGCATCTCCATCGACACGTTCCGTGGCATAGAGTTCTATGACGCCCCCAGGTTCGTGAGGCTGCAGACCTGGATCTGCGCGTTTTTCATGCTTGACTTTTTTGTCGAGCTGGTCTATGCGCGACGACGCTGGCACTACATTGCTACGCATTTTCTATTTTTCCTTGTCTCGGTTCCATATCTGTTCATCATTTACCGATTGCATATCAGCCTAAGCCCAAACGTGGCGTATCTGGTGCAGTACATACCTTTGGTGCGTGGCGGCTACGCATTGGCCGTCGTGGTGGGATGGTTCACCTACAACCGCGTCACCGGAATCTTCGTCACATATGTGGTGACGCTCCTGGCCATGGTATACTTCGGCTCCCTGGTATTCTCCATGTTCGAGTCCCCCGTCAACCCCGATGTGTCCACATACCAGGATTCACTGTTCTGGGCGTGTATGGACACAACCACCGTTGGATCGAACATCTATGCCATAACCCCTGAGGGACGCGTGGTGAGCGTGGTGCTCGCCGCCCTGGGAATGATGATGTTCCCGATATTCACGGTATACATCACATCCGTCATAAGCAGCCGCCGAAAGGAGCGTGCAAACGTGCTCGTGCACGCCGGCGAGAAGCTGCCCCACATACCCATTCCCGACTTGCCTAAAAAAATATCGCAGAAAAAAGACTCCGGACAAAACATTTGAGAGTGCGGAGACGTTTACCAGATAAAGGGCAGGACGCACCTGCCCCCTTTGTGTGTGCCTCATAAACTATAAACTAAAAACATCGTTTATATTTAAATACTTACTTATGATCAGCGAAAAACTTCACAAGGCTATCAATGAGCAGATCAACGCGGAGATGTGGTCTGCATATCTGTATCTCTCCATGTCGATGGACGCCGAGAACAAGGGCTACAAGGGCGTGGCCAACTGGTTCTTCATCCAGTATCAGGAGGAGCTCGACCACTCGCGCATTTTCATGAACTACCTCAACTCGCGCGACTGCAAGGTGGAGCTCGCCCCCATAGCCGAGGTCCCCACAGCCTGGGAAAGCGTGCTTGACATGTTTGTACAGACCCTCGAGCATGAGAAGAAGGTGACCTCCCTTATCAACAACCTCGCCGCCATAGCCCATGACGACCGTGACTTCGCAAGCTCCAACCGCCTGGTTTGGTTCATCAACGAGCAGGTGGAGGAAGAGGAGACGGCCCGCGGCATGATTGATGCCGTCAAGGCCGTGGAAGGCAACAAATACGGAATGTACATGCTCGACAAGGAGCTGGAAGGCCGTGTCTACTCCACTCCATCGCCCCTTGCCTCCAAGGAATAAGGCGCGTCCTCTCGAAGATAACCGAGTGCGCAAGAGCCCATGCTCTTGCGCACTCGTCTGTTTATCCCCCTGGGAGGGGTAGGGGGGACGCTGTCACACTATCCGGGTCACCTCGTCAACTCCGTTGATGGCATAAATCTCCTGGATGATGCGCTGGAGCTCATCCCAAGAGTGGACGCTCAGGGAAATCGTGAGATCGAATATGTTGTCGCTCGTGTTGGTGGTGATACCCTTTATGCTCAGACGCATCTTCTCGCTTATGCACTCTATCATGTCCGAGAGCATGTGCACCCTGTCAACCCCCTTGATGCGGATGGAGGCAGGATACAGGATGTCAGGGTTCTCCTTGAAATCCACGCGCGTCAGGGAATCCCCGTGCTGCGACGCCTCCCCGATGGCCTTCGGACAGTCTCGCTTGTGGATTTCTATCTCGTTGTAAGGCAGGCGGAAGCCTATAACCTCCTCACCGGGCATCGGTTTGCAATGCTCGCATAGCTTGTACGGCACCTTGGGCAGGCGCGCTATATAGTTGCGCAGGAATCGTTTGGCCTTGTAGGTGACCACCGACCCGAGCCACGAGGGGTCGGGCCTTGCGTCCTCGCTCGTGTATATCTCCACCACGTCGCCACGCTTCAGCACCGTGCGCACCGACGCCAGCCGCCCGTTTATACGCGCGTATTTGGCAAACTCGCCTATCTTGCTGTGCACCTCGAAGGCGAAATCGAGAGCGGTGCTTTTCTGCGACATCTTCAGAGGCTGCCCCTGGGGTGTGAACACCATTATGTCATCATTGTAGAAGGATGTGACCACGTTCTCGATAAAATGAGCGTCATTGCCCGAGGCCGTGATCTCATTGAGCGTGGTGCGGAACTTTTTCAGCCACGAGGTGAAAATGCCGCTGCCAGCCTCCGACATACAGCCGAGCTGCGCCATCTCCACCATACGTTCGGAACTGATATGAACCTCCTCCCACACTCCCGATTTGGACAGCAGTTTCACATGGAAGCTCCTGTAGCCGTTCTCTTTCGGAGAATCTATATAGTTCACTATGCTGCCCGGTTTCTCGCTGAACACGTTCGTCAGCACCGAATAAATGCGGAGCGCGTGCCCTTTCTCGTCCGCCACCCCCTCGTTGGGGAACGTTATCTGGATGAAATGCTTGAAATCCAGGTGATAGAAATCCGTGCCATGCTTCCGCATCTTGCGCCACAGGCTGTAAGGCTCCCGGTACACCGCCTTTACCGACACATTGATTCCCGCTTTCGTGAGCAATTCCTTTATCTCCTTCTCGAAGAGGCTCAGCCGCCGGGCGTTGCGCCGCTTGTCGCCCTCCATCATCTTCACGAACTCATCATACTCATGCGGGCACCGGTATCGGAAACTCAGATTCTCCAGTTCCGTCTTCACCGCATAGAACCCGAGCCGGTTGGCCAGCGGGGCATAGAAATAGTCCGTCTCCCCCGCTATCTTCATCTGCTTGTCCGGACGCATGGACTGCAACGTGCGCATGTTGTGCAGACGGTCCGCCAGCTTTATGAGTATTCCGCGTATGTCACCCCGCATGGCCCCGAGCATGTGCTTGAAATTGTCCAGCTGCTTGCTCATCTCGAACCGCTTCTCCTTGCCTCCGTCAGGCTTGGTGACGACCCTCACCAACCCCTCCACGTCCTCGCCGAACCGGCGCCGGATATCCTCGAAAGTGTAAGGCGTATCCTCCACCACGTCATGCAGCAGACAGGCTATCACGACATTCACATCCAGATACAGCTCCGTAGCGGCTATCTGGGCCACGGCTATGGGGTGGGTGATATACGGCTCCCCGGACTTGCGTCGTTGTAACGCATGGGCCTCCTTGGCGAAACGGTAAGCCTCCTTCAGGCGTTTAAGGTCTTGGTCCGAGACACGCGGAGCCATCGCCGAAAACAGTTCTTCGGCTCGCGTGTCCACCATCGGTACGTAGAGTTGCTGCATAGGCTGTTTAAATATCTTTGTTACTTATCACAAGGTTGGGGTCCATCCCAAACTCGATAGTCGTGCCGTCCAAAGCCGTAAGCACGATTCTAATCGTCATGCCCTCCTCTGCCAAAGCCACCAAAGACTGGTACTGCGGCGTAGACCCATAGGCCGGTTGGAAATTGTGCGACCATAATCTGAGACTACGTGTCCATTTCCTCCTTTCGGCCTCGACATAGTCCTCAGAAGCCACGTTGTTCCACGACTGCGGATATTTGGCGCGATGAAAGGTCACGACCATCTGAGGCTTGATGATTTCCACTTTTACCGAATCGACATCGTGAATGGCTCTGTTTACGAAATCCTTTTCGAAATGCTCTATAAGCACCTGGATCTTCTCCTCGTTGGTCGGTGCGCCCTGCTCCTGCTCTTCGGCCAATGAATCACTCGAATTGATCCTATTGCCGCAAGAGACGCAAGACAACGCCATGGCCGCAATCACAAAAACACTTACGGTGTATAAATTTTTCATGCGGATGTGGTTAAAAGGTATATTCCCCGCAAAGTTACCCAATTATAATCAAATCAGAAAACAATTCAGCAAAAAAAGAGCATGCGTAAATAAAAAAGACCTCAAATTGTTGAGCTGCACTCTTTCCCATTATCCTTAGATGGCGTACTTATTTCGCTTCTCCAAATATAACCATATCTGATTATCAATGTATTGATACTGTATGGTACAAATACAGAGATTCAAATTCATAGGAATGACATCGGTAACTTTGTCATTTCTTATCTCGGATGGATAGCTGAAGCCCAGTTTGGAAGCTTTTCGACATAGCGTTTCGCAAGCTCTCCGTCGCTCATACGGAACAAAAGCCGGGCTTCTGCATCCTCAACCGAGTTGTCGTAGACATATAATCGGTCAACGTAAGGTGCCAAGGCGATGCAGTTTGCGATGGACTTGTCGTATCGTGAGGTACATCATGACCGCCATTCAGCACACGGTTCGCTACTCGTTTGGCATTGATTGTCGGAGATTCAGTGGAAACGAAGAACAGGCGGATGAAGAAGCCGGCCTCCTTCGCTCTGAGAATGTAATCGACCTTATCGGCAGCTGACATAACAGTCTCAAAGATATGGCTCTTGCGTTCAGCAAGGCACCTTTCTCTCCATTCATTGCAATAGTTGGCGGCTTTGAGAACAGACTCCTGATTGTTCCAATCACCGAAAACATCACGGGCGACATTATCGGGATTGATGTATTCCGAATCCTCCAGCCACTCATGATGCAGAATCTTGGAGGTAACGGAAGTCTTGCCCGATCCATTGGGTCCGGCAATCACAATAAGAACCGGCTTGTGTTCACTTGTCGCCATTGCGAAGCCTGTTTAAGGTTGCTTCAACTCTTGCGCGAGCCTCATGGGAAGCCGCTTCAATCCCGGCAGCCACACGCTTTGCAGCCTGGCGGGTGCTTTCGCGGGCATCCTCGGCAACCTCACGCATAATCTGAGCCATACGCTCGTCGCCCGGCTCCTCCATCGACGTCAGTCGATAACTATTCATCTGCTCTTCCGACATAGGATTGACATGCTTATTGATTTACAGTGAAAATAATATGTTAAGAGGGTTATTCGCAGCCATTTCTGCTGTTGAAAAATCCGGATCCCAATAAGGGCTTAATTTAAGCATGGTGCGTATTTGCCTGGCTTTCTGAGAGATTGTTGAAGAAGTGACACCGAAATGGTCATATATTTCGGACGATGGCAAATAGGGCTCAAATGACTTGTCAAACAAAAAGTTCATTGTCGCAATAGTGTATACTACTGCGGCGGCCCAAATTTCCAGCCGTCCCCGTTCGAGAGGATTCGTTCTCTTGCGCCCCAGTTTACGCACCATTTTCTCACAAAGTGATGCATACTCTGCATCAATCTTTTCATTGCAGAAGCTGACTGCCATTCTGACAATTTCGTCTTCTCTCGCCTTTATTTCTGCTTTGTCCATGTCGTTATAGTCTTTTTATGTAACGCCAAATTTACGAAAATAGTCTGAACCGACCTCGCTTTTTGTGAATTACATTCAGTCTACCGGTTCATAATGACGCGAGTCCTTATCCCGAACCCGCGTTAATAGGTACAGTTAGCCAAGACGAATAGAGAAGGCTCAGACTAAATGTGAAATGGATTTAATTACTATGACACTACGGCTGCTGGCGCAGACAGTTCTGCCCACGCGGATACTCGATTACTATACATTCGTCGGCATAGGACACACAGAATTGGAGATACATATAAGTCTCGATGAAGTGAAAATAAAAATGGAGTGTAACTCGTTGAGCTACACTCCATTTTGTTATCGTTGGTTTGGGGACTTATTTCACTTCCTCGAAATCCACATCCTGTACGTGGTCTCCGTCAGGAGCCTGCTGTGCGCCCGGCTGAGGACCTGCAGCGCCAGCGCCGGCCTGTGCTCCGGCGTTCTGGGCGTTGTAGATGTCTTGGCTGGCGGCCTGGAAGGCGTCGTTCAGTTCCTTCTCGGCAGCGTCGATAGCCTCCAGATTCTGCTCTTTGTGTGCCGTGCGCAGCTTCTCGATGGCGGCCTCGATGGGAGCTTTCTTGTCAGCCGGGATCTTGTCGCCAAGCTCTTTCAGCTGCTTCTCTGTCTGGAATATCAGCGAGTCGGCGCGGTTGAGCTTGTCTGCCTTCTCCTTGAACTTGCGGTCGGCCTCCTCGTTGGCTTTTGCCTCGTCGCGCATACGGTTGATTTCCTGCTCCGTAAGGCCGCTGGACGCTTCGATGCGGATGCTCTGCTCCTTGCCTGTGGCCTTGTCCTTGGCGCTCACGTTCAGGATGCCGTTGGCGTCCACCTCGAAAGTCACCTCGATCTGCGGCACACCGCGCGGCGCGGGGGCTATGCCTGCCAGGTTGAACTCGCCCAGCAGCTTATCGTCGCTGGCCTTGGCTCGCTCGCCCTGGAGCACGCGGATGGTCACCTCCGGCTGGTTGTCCACTGCCGTGGAGAACGTCTCGCTCTTGCGTGTAGGTATGGTTGTGTTGGCGTCTATCAGCTTGGTCATCACGCCACCCAGGGTCTCGATACCGATGCTCAGAGGCACCACGTCAAGCAGAAGCACGTCTTTTACGTCGCCGCTCAGCACACCACCCTGTATGGCAGCGCCTATGGCCACCACCTCGTCCGGGTTCACGCTCTTGTTGGGCTCCTTGCCGAAAATCTCTTTCACCTTGGCCTGGATAGCCGGGATGCGGGTAGAGCCGCCTACCAGGATTACCTCGTCAATCTCCGAGGCGCTCAGTCCGGCGTCCTTCAACGCGTTCTGGCACGGAACGGCCACAGCGTCGATGAGGCGCTCGGCGAGCTGCTCGAACTTGGCGCGGGTCAGGGTCGTGACAAGGTGCTTCGGGCCGCTGGCCGTGGCGGTGATGTAGGGGAGGTTTATTTCTGTGGAGGTAGAGGAGGACAGTTCGATCTTGGCCTTCTCCGCAGCCTCTTTCAGACGCTGCATAGCCATCGGGTCCTGACGCAGGTCCACGCCCTGCTCCTTCTTGAACTCGTCGGCGAGCCAGTCTATGATTACATTGTCGAAATCATCGCCACCCAGATGCGTGTCGCCATTGGTGCTCTTCACCTCGAACACACCGTCGCCAAGCTCCAGGATGGAAATATCGAAAGTACCGCCGCCAAGGTCGAACACGGCTATCTTCTGCTCCTTGGTGCTCTTGTCCAGGCCGTATGCCAGCGCTGCTGCCGTAGGCTCGTTCACGATTCGGCGCACCTTCAGACCAGCGATCTCGCCTGCCTCCTTGGTGGCCTGACGCTGGGAGTCGTCGAAATATGCAGGCACCGTGATCACAGCCTCCGAGACCTCCTGACCCAGATAATCCTCCGCTGTCTTCTTCATCTTCTGGAGAATCATGGCCGAAATCTCCTGCGGTGTGTAGTCACGGCCGTCGATGTCCACCTTCGGCATGTTGTTCTGGCATACCACTTTATAAGGAACACGCTTTATCTCGTCCGCCACCTGTTCGCAGTTCTCGCCCATGAAGCGCTTGATTGAATATATGGTACGGGTCGGATTGGTCACGGCCTGACGCTTGGCGGGGTCTCCCACCTTGCGCTCGCCACCGTCCACGAACGCCACCACCGACGGGGTGGTGTTGCGACCTTCGTTGTTAGGAATAACTACGGGATCCTTACCTTCCAGCACGGCGACGCAGCTGTTGGTCGTGCCCAAGTCTATACCGATAATTTTTGCCATAATTGTATGTGTGTTTATAAGTTAATATTCTGAGTTATATTACGAGTCCGGACTTTCCGGCCTCGATACATTATTAACAAATCCCGTGCGAAAAGTTTTAGCAAAATTCAGGAAAATTAGCTTAAAAAACCATAACGCACTGTAAATCACCGGACTCATCCAATTTCCTCATCCCTCCATCCTCCCTAATCCCCCTTCTACCGACCTTTCCTGTGACACTGCCACTCCACTGCCAAAATGTCACAGCCCCATCCCCGTCCCCCTCCTTCCCATCTCCATCCTCGTTCCCTCTCACGACCCTCCGTCTCTTCACGACCCTCATCCCCTCATTGTCCTTGCCCTCGCCACTGCCTCCGGACTCTCCTGGCACCGGAGGCACCCACACCTCGTTACCCCTGATGCTCGTCACCTTGGGGACTCACCCAACCACGCCCCATCCCCGGCGTGGCTATACAATCCCTCCCATTCCCGTCATTCCCCTACCTT
>URZM01000067.1 GCA_900552315.1 uncultured Bacteroidales bacterium | reverse complement strand
GCCGTCAGGCAGCTTGTCGCCCTTCGCGAGCAGATGAATCTGGAGATAGTCTCCGTCAACGTAATCGGGGTCTGCGATATATATCTCGAACCAGGAAAGGTCTTCCACTATATAGTCGTCGCTCTTGAAGGCAAAGGCGATCTGCCCGTCGTCGAGATTCATGGCGTAGTCGCCCTTCAGGGAGCTGTCGGCCACCAGTTCGTTGGTGTTGTCACAGAAATTGCCTATGACCGGGGTACCCTCGTATGTGGCCTTGAAATGCACGCCCGGGATATCGGTGTCCATGTCGAAGGCTATTTTCTTGCCGCCGTCGGAGACCGTGATCGTGCCGTCCAGGAGCAGGGCACGCCTGTTGACGCCATTGCGGTCCACATAGAACACATAGCTGTCAGTGGGAGCCTTGGTGCCCCAAAGGTCCACCACGCGTCCATACTGATAAGTGAAGGGCACGTTGAAGAAGCTGTTGAGGTTCCTTCCTTCCATCTTGTAGACGCCGTCGGGGATGGATGTGATGCCGTTCTCGGGGTTCTCTGATTTGGGGAGGTATATGGGGAACTGAGCCCAGTATCCCTCTATCTGAATGGCTCCGTCGGAGGACCACTCGCCATTGTAGAGCTGCAGAAGCATGTCGTCGCAGAAGGGATAGTTCCAGTTGCCGTAGAATCGGCCCTGGCACCCGTCGAAAACGATGTCAATGTCCTCGGTGAAGGGGACGTTCTCCAGGTCGGAGAGGGAGAAGGTTATGGGGCCGAAATACTGGAAGGCGAATTTCTCGCCGGTGATGAGCTGACATTCCATGCGTATGTCATAGTCTATGCCGTCGCGGCGCACATCGACGGTACCCTCGGCGAGCATCTGGGTTGAGACTCCATCCTCGCCCTCGGCGAGCCGCAGGTAAAGCGCTGTCTTTGTCACGTCCCATGTCATAGGCTCGGTACCGTTGCCCATGTTGTAGAAGCCTTCGGGCAGCTCGGCGTTCAGGATGTCGGCGCTCTTGGGGGCGAGCAGGGTCATGTCGACCTCGAATCCCCCTATCTCCGAGGGGTTGTCGGTCTGGTCTATCGGGCAGTTGGCCAGACGCAGGTTGTATACCCCATGCTCGTCCTGGGTGCGGTAAACCGCCTGGTAGCAATAGTCGGCATAGGTATAGGAGGGTGCGTCGGCAAAAGTGATCTTCGAGACATCGGTGGTCTCGTAGGTGTGGACCTCGCCGTCAGTGGTGGTGACCACAACCTTGTAGCTCTGGGCCTGCAGGCCGAGGGCGGCGGCAGCGCCAAAGAGCGCTGACAGAATATATTTCTTCATGATGGGTGTATCTTTTAGTTAACGGATGAACTTGAAGCTGTGGCCGGGCATGGCGACGATATAGACGCCCTTGGCAAGGTCCTGCACGCCTAAGGTCACGGAGCCGTCCGCATCGGCGCGCGCTGCGGCCAGGGTGACTCCGTTGACATCCAGGAGCCTGACGTCGGCCCCGGCCTCAAGGCCGGATACGCGCACGAAAGAGCGTGTGACCTCCACGGAGACCTTTCCGGCGTCCACGACATCCTTGAGCGAGGATGTGTACTTTGAGAAGGTTACGTTCTCGACCTCGGCCATGGGGTAGCGTACCGTGGCCTCGGCGGAGTCGGTGATCACGAGGTCGTCGCCGTCGAATGTCATCTCGGGGTCCATGGCGAATTTGAACTCAATCTGTGCGCCGTCGGTCTTGTTCACTATGAATGAGCTGAGCTCTGCGGCGTCGGCGGCCATGCCGCCCAGAAGCGCCGCTACGGCTGCGAATATATATTTTTTCATGTCTTTGATTCTTGAAAGTGGTTAATCAGAGGTAAGTGACGGTGCCGTTGAAGCTGAGGTTGACGGTGCGGCCGTCCTTCATCTCGAGGTTTATCAGCATGGAGCCGTCCTCGTTGACGATAGCCTTGCCGCCCTGCGCGTCAGCGGGGTTGGTCTGGTATCCTCCCTGGGAGAAGAACTCGCACTTGCCCATGTTGCCGATATTGCCGGCGGCGGGGGTGTCGGACCAGAGATATTCGCCTGCGGGAATCGTGGTGGCTCCGGCGGGGAGGAAGAAGTCCACGCGGGCCTCAAGGCCGTTGGCGTAGAGACCTATGCGCATCTGTCCCTCGGCAGGGTCGTTGATGGATATCTGGGATGCCGTGGTGGCCTCGATGTCCATTACCTTGCCGTAGTTGTAGATCGTGCCGCTCCAGGTGGCCTTGACGGGGGTGTCGTAGTTTTTGAACGTGAGGTCCATGTCTATGTTGTAGACGCCCTGCTCGTCGAGGGTCACGACCATCTGGCCGGCGTCGAGGTATTTACGGCTGCCGTTGACGGTGATGAAGGAGTAGCCGCCGGACTTGTCGACGTACAAGGCGCCGGAGCTTGCCACGGGGTAGACGCCCGGCTCAAGGTACATTGTGGTGGAGGTGCCGTAGCAGTCAAGCTCTATGGGCGAGAGGCCGAGGTCGGTGTTGGTGAACTTGAGGGTGACGTTGCCATCGCCGTAAACCGATGCGGTGCATGTGGAGTATACGGTCTTCTCATCCTGCGGTTTCTCAAGGTATGTGACGTCGCCTTCGAATGAAATGTTGGCGGTGCGGCCGTCCTCAAGGTCAAGGGCCACCGTCAGCATGCCCGGAAGGACGAACACGTCGCCTCCCTTTGCCTTGGACGAGGAGCTGGGATAGTAGAAGTCGACCTGTGTCTCGCCACCGAAGGAGCCGAGCTCGCCTGTGGCGGAGTAGGGATACATGCCCTGGGGCAGGGGCGTCACGCCGTCCACGTAAAAGTCTACCGTGGCCTCGAAATTAGAGTCGGCGTCAGAGAGGCGGAGACGTGTGCGCTTGTCCTGAGGGTCGGCCAGCTCAATCTGCTTGGCCGTGGTAGCGGTGAGCATCACGATCTTGCCGTACTTGGGGAGCAGCCCGCTCCATGTGCCCTTGAGGCTGGAGCCATTCGCCAGGATGAGGTCGAGGGCCATGTTGTAGTCACCCTCGCTGCCCATGGTCACGTTCATCTCGCCGCCGGTGAGGGCCACCTGCTCGCCGTCAATCATGACGTATGAATAGCTGGGCGACGTGCCGATGGTGAACTCACCGCCTGCGGCGTCGACCTTGTAGGTGCCGGCCAGCATGTAGGGGGATTCAGGGCCGTAGCAGTCGAGATTCACCTTGGGCGCGTCCTCTCCGGAGAATGTCAGGACAAAGTTCGTGAGGCCGTAGCAGTGCACCTCGGCTGTGGTATAGTCTGCCTCGATCACCTTGCCGGGATCGACCGTGGAACCCAGGTACGTGACATCGCCAGTGAAATATATGTTGACGGTGCGGCCGTCCTCGAGGTCGAGGGCTATGGTCATGCCGCCCTCACGCACGAAGGCGAAACCGTCCTTTGCCTTGCTGCTCGAGCTCTTGAAGTCGGGGGCGTTGAGCTGTATCTCGCATGTGCCGCCTATTGTGCCTGCGGCAGCTTCGGAGGAATAGAAATAGTTGCCCTCGGGGATGGCCGTCGCTCCGGGCTCCAGGAAGAAATCGACCGTGGCCTCGAAATAGTTGGCTCCGGAGAAGCGGAGGCGCATCTGCCCGGGAGCGGCGTTGTTCACCTCTACCTGGTTGGCCTGAGAGGCTGTGACGTTGAGAATCTTGCCGTAGTTGTCGATCAGGCCGGTCCACTGTCCGGAAAGCAGGGAACCGTCTGCGAGGGTGAACTCGAATGTGATGTCGTAGGCTCCCTCCATGCCATCCTCCACGGTCATCTGGCCTGCTGTTATGGCCACGTTCTGGCCGCCGACCTCGGCATAGGTGTATTTCGCGTCGGGAGCGATGTACATCTCGGAGCCGGACGCCACGGGGTAGACTCCCGTCTGGAGGAACACGGCCTCGGAGGTGCCGTATGTGTCGAGGTGGACTGTGGGGCAATCCTCTCCGGAGAAGGTCAGCCCCACGTTGCCGTTTCCGTATGGTTCAGCGGCCACAGCGGTGTAGGTCTTCACGTCAGTCGGTGCCTGCTTGGTGAAAGTTATATCCTTCACGTAGTCGGCATTGAATTTGTGGGCGACACCCTCTTTGTCGAGAATCGTCACCGTCTGACCCGACAAGAGCGGGGCACACAGACCGCACAGAAGCGCAAATGAGAACAAATGCTTCATGCTTGTTGAATTTAGATTGGTGAATAATTAAGAGGTTGTTTGCAGGCTTCAGCCGAATCTCCAACGGTCAGGTATCAGAAAAAAGATGCTTGATGAGCCGAGACGCAGACCCGAATCAACCGACACATCGGCACAGCTCCCCATCCCGTGTGTTTGTCCCTCGTAAAAAAGCCTCTCGCGAATTTACAAACATTTTCATTGATATGCAAATTTTAACCCTATTTTATTCAGTTTCTGAATATACATCACGTTTTTGTCCCCTCACCGGGGCATCCTGGTCCAATAACCGGGACATGAGCATACGGGCCGCGACGCATGATGCGCCACGGCCCGTATGGTATAGATCGGTATGTATTATTTGAGTCTCTTGGCGGTGTCCTTGGGGAGAGCCTCCTTGTTGACGAAGATTCCTATGGTCTTGGCCAGGAAATAGGGCTCGGACACGTAGAAGAACCCGTCGTAGATCTGGTTGGTGTCCCAGGAGTTCTTCACCTTGTAGTAACGGTTGCCTTCCTGGTCGGTGGCTATTCCTACCAGCTCCATGCCGTGGTCGTCGGTGGTCTCCATGTTGTCGAATCCCTTCTGGCGGCTCTCCTGTGTCACGGCCTGCTCCTTGCAGGGGCCGGTGATCTCATATTTCTCGGCCTCGCGGTCCTTGTCGGAGAGCTTCACCCAGCGAGACAGCTCGGTGCCGTCCATGTCTTTCTCGCTCTTGGCCTCGGGAAGCAGGGCATAGCCCTTTGTCCACTTGAAGCCCGGCTCGGATACGTCGGCGCTCCACACCACGGGGTATCCCTTCTCCAGGGCGTTGTCCACGATGGCCTTCATCTCCTCCATGGGCACGTTGAAGGATTTTTCCCACAGCCAGTTGTCGGCCACCTCGATGGGGAACCAGGTGTAGAAAGGATGATGAGTGAAGGATGTCACGGAGATATAGTCGTTCATGTCCAGCGGCAAGGATGCGGCGAAAGACTGGGGGGTGTACGTCTTGCCCTCGAAGGTGAACTTCTCGGGCAGCTTGCCCAGATATGCGTCAAGGATGCCTGTGTAGCCGTCAATCCACGCGGTGGAGAGCTTTTTGCGTTTGGGGGAGGTTATGGCCTCCATGTATCCCGTGAGGATGTCGGCCATCTCGTAGTGGTCGTGATTGTCTTCGCCGTAGTTGAGGCCGGCATAGGCGGATTCAGGCATAGCGCCGTAAGTGGACCACACGTAGGGCACGTCCACGGCGGAACCGCCCTGGGCGAAATTGATCTTGCCTCCCATGCGTTGGTATTTCTTCGCCTTGTCCAGGTAGCAATGGTAGACCGTGAACATTTCGGAAAGGTCGTACTCCTTGCCTGTCTTGCGCAGGAGCTCGTCCTCCAGGAAGGATGTGGAGGCGAAGCACCAGCAGGTGCCGGACTTGTTCTGGTCCTTGACGGGGGTTGTCTTCACGAGCTTCACGTCGGTGAAGGTGAATCCGGTGGAATCGGGATTCTCGGGCTGAGCCTTGTCAGCCAGCGCGGCGGGGGCGCAGAGAGCCGCGAGGGCCGCCAGTGTGATGAATTTCTTCATGACTGAGGTATTGGATTTAATGTTGATATTGCAGTTATTACACGTTGAAGCGGAAGTGCATTATGTCGCCGTCCTGCACCACGTACTCCTTGCCTTCCACGGCGAGCTTGCCGGCCTCCTTTACGGGGCCTTCGCCCCCGAGGGTGACGTAGTCGTCGTACTTTATGACCTCGGCGCGGATGAATCCCTTCTCGAAGTCGGTGTGTATGATTCCGGCGCAACGCGGGGCCTTCGAGCCTCGCATGAATGTCCAGGCGCGCACCTCGTCGGGCCCGGCGGTGAAGAATGTCTGGAGGTCGAGCAGGGCGTAGGCGGCGCGTATCAGACGGCTCACGCCGCTCTCTGTCAGGCCCATGTCTGAGAGGAACTCCTGACGCTCCTCCCAGCTCTCGAGCTCGGCTATCTCGGACTCGGTGCGGGCGGCCACCACCAGTATCTCGGCCCCCTCGCCCTCCACAGCCTTGCGCACGGCCTCCACGTAGGCGTTGCCGGAAGCAGCCGAGGCATCGTCCACGTTGCAGACGTAGAGCACGGGCTTGGCGGTGAGCAGGAAGAGCTCGCGGGCGAATTTCTGCTCGTCCTTGGTCTCGAAGGTGACCGTGCGGGCGCTCTTGCCCTGGGTCAGCGCGTCCTTGTAGGCCTGGAGCACCCCTGCCTGGAGCTTGGCGGCCTTGTCGCCGCCGGTCTGCGCCTGCTTCAGGGTCTTGGCCAGGCGGCTCTCCACGGTCTCCAGGTCCTTGAGCTGGAGCTCCATGTCTATTATCTCCTTGTCGCGCACGGGATCCACGGTGCCGTCCACGTGGGTGATGTTGTCATCGTCGAAGCAGCGCAGCACATGGATTATGGCGTCCGTCTCGCGTATGTTGGCCAGGAACTTGTTGCCGAGCCCCTCGCCCTTGGAGGCACCCTTCACCAGGCCGGCTATGTCCACTATCTCGACGGTGGCGGGCACCACGCTGCGCGGCTCGCACATCTCCACGAGCTTGTTGAGGCGCTCGTCGGGGACGGTGATGACCCCCACGTTGGGCTCTATGGTGCAGAAAGGGAAATTGGCCGACTGGGCCTTGGCGTTGCTCAGACAGTTGAAGAGCGTGGACTTGCCCACGTTGGGGAGTCCCACTATGCCGCATTGAAGTGCCATATATATAATGTATAATATATCAGGTTAATGTGCATGAAAGGCTTGGGGTCAGGAACCCCGGCCGTCCTGCAAAATTAGTCAAAAAATCCGGTATCGCCAAACATGGCCCGGCGCTCGCCGTGCGGCGGGGAGGGCGCTTATGCCAGAGCGTGTCCGGTCTGAAGGCTGACGTAGGGGATGACCGCCACGAGCGGCACATTCTCCATCCACCCTTGGTCAGCATACCCTTTCATGGAGAAGCGACATCCCTTGATGCCACTGCCTGCCAAGTCCACTGTGACGAGCTGCCGAAGGGATTTGGAGCGTACATTCTCCTCGGCCTTCACCTCCACCGGCACCAACATCGCGCCGGCTTGAACCACAAAATCTATCTCCAAAGTGGAGTTGGACTTCGAATAATAGCCCGTGGCGACATCGGGCACCGAGACCAGCTGTGTGAGCACATAGTTCTCGGTGAAGGCTCCCTTGAACTCTGAAAAAACGTTGTCTCCCACCAGCATAAGCGCGGCAGGCACCTGGGCCATAGCTCCCAGCAGTCCCACATCAAGTACGAAGAGCTTGAAGGCATCCTTGTCCCGGTAAAAGCTAAGGGGCATCGCCACCTTGCTCACACGGCATACCTTATATATAAGTCCTGCGTCCACGAGCCACTGTATGGCATTTTCGTAATCAGCAGCTCTTGCCCCTTTGCGAAGCGCCCCGAACACGAATTTCTTGTTCTCGCGGGCGAGCTGCGAGGGTATGGACCCGAACACCATCCTGGCCTTCGGGGTGTCGGCGCCCGCATGTTTGGCTATGTCGGCCTCGTAGGCGTCTATTATGTCCATCTGTATGCGCCGCACCTCCCCCGGGTCACGACTCCTGACAAACTCAGAGACAGCTTCCGGCATACCTCCCACAAAATAGTATTGCCTGAGAAGCTCTATGTAGTCAGGCAGCAGGCTGTCTACCACGTCGCGGGCGTGAGGGTCCCACAGCAGCGCCGCCTTGCGCTCCTCGCCTATGGCCTCCAGAAACTCCAGGTACGTCATGGGATAGAGGTGCAGTATGTCCACCTTGCCTGTGGGGAAGGGGCTGCCCGCCATGTTCATGACTCCGAGAAGAGACCCGGCAGCTACTATGAAAATGTCCGGAGCCTCCTCGCAGAAATACTTGAGGGCGGCCACCACCTGCGGCACCTCCTGCACCTCGTCGAGAAACACCAGTGTCTTGCCGGGCCTTATGGGCTGGCCGCTGAGCGCCGAGAGACCCAGCAGCAGCCTGTCCACATTCTTGTCCTCGGAAAACAGGGTCCTGACAGCGGCGTTGAGGTAGCAGTTCACATACACCATGTTCTCGAACTCCCTTTCCCCAAACTCCTTGAGGATATAGGTCTTCCCTACCTGCCTGGCTCCATAGAGCATCAGGGGCTTGCGGGCGGGCGACTCTTTCCATTTCAACAAACGTGTGTATATGCTTCTCCTCATGGCGGCTATGTACTTGTTACGACCGCAAAGTTAAGGCTTTCCGCCGACACGCGCAAGCCCTTGACACACTTTCATGGGGGAATAATTGTGTTCTGACCACACTTTTATGGGGGAATAATTGTGGCCAGACTACATTTTTATGAGGGAACGCGTACAGGGCGAAGGCAGGCGGAGGTTCATGCAACCGCGCTGCGGTAGTTGCCTGCCTCGGCATGTACCCCACGAAGACGGGAGGATGCCTACGGCCCTCCTCCCGCATATCGTGGAGCTGGAGATTGTGGATGCGCTCAGCGCATCGCATCCTCGGGAACAGGCCTGGCCGAGGGCCACGGGACGGACGGGGAGAGGCGCGGAGGACGGGCGCCGGGTGTTAAATTTTTTTAAAATGTGACTGGGGTGGACGAGGATTTGTTAACTTTGCGGGTTAAAAAGGATACCCAAGGCCGCACGGCATGACGGTTGGCGAGAGCCGGCCGGGCACGCGGCCCGCACAATACTTAAGTGTATGATACGTGAATATGATTATCTGGTCATCGGCTCGGGCATAGCGGGCATGAGCTTCGCCCTGAAGGTGGCCTCGGAGCGCGCCCGCGTGGCGCTGGTGTGCAAGACGACCTTGCAGGAGGCCAACACGTTCCTGGCCCAGGGGGGCGTGGCCTCGGTCACGAACACCGAGGTGGACAATTTCGACAAGCACATACAGGACACCATGATAGCCGGAGACTGGCTCTCGGACCGCGAGGCCGTGGAGCGGGTGGTGCGCGGAGCGCCCGAGCAGATAAAGTTCCTGATAGACCATGGCGTGAGCTTCGACAAGGCTCCCGACGGCTCCTTCGACCTGCACCGCGAGGGGGGACACTCCGAGTTCCGCATACTCCACCATGCCGACAACACCGGAGCCGAGATACAGACCTCCCTGGTGGACGAGGTGAAGGCCAACCCCTGGATAGACATATACGAGAACCACCTGGCCGTGGAGATCATCACGCAGCACCACCTGGGAGTGACGGTGACGCGGCGCTCCCCGGACATCACCTGCTACGGGGCCTACATCCTGGACGAGGCTTCGGGCGAGGTGGACACCTTCCTGGCACGCGTCACCCTCATGGCCACCGGCGGCGTGGGGGCCGTCTACACCACCACCACCAATCCCCTGATAGCCACCGGCGACGGCATCGCCATGGTGTACCGCGCCAAGGGCACCGTGGAGGACATGGAGTTCATCCAGTTCCACCCCACCGCCCTGTTCCATCCCGGCGACCGCCCCTCGTTCCTGATCACCGAGGCCATGCGCGGCTACGGGGCCGTGCTGCGCGACATAAACGGGCAGGAGTTCATGCACAAGTATGACGAGCGCCTGTCCCTGGCCCCGCGCGACATCGTGGCACGCGCCATCGACTCGGAGATGAAGGCCTCAGGCTCGGACCACGTGTACCTGGACGTGACCCACAAGGACCCGGAACAGACGCGCCGCCATTTCCCCAACATCTATGAGAAATGCCTCTCGCTGGGCATCGACATCACCAAGGACTACATACCCGTGGCCCCGGCCGCGCACTACCTGTGCGGCGGCATCAAGGTGGACCGCAACGGCGAGAGCTCCATCAAGCGGCTGTACGCCGTGGGCGAGTGCAGCTGCACCGGGCTGCACGGCGGCAACCGCCTGGCCTCCAACTCCCTGATAGAGGCTGTGGTGTATGCCGACGCGGCTGCGCGCCACGCCGCCGACCACATAGGCGACTACTCCCTGCGCACCGACGTGCCTTGCTGGAACGACGAGGGCACCGCCCACCCCGAGGAGATGGTGCTCATTACCCAGAGCATGAAGGAGGTGAACCAGATCATGGGCTACTACGTTGGTATTGTACGCTCGGACCTGCGCCTGGCCCGCGCCTGGAGCCGCCTGGACATACTCAACCAGGAGACCGAGCGCCTATTCAAGGTGAGCAAGCCCTCCCGCCAGCTCTGCGAGCTGCGCAACATGATAAACGTGGCGTACCTTATCATGCGCCAGGCCATGGCACGCAAGGAGAGCCGGGGCCTGCATTTCACCGTAGACTATCCCCACAAGTGAACATCACAATGAAGAAATCCCTGAAAACGCGCCTGCTGCTGCCCGCCATAGCGCTCGCCATGGGGGTGCCCGCCCTCGTCGGCGCACCGGGCAAGAACAAGGACTCGGAGCTGTACAGGCAGCTCAACACGTTCAACTCCATAGTGCGCGAGCTGGAGACAAACTATGTGGACTCCATCCCCTCCGAGCGGGTCATGGGAGCCGCCATACGCGCCCTGCTCTCCGAGATAGACCCCTATACGGAGTACTACACCGCCGATGAGGTCAAGACCTTCAAGACCGAGACCACGGGCGAGTACGCCGGCATAGGCT
>URZM01000066.1 GCA_900552315.1 uncultured Bacteroidales bacterium | reverse complement strand
AATTTTTCGTCTGTGAGCTCCGTTACGGTCAGGTCTGCTCCCTCAACGTTTTCAGCCTCTCTCTGCAAATGGAGTGTGTTGCCGTTTAGCTCATATCGGAAGCGGTCTATGTCAATGATGCTGCTTGTCTTTCTCCGATAATTTTTCATTTCCCCGTTGTCGAGGACCTGAAGATATTCCTCCTTGCCTCCGAGACTTTTCCAGTAGCCGATTAGGGAGGGTTGTTCAGTGGCCGGGAGTGCTTCTGAAGCCTTCGCATGGCTTGTCGGAGCTTTTCCTGTGTCCTTGGCTGTGTCGGAGCTGACGCTGACCTCTTTATCGTCATCGTCATTTTCCTTGTTCTGATTGCCGCATGAGGAGAATGTCATGGCTGCGGCAGCCGCGAAAAATAGGATGTACTTTTTCATTGCTGTGATTTTTTATTTGGATGTTCTGTTTTTACGGGACTGCCTATGACCTGAAGAGCCTTGGAAGAACCCGGGGTATGAAAGGGCCGGGGAGGCGCGGGGAGGCACCTCCCCGGCGGGGATATTGCGTTTATGAAGGTTAGATTAGCTTTGCTTGGTCCCTGCCTTGGCGGGCTGAGGATATGCCTCGTCAAACATCGCTAAGCGATGTCCCTACAGGAGGGGCGGGGCAGGGAGTCAGATCAGTTTGCGGGGCTTGATGTCGAGCTTCACGGGCTTGATCATGTTCTCCGGAGCCAGGATGGTGTCAAGCTCCTCCTTGCTCAGGATGCCGTGCTCCAGAACCAGCTCGTACACGCCTCTGCCGGTCTCCATGGCCTCTTTGGCTATCTTGGTGGAGTTCTTGTACCCGATGATGGGGTTCAGGGCAGTGACGATGCCTATCGAGTTCTGCACGTATGAGCGGCATTTCTCCTCGTTGGCCGTGATGCCCTCCACGCAGCGCGTGCGCAGGGTCTCGAAGCCGTTGATGAGGATGTCCACGCTCTCGAAATTGCACTGCGCGGTGACAGGCTCCATGGCGTTCAGCTCCATCTGAGCGGCCTCCGAGGCCATCGTGACGCATACGTCGTTGCCGATGACCTTGTAGCATATCTGGGTCATCACCTCGGGGATGACGGGGTTCACCTTGCCGGGCATGATGGAGGAGCCGGGCTGCATGGGAGGCAGGTTGAACTCGCCCAGGCCGCAGCGCGGGCCGCTGGCCAGCAGGCGCAGGTCATTGCTTATCTTGCTCACCTTGGTGGCCACGCGCTTCAGGGCGGAGGAGTAGCCCACCATGGCCGACGTGTCGGAGGTGATGCCTACCAGGTCGGCGGCAAGCTTTATGTCCCAGCCGGTGATGCGGCGCAGGGCCTCCGTGCATTTCTCGGCATATCCGGGCTCGGCGCAGATGCCGGTGCCTATGGCCGTGGCGCCCATGTTCACCGTCAGGAAATCGGCTGCGGCCTCATTCAGGTGCTTGATCTCGTCCTCAAGGATGGATGCGAAGCCGTTGAATGTCTGGCCCAGGGTCATGGGCACCGCGTCCTCGAGCTGCGTGCGACCCATCTTGATCACGTTCTTGAACTCCTCGCCCTTCTTGCGGAAAGCCTCTATGAGCACCTTGAAATGCTCCAGGAAACGCAGGTGGGAGAAATACATGCCCAGGTGTATGGCCGTGGGGTACGCGTCGTTGGTGGACTGCGAGCGGTTCACATGGTCGTTGGGTGAGCAATACTGGTACTCACCCCTCTTGTGACCCATGATCTCGAGGGCGCGGTTGGCTATCACCTCGTTGGCGTTCATGTTGGTGGTCGTGCCGGCTCCGCCCTGGATCATGTCTACGGGGAACTGGTCATGGTGCTTGCCCTCCATTATCTCGCGGCAAGCCTGGGCTATGGCCTCGTATTGCTCCTTGGTGAGCAGTCCCAGCTCATGGTTGGCCATGGCGGCTCCGAGCTTGGTGATGGCCAGGCCCTTCACGAAGGCGGGATAATCGCAGAGCTTGAATTTGCTGATTTCGAAATTCTCCATGCCTCGGAGAGTCTGCACGCCGTAGAGGGCACATTCGGGCACCTCGCGTGCGCCGAGCAGGTCAGACTCCTGGCGGAATCCGGTTTGTTCACTCATGATTGTATTAGTTTTAGGTGTTAAATTGTCAGTTTGGCATGTGCCGTATCCCCGGTCAGGGAGCATTATACAAACACAGTGCAAAATTAAGACATTTTCCGCACCGAGCCAAATTCCCCACAGGAAAATTTTCAAGCCCCCGTATCCCCGCCTCAGGCGACTCTCCTCTCACTCTTGTATCGGCCGTGCCGCTCCCTCTCTCCAGGTTGTTCGGGTGCCATGCGGAGGCTGGTGACTGAAAAAATTTATGAAAAAAACGACAGGTGCCTGAACCTTTAGTGCGGAGGTGTGTTTTAATATCGTAAGGTTGCCGCAAAGGAGCGGACAGAATGAAAGCCACGCTCCCCATCCGGCGGTCACTATGAAAGACACAAGGTCATTAGTTTGACGATAGATTTAAGGTAAATAGGTAAATGTTGATATTAGGTTAATTAGTTAGTTTCAGTCGAATTTTCACGACACCACAATGGCGGACCGCGAGGCCCGCCATTGCGGTTGTATGGGGGTATGGGTTCGGGAGGATGTCCGTCTCAGTGGGTGAGCCTGAAGACGACGGGCAGGGTGAACTGGGAGCGCACGGCCACGCCGTTGTTGTGGGCCGGGGTCCAGCGGGGCATCCTCTTGACCACGCGCAACGCCTCGCGGTCCAGGTCGGCATCCACGCCGCGAGCCACCTTGGGGCTGGATATGGAGCCGTCCTTCTCCACTATGAACTGCACTATGACCTTCCCCTCGACGTCGTTCTGCTGCGCGCTCTCCGGATATGCCAGATTATTTGCGAGCCATCTGTTCATGGCCCCCGTGCCGCCGGGGAACGACGCGGGCTGCTCCACCGCCTGGAACACCTTGTCCTCCGCCGGCATCGGCTTGGTCTGAGGCGCCGGCTCGACCTTCGGTTGGGGCGCGGGGCGCTCTGCCTCCTTCACCACCGGCGTAGCGGGTCGGGGCGCGGGCATTTCAGCATATCCCTTCTGAGCCGGAGCCGTACTCTCCTCCGGCTCGGCAGCCACCTCGATTGCCTCCGTTACGGTATCCTCTACGATTTCTTCTTTAAATTGGTTTCTACGTCCCTCAAGCGTGGTCGGCTCGCCTGTGATTCTCTTGTACTGGGCTTCGCTGATTCGCCTGAATGTCAATTCCTCCTCGGAGGCCTCATCCACGAGAACCATGGTCTTTTCATTCAGTTTACGGATTGTGTAAACAGAGGTTTCCTGTGAATCCTGGTCCTCGATTGTCAGCTGTTTGCCTTTGATGGACCAGTTGAGCAGGGCGCAACATATCTCCATCTCGATTTCACATTCATCGGAATCATCATATCCATAAGACGTCTTCTTGTCGGTCAGGACAGTGCCGTCTTCGTGGAAGGCCATGTAATTTATGTCTCTGCCTGTCTCGGCATCCTGCTCCCAGAAGCCGACTATGAGTTCGCTCTTGGACTTGCTGTCCTTGTCATCCTCGTCGTCCGAGTCCTTGGAGGAGCCTTTGCAGCCGGTTATGCAGAGCAGGAAAACCAGCAGAGCCACGGACAACAGGCATCGGGACACGCAGCCGGGTGCAGATAATGATGAGTTTTTGTGATGGGTCATGAATATAAGGATTTTATAGGTTATTCTCGGGGAACAAAGATAATACAAAAATCCTATATCTCAAAAATACACCATGGCGCCAGCGACAAAAAAGATATGGAAAGGACAAGAACTATAAAATATGACATGGGAATATTTGGAAATACGAGCGTAATTGCTTAACTTTGCACGTGCAGAGACAGAAGTGGCGGTTGACGATGCCTTGCCGCCGTTGCAGATCTTCTAAACAGGTAGGTGTCCCTGTAATACGGTCCGGCACGACACGGAGAGATTAGACTTGATGACATTTGCAGAAATACTGAGAGAGGTATATCCGGTTTCCGACGAGGCGGCCTTCCGGCTTGCCCGTCATGCCACCATGCAAAGCTATGCCAGGAAGGAACGCATGGTGAATCAGGGCAAACCTTGCTCATACGTGTTTTTCATAGCCTCGGGGCTATGCCGGTGCGTGTATGAAGGGGAAGACAAGGAGGATACCCGCAGGTTCGCCTCGCCCGGCGACGTGCTTACATCGGTCACCTCTTATCATACGGGCGAGCCTGCGATATTTTCCATAGAGGCCATCACACCCGTGGAGTGCTATGCCATACCCTATACGGTGATTCGAGCGTTCGTGACCGAGGACTCTGAAATCCACGCATGGGTGTTCAAGCTTCTGCTGGAGCAGCTTTACGTGCTGGAACGCAGGTATGTGATCATCGGCACGGGGAGCGCGATCTCCCGCTATGCCGCCTTTATGCGTGGCCGCCCCCGGGAAATGATACGCCAGATACCTCTGAAATTCATAGCCCAGTATCTTGACATGTCGCAGGAGACACTCTCAAGGGTACGCAACGCATACGCAAGGGGGAAACTTGACTGAAATCAAAATCTGATTAATTTTATTGCGGCATACAGGAGTTTTTTGACATGAGTCAAATGCTCCCTGTGTCTTTTTATAGTAAATTTGGGGCGACATTCCTCAAGGCGTCGTGCAGATGCGCGACTCTTGGGAATCAAAAAATACCTGATATAGGTGAGTATGGCGGTAAGGATATTCGTTTGTGGCTAACCTTATAAAAGATTTTTTATCGCCGGCCACCAAGATTCTCAATAACTTAATTTTCATCAAACTCACGGTAAAATTATGAAACGACCTAATGTTTACGTCCCGGCCATATTGCTGTGTGCCATGCTTGCAGCAGGACAAAAGGCCGAAGCCCGGGATAGAACGACGGAGACACCGTTCCCGAAGGCAGCGATGCCGGGAGGCGGGCAGAGTATGGCCGGAGCAGTCGAAGACCGGCCCCAGGCGCGCACTGCCGTCGGCGGCCCCGCTCGCGTCATCAAGAAAATGAACGGACTGCCCGCAAGGCTCGCTGCGAGTGACAATGTGTTGCTCGGGTATAACAGAACGATATCCCGAGGTATGGAGTCCGGTATGCACAAACTGAATGAAGACGGTTCCGCCGACTTCCTGTACACCTCGGATTTGGAAAAAGACGGGTATGAATACAATATCGGCTGGCTTCAGGACGGCAAGATGTGCAACTGTCTGCGTACAGGCATGTTCAGCATCTCCGATTACCGTTATATAGAGACAGACCCGGCTACGGGAGAGGTGTTCACCGACTTGAAGGTCTCGCTGACCGACCCGGATACCGGACTCGACCGTTTCTTACCGCTCTATATCTCGTGTACATACGACCCCACCGACGCCACCCTGTGGGGGTACTCTATGAATAAGGCCGGTACCGGATACATCTTCTTCACCGCGCCGGCCGGCAAGATAGAGGAGACCGAACCGGTGGTGAACAACGAGGTCTGGGAGAAGGTGTGCGCCTCGATATGCTACAATGAAAAAGAGAATGCGCTGATAGGTATAAACCGCGAGAACAATCTGGTGCGCATAGAGCGTGACGGGTCGCAGACCCTGATTATGGACCTGGGCGTCAGCACGCAGTATGCGCGCGCCGGCCTCATGTACGACGCCGAGGACGATTGCTATCTGTGGAACGCGCAGCTTTCCAACGACGGCTCGTACCTCTATTGCATCGACCCCAAGAACAATTCCGTCTCGATGATAGCCGACTACGACTCGTCCCTGAGATTCCCGTTCATAGGAGTGATACCGGCCTCGTCGGACCCTGCTCCTCTGGAAAAGCCCGTAATAGACAAGGTGGATTTCGGCAAGGGTCAGAACAGCGGCAAGCTGACATTCTTCCTGCCCGACAATTACTCCTCTGGCAAACCCCTGTCCGGCGAGCTGGACTGGACCGTTTACCTGGACGATGAGGAATACGGCAGCGGCAGCGGCATGGCCGGAAAGAGTGTCTCGGTGGATTTCAGCGACATCGAGACCGGCTCTCATAAATTCTCGGTAATGGCCAATCTCGGCGACAAGAAGTCTCCTGTGGTTTCGAAGAAGGCTTTCATAGGATATGACACTCCCCGTGTGCCCACAAACGTTACGATGGACGCCACCACAATTACATGGGAACCTGTGGCCAGAGGCCTCAAAGGCGGCTATATGGATATGGCCAATCTTAAATATCATGTCTATATCAACGACAAGGAGGTAGGTACGGTAGTCGGCGACAGCAAATACGTCTATTCGCCGGAAACGAAACGTCCCTATGCCGGATATGTCGCTTACGTGGTCGCCGACAACGGCGGCCAGCTTTCGGATGCCTCCGAGAAGTCCGACATATTCACTTATGGCGAGCCTTGGGAGATGGATGTGAAAATAGCTCCTACCAAAGAAGATGTAATGGCGTTCTCGGCCTTTGATGTGAATCAGGACAAAAACGTCTGGAGCTATGTGGAATATCAGGGCGAAATCCCTACGATACGCGACCCGCTCGCCAGTGCTTCCGGTCCCGACGACTGGCTGTTCTCCCCGCCGTTGCGTTTCGATGATACGGCCACGTCATACGAGATATCCATGGACGTGATGAATGCCGCCAAATATTACAAAGACCTCGGCATCCAGGTATATCTTTGCGATGAGCTGAATTACAACAATATAGTGGAGAAACTCATAGACTATACCCCCGGCGACGAAGAGTTCCACAGGGTGTCGCAGGTGTTCACCGTCGCGGATCCCGGAGTGTACTATATCGCGTTCTACAGCAAGCATGACGCCTACAAGTCCGGATTCTTCATCAAGGACATAGACATCCATAAGACAAACATCAGCGCTCCGCTCCCGGCGGCCGTATCCGGGCTTAAAGCCGAGGGCGCCCCGAAAGCCGAGCTCAAGGCTTCCGTTGAGTTCGTGATGCCGACCGCTTTCATCAACGGTACGGAGATTCCCGCCGACGGTAATGTGAAAGCCTATATATTCAACGGCAACGACCAGGTGGCCGAGGCCGAGGGCAAGCCTGGCTCCACGATATCATTGCAGATAGAGACCGTACAGGGAAGCAACGAGCTGATGGTAGTGCCCGAATATGACGACGTGAGAGGCCGTAGTTCCATTATCAGCGTATATTGCGGCTACGATGTCCCCGGGTCCACAGTCAATACGTCCGCATACGTCTCTGAGGACAATCTCTCCCTTATCCTGACATGGGAACCTCCCACGGAGACCGGAGACAACGGATATTATGTAGACCCCTCCAAATGCGAATATGTCGTCATGGTGAATACCGAAGAGGGCTGGATTCCCTACGAGACACTTGACAGCGATACATTCGAATATACCTTCACCGTAGCGGCCGACAATGGCCTGAAGTCCGAGTGGATAGGCATAGCGCCGTCCAACGTGGCCGGCCGTGCCACCACCTATGCCTGGATGAGCGATATGCTCGGAACGCCCTATTCCCTTCCTCTGACGGAAACCTTCAAGGGCGGCAAGCCCAATATCCGCCCCATACGCGTCATCCGCACTTATGACCCGGAGAATCGGACTGTATGGGAGATGGCAAGCCCCGCGACCCTTGTCGGAGACGAGACATATCCTGTGGCATTTGTGGGACGTGCGACATCAGCTCCTGCCAAGGGTTGCCTCATGCTCCCCAAGTTCTCGACAGAGGGCTATGAGGATGCCGGAATGAAATTAGGCGTATGGACAGGCAAGGGTATGGCCAACATTGAGGTCTACGGCGAGACATACGGCGTGGACAACCTGATTAAACTCGCTACGATACCTTCGGGTAAAGGCTGGCAGGATATAGAGATACCGTTCCCGAAAGAGATGCAGAACAGGAAATGGATCGCGCTCTACATCATGGCCGACTATGCCAAGGTGAACGATGTCGTGCTGATCAACAGCTATTCAGTAGGCGACGGCTTCACCTCGGTGGACGGCGTGGTTTCCGATGGAATGTCCCGCATTTCCGGCGGCGACAGAATCCATGTCGTCGGCCACGAGGGAAAGAAGGTCAACGTGTACGCTCCTGACGGGAAGCTGGTCAAGGCAGTCGGAAACGCGGCAGCGGCTGAAGAAATAGAAGTGGCTCCCGGTATCTACATAGTGACCGTAGGCGCTGCCTCCTCTAAGGTGATAGTTTATTGACAGGCTCGTGGCATCGGCCACGGCCCATAAGTACCGTGGCCGCCCCGGCCAAAGCTATGGACAAGGGATTTCAACAAGACAAATTTGCAGAATCCGAATAAATACAGACAAATAATGAAAAGATATTTTAAGATATTGGGAGCGATGGCCTTGTGCGCGACCACATTCCATTCGGCGGCCATCTCTCCGGACACATCCTATTTCGAGGATTTCAGCACGGTTGGAGAGGACGGAGGCGTTCTGCCCGCAGGGTGGGTCACTTACGGTAACGGCGAGGTGCCGATGCCTGAATGGCAGGAAATGTTCGGCAACACAGGCGAAGGCCCCTATTACAGAGTGCTGAATATCAACGGTACGTGGGGCGCGTTCAGCAACTCATCATTTGTGGAGGATGTCCAGGCCGATGAATGGCTGGTGACACCACCCATCAAGGTGAAAAGCGATGACGAGCTGCTCCTGCTGACGGTGACCGGATACGGCGCCGCTAAAGCAAACGATTTCATGGTGTTCTTGTCCGAAACGGGCAATACCCGGGAATCCTTTACCGATATTCCGGTAGCCGTATCGTCTCTTTATGGCAGCAGCGTCAGCATCAAGCAGCGCCAGGTGCCCGTACATCTGACGGGCTACGCAGGGAAAGAGATCTACCTGGCTTTCGTGAACCGCAGCAAGGACAGCGCCCTGCTCGGACTCAACGAGATATACATCTCCCCTTATATACTGAAAGTGAAGGACAAGACTCCGAAGGTAGTCCCGGCCGGTTCCGAGGTCACCGTCTCGCTTACGGCTGACATCCGTACTACCTGTGTTGCCGATGGATTGACGGCTGTTCTCACCACTTCCGACGGAAACGTCCAAAAGGTGGAGCTGAACAACAAGATTTCCATCACCGGCAAACAGTTCGACATAACATTCCCCGAAGCCCTGGAGGTAGGTGATGCCGGCGTGGAATACACGGTCACGGTCACTCCCAAATATGATGGCGCCTCCTCCACTAAGGTCAGCGGTGTGATACAGACTCCCCAGAAGACCTACACACCCGTCGCCGTGGTAGAGGAACTTACCGGTTCATGGTGCGGTTACTGTCCTCGAGGCATGGCGTTCCTGGAATATTTCTCCGAGAAATACAACGATGAGAACGGGCGTGCATACGGCATAGGCATACATGCCATGGACCTTATGACTATGGAGGATTCCCAGTATCTTACGAATGTTCAGGAGGATTCGAAAAGCGAGGGTTTTCCACACGCTTTCTTCCAGCGTACCGTCGGCGCGGACCCCGGTTCTCCCGAACTCGTGGAGCAGGTCATGAAAACGCCCTGCTATTCCGCCATCAAGATTAAAAAGGTGGAGTTCGACGGTGAGGCAGGCGATAAGTTCGATATAGATTTCAGCGTCGAGAACGCATACGACTCAGATGATATCGGCATGAGGGTGGCATTTGTACTTGTCGAGGATAAAGTGAGGTCTTTGAACACGGACTACTCTCAGGCCAACAATTTCTCGGGAGTTTCCCATGCAGCCATCACCAAAACGTATGGCGAGGAGCTGTGGCCTTATTTCAAGTTTTTCTGCGAATCGCCCCAGAAGATTCCCGCATCCAAAATGGTATATGACCATGTGGCCAGAGGAATATATCCCAATTATTACGGAGCGACTCTGAATGCTTCCTGCACTGCCTGCCAGGAGATGGAGTTCCAATATGAGTTCGTATGTCCGGACAATGTCATGGACCCGAACAATGTCGCCATAATAGCTCTCCTTCTTGATTCCTCTACAGGCAGGATAATCACTGCCGACCGGATGTCTGCCGATGATTTTGGAAACGAGGTTGCCGTTCAGGATGTCGCCGCCGACGATATTGAAATCAGCAGCGAGAACGGAGTAATCAGAGTTGCGGGTGGTTCCGATATGTCGGTTGCAGTATACGGAATGGACGGTACGCTCCTGGATATGCGGGCCTCTGACAGCGGCTTTGCTGAAATCCCGGTGAATGGTTCTCACAAAATCGTCATCGTCAAGGTGATTTCCGCTGCCGGCTCTGTTGCCAAGAAAGTAGTGATTTAAACATCGATTTCAAATCGCTTGGGTCTCGACTGTCTCTGAAGCGGGGCTCAAGCGATTTGATACATGGAGGCCACTGTTTTTAATTGCACTATCACTAATCAACTCAGGTTTTCTTTAATATTTATATTATGAGGCAAAAGCAATCCTTATCGATGATTCTGGCCTTCTTCTTCATGGTGCTGATAGGAGGGCAGATACCGGTCATGGCGCAGGACAAGACGGTTCTTGCGAGTGCCGACCCGGAAGACAACTCTACCGTAGAGAAGTTCAAAATTATCACCACCAAGTGGACGTATCCCTCCGAGAGCGTGGGCCCTTACATCAACACCAAGGCGAAGGCCCTGTTGAAGGACGAGTCAGGGGCGACACTCCAGGAAGGCAAGATACGCGGCTACCAGGGTTCCATCCGCCTCCAGTTCGACACTGAGGTAACGGAGGCTGGGAGCTACACGGTGACTATTCCCGCCGATGCCACGATGGGTGCCA
>URZM01000065.1 GCA_900552315.1 uncultured Bacteroidales bacterium | reverse complement strand
AGAGTCGAACTGCTCTTTAGAGAATGAAAATCTCTCGTCCTAACCGATAGACGAATGGGCCACTTGGACGCAACTACTCCCTTGAGGGGGCGCAATTTGCAGGCGCAAAGTTACGAAGATTTTTTCTACCTGCAAAAATTTTCATGTAATTTTTTTATTTTCAGCGTGAAGGGCCTCAACTTTAGGCCCCTTCCGGGGGTTTAGATTATATAATCAAAACCGAAAAAGAGTTATGAAAGACACAAATGTGAAGTATAGCGAGATCAAGGGTGGGAGCGTCTCGGACGCGGAGGCCCTTTTCCAGCAGGCCAAGGATGACATGGCGGCGGACATGCGCGCCAGGGAGATAGGCGCGGTGCTGTGGGACAACGCCCAGGCGGGGTTCCATTATCCGCCGGCGGTGCTTGTGACCGACTCGCAGGGTCACAAGGCGACGTGGGTGGTCCACGGGGTGTACAGGGTGGAGGACAGGCTCTATCTGATAGGGCCCGACGCTGCCGTGGGTGTGGACGATTATTACCGCAAGGGTATAGAGGAGAAGCCTGTGGTGGTGACCCTGACGGAGGAACAGGCCTTGGCGGAGCTTGGCCGTCCGGACCCGGGACGCGGCTACACCACCCAGGGTACGGTGCAGGAGTGGCTGACCGTGGCCGACTGCTATTTCGAGGCCCTGAACCTCGACAACGACCTGTGAGGCTTGAGGCGCAGGACATAGGCCGGGAGGCGGGAAGGAACCTGTCTCCCGGCTTTTTTCACGGCGTAATCAAAAATAATTGCGTAACTTTGTGAGTAAATTCAAAAAGCTGATGGAGATAACGTTCAATACACTCGGGGAGCTGCCGGAGGCTGCCCGCAGGCTGCTCGGGGCACTTCCCGAGGGGGGCCGCGTGCTGGCTTTCCATGGCCCGATGGGGGTGGGCAAGACCACGTTCATCGCGGCTCTGTGCCGTGAGCTGGGGGTGGTGGAGGACGAGGTGAACTCACCCACTTTCGCCATAGTCAATATGTATCAGGGTGCTGATTCTGAGATTTATCATTTCGACCTTTACCGTCTGGAGGACGAGTCGCAGGCGCTGGACATAGGAGCCGAGGATTATCTGTACTCGGGCACCTGGTGCTTCGTGGAGTGGCCTGAGAATGCTCCGGGGATATTGCCGGCGGAGACGGTGCATGTGTATATGGAGGAGCTGGCGGACGGCTCCCGCAAAATAGAGATGGCATGAACATATTGCATTTCAACACGCTGCCGTCCACCTACACCTATGTGGCGGAGAACGCGCGCGCCATGGCCTCGGACACGGTGGTGATGGCTGACTACCAGAGCGCGGGACGGGGGCAGAGGGGCAACACCTGGGAGTCGGAGGCGGGCAAGAACCTGCTGATGTCCATGCTGGTGCGGATGCCTTCTTTCCCGGCCGGAAAACAGTTTTTCATCTCTGAGGCGGTGAGCCTGGCCATAGTCTCCACGCTGCGTGAGCGGACGGGGGTGGAGTGCCGCGTCAAGTGGCCCAACGACATCTATGCCGGGGACAGGAAGATCACCGGCATACTCATCTCTCATTCTCTGAGGTCGGAGGAGAGCGGGGAGGCCACCATAGCGCACAGCGTGCTGGGCGTGGGGCTGAACGTGAACCAAGAGGAGTTCCACAGCGACGCTCCCAACCCTGTCTCCGTGTTTCAGCTGACCGGGAGGCGCCACGACGTGGAGGAGCTGACGCGCAGCGTGGCCGAAGCCATCCGCGCCAATCTGGACCGCCTGGAGCAGGGGGACCTGACGGCCATGCACGAAGAATATATGGGGACCCTGTGGCGAGGCGACGGGGCGGATTACCCGTTCTATGACGTGGCGAGCGGCGAGCGTTTCGAGGCTTCGGTATAGGCCACCTTGTGCTGCGCACAAGCCCGGAGGGGGCCTTGCGCCGTTATGCCTTCAAGGAGGTGGTGTGGCTGTGAGCCGTCAGGTGCCCGGAGGGGGCAGGCTCGAGCCGGGACCGGGCGCAGGAGCCGCCACGGGCGGAGGCCCGGGTGCGTACCCCGGCGCGTAATATGGAATGACCGGGTCATAGTCCGGATAGTAAGCCGACGGCGGGGGCGCCACGTCCGGCCCGTAGGAGCCGTCCCAGAGGGCCCATGCCACGTCGCACGAGCACAGGGACAGCAACGCGCCCACCAGCAGGAATCCAAACAGCTTCTTCATAGTCTTACCTTTATATAATAACTACACTTTCGCTCCCCGAAAAGTTTTGACTCTCTATGCGTTATGGATGATTATTCGACCGGTGACATAAAAGGATGGTGGCGTGGGCGGCTGCGGGCGGCCGGGGCTGTGGCGGTGGGGTTCGCCAGGGCTGAGCCGGTGGATGAGGAGGCCTGGGCGCGCTACGGGGCGTGGCTGGAGGAGGGGCGTAACGGGGAATTGCGTTATATGCGGAATTATCCGGAGCTTCGGCGAGACCCGCGCGGGTTGCTGGAGGGGGCGCGCACGCTCATAAGCGTGGCGTGGCCTTATCTGCCGGAAAGGCTCAGGGACCCGGCGTTGCCCTTCATAGCCCGCTATGCCTATGCGCCGGATTACCATAAGAGCATACGCAAGGTGCTGAAACCTGTGCTGGCAGAGTGGCGACGGTGGACCGGTACGGAGGTCCGTGTGTGCGTGGATTCGGCCCCGGTGCTCGAGCGGTGGTGGGCCATGAAGGCCGGGGTGGGGTTCACTGGCCGGAACGGTTGCCTGATAGTGCCCGGCTATGGGTCGTGGGTCTACCTCACCGAGATACTTGTAACCCAGGAGACGGAGCCGGATAGCCCCTGCACGTTGTCGTGTGCCGGCTGCGGTGCATGCGTGAAGGTATGTCCCACAGGCGCGCTGGGTGATGACGGCCTGGTGGACTGCCGCCGGTGCCTGTCGGCGCTGACTGTGGAGAGCCCGGGACAAGCGTGCGGCGCTTACGGGGGGCGCGTCATGCTGGCGGGGTGCGACCGGTGCCAGGAGGTGTGTCCGCACAACCGGGGTGCGCGACCCACGGGTGTGGCGGCGTTCGCCACGGTGCGGGGCATACTGACCCTCGACGGGGAGGAGATAGGGGGGATGACCACGGAGGAGTTCAGGGAGCGATACGGGTCGTCGGCGTTGAGCCGTATGGGGCTGGAGGGGCTGCGCGCAAACCTGGAGGCAGCCTGCTTAGAAGACTGAAGGTCTAAAAACGCAAAACGCGTAGATGAGGAGCGCCATAAATGTCACATGGCGCAAGACTAACATATAACAATTAATAAATTATCTCGAACATCGATGCGGATAAAAGATCGAAATATATTTGCATACAATAATAATTTTAGCTAAATTTGCAGCGATAATCATAACTTAAATCTATTCCATGAAAGTACTTTATTTAATGTTGGTTCTTGCGACCGCTTTTTTGGTGGGATGCAGTTCCGAAGACACACCTGTTGTAAGTGACATAAAACAAGCTGCGGCAGGCTATGCTCCCTACCAAGTCAGCTTGAATGACGCGCTCAAGAAGGTTGAGCCCATTATGGAGGTTTTGGATGGGGTAAACGCAACTCGTTCAAATTCCAGAGTTGTTGGCGATATTGAATATGTCGTCAACAATAAAACACGAGGGCAAGATGGAACAAATAATGTGCCAGACACATTATTTTATATAGTGAATTATGCTGATGAACAAGGTTTTGTCGTGTTGTCTGCAGATATCCGTATTCCATCGATAATGGCAATCTCTAATATTGGGAATATGGCATTATCAGATACTACTAACAATAGAACCTTGGCTCGTTGGTTGGAGAATATCACGTATCAATCAAACGAAACAGCTTGTTCTTATGGTGCTCTTGGGGATTTTGACTATGCTGATTCGACCTATCGTCCACCTCATTTAGGAGACCGTGTCATAGAGATAACAAAGCACATAAAGCCTCATTTGGATAATTTTGCAAGTAGGTGGGGTCAGAAAGCCCCGTACAATAGTTATGCGTATGGAACAGCACAGAAGAGATGGGCTTTGGGATGCGGTCCATTGGCTATTGCCCAAATAATGTCATTTCATAAGTGGCCTAATGTAATAGAAGGTGTTTCCATTGATTGGGACGAGGTCATGAAATTACCATACGAATATGACTTGTCAAATCCTAATTTCAACAAGTTCTATAAATTTCTCGCAAAAGTTCAGTCTGTTTCAGGAGCTTATCCTGACAAATATCCGGTAATGGCACTTAAGGAGACGAGTCTAATAGCAAATATCACAAGACTCGGTTACCAAACAATTAGTGCACCTGCCAAATTTGGAAGTTTTAACATGTTCTCTAAATTGGATAAAGAGCCCTTGCTTATTGCATCAAGTATAATAGACAGTTCTGTCGGCCATATGTGGGTGATGGATGGAATACTTTCCTATAAGGAGACATGGGATGCTTTAGTAGATGGCGTCAGATTTTATACTATGTACCATTGTGTATGGGGATGGGATGGCGCGAATAACGGTTATTTTATGTTTAATACTGATGGTCAGAATAATTTTATAGATACCACCAAACCCTCAGATTTTGAGGCAGGTGTAGACTTGGGATACGTTGATTCCAAAAGTTTTTATAAAATATATGACCTTAGATTTTGGACGTTAATACCTAAAAAACAATGAAGATGAACCGTAAATTGTTGGTTTTGGCCGTGGCGAGTGCCGGGCTTTGGGTGGGATCTTGCTCGAGTGAGAGTGACGAGCCTGTTGTACCGTCCACGGATAGCCCTTCTTATTACCGTGACCTGTTGAAATGTTCTTCTGAGGAAGGCATACTCGCCTTCATGGAGTTCATCGAGGATCCGTCAGCAATGAGCAAGGAGTACGTATATGAGTTGCATGTCCCGGCTGATGGAGGCAGATTCGAGCTTTCGCTCAACGAGAGAGCCTCATGGACAGGCGATGAACAGAGCGTATTCCCTCCGTTCAGTACTTGGCATTCGCACATAAGGTACACGCATCAGTATGCCGAAGGGTTTGAGGCCGGCCCGACGGACGGTGACAGGGGATACACGTTTATGTTTAAGGATGACATAGGCGTGAATGAGTCTGCCGAATGGCAGGCGTCCTTCGGATATGTCTCCACCGGTTTTTCGAATATAGTCCTTGACATAGAGCCTAATGAGACATCTGCTGAGCTCAACCATAAGGCCGGATTCGTTTTTACCTCGACTGCCGTTGACGATTCCTCCAGAGGAAATATCTATATATGTGCGGAAATAACGTTGATGATATACCAAGGTGTTCGCTGAGGCTGACCAAACGGTCTGAGGCTTATGCCGTAGGCTATGATTAGGGTTCTGCGGTGTCCCAATATCAAGTGGTGGGTCTTCTATAAGCTATGAGTCCAGGCGGAGGGGCGTTGGGCCTGTAATCCCGAGTGGCAAGCATCCGGGATTGGTGCTTCTTTGCTGCCATTCCGCAAAAGGCTGCAAGTGGCATCGGACCATCAGGAGGGTGTCGTATATGAGTATGCGAAAGGCAAACTTTTAGCATTGCGGGACGTTATAAGTATGACATCGAGATTATCCATTAAAAGTCGAGTCGTACTTTACATGAAACCATTAATGCTTAATAAGATGAAAGTTATGAAAGACACAGAGAAGCGCCGCATGTTCATTATAAGTTTCGGCGACAGCCGCAAGTATAAGGTTACGGTCGATGCAGACGGCAAGGATGGCGCCCTTGCCCCTTTCGTGAGGACCGAGAAGGAGCTTAACCGTTTTTTGGCGGACAAGTTTCCCGGCGAGACTTTCGCCTATTATACCACCCCGCGCCTGACGGAGGTCAGTCCGGAGCATGCCGAGAAATATTCTTCGTATCCGGAGTTTGACGACAAGGCCGTGGCGGAGGTGAAAAGGGAACTTGTGCGCGAGATCAAGGTGATGAACGACAACCGTGAGCTCAATGCCAACGATCCTTGGGGGACGGGGGTCAATGACCCCGGTTTTGACCGCTGATGGTATGGTACAGCCCCTCTGGGGCTGTGGCCGGGTGTGTGTGTGGCGCCCCCGACGAGGACGTCGGGGGTTAACGAAATCTGCGCCCCTCCGGGGCCAGGACGGGAAAGGGACAGGTCAGACTTGTCGGACTTGTCGGACTTGTCGGACAGGTCGCGGCGGGGTCGGTAGGGACGCGATTAATCGCGTCCGTGCATGCAGCGGGTGGCAGGGGCCATTTGGGAGGTGGCCGTGAAATAGCGGTGGAGGGTGAGTAGGGCTATGAGGAGTTCGCGGCGTGAGTCGGCGAACTGGGCGTACCATTCGCGGGAGGCTGCGGCTATGGCCTCAGCCTGGTCGGGGTGGGCGAGGTACCATGCGAGTTTCTCCTGCACGTCGCTGAAGTCGGGCGCTATCTCCACGTAGTGCACGCCGGGCACGAGGCGCGAGTGCATGAGCCAGTGTTCCACGAAGGGGCGTGTCATGACGGGCACGCAGTTGCTGCCCATGACCCACTGGAGGGCGCTGCCTACGTCGTTGCCTTCAAGCACGAGTATGAACCGGTAGCGGAAATGGGAGGCGATGCTTACCTTGGAGGCGGCCCATTCGGGACGCAGCGGATGGCGCGAGGTGTCCCCCAGGTCCATGCCGGGAGTGCCGTGCCAGCGCTCGAAGAATCTTATCCTCAGCGGCTTGTCGGCTATCTTGCCTCGGAAGAAGAGTACGGGTTCCTTTTGGGAGAAAGGTATGTTGTCGTGCGGACGGGGGAAATGGCGCACCCTGTTGAGGGGCAGGATGACGGCGTTCTCGCGGCAGTCGTCGTCCAGGCGCGCGGCCTTTATCACGGTGGGGACGCGGGGGTTCGCGTACACGTCGCCGGGCTGGAAGGCCACGCGCAGCCGCGAGGGGAAATATGCCATCCAGCGCTCCATGTCTATATAGTAGACGCGCTTGCCCCGCGAGCGGTCGAGGGCGTGTACGGGTTCGGCGTCGTCGGGGAGGGTGGCTCCGGGCTTTAGGCGGCAATAGAAATCCACACGGTCGCGTATGTAGTCGGCGTCGGGCCTTGTGTGCCAGGTGCGCAGCCACCGGCGCATGCGTGCGCGCCGGAAGGTGCGGGGCACGAGCCTGCGGGCCAGCCAGCCGCAATAGTAGAGCGCCTTGACCGGCTTGCCGGAGCGGTACATGTCAATGAGGGGAAACATCGGCTCAGAAATCGGTGAAGCAGAGTGGGAGCGTGGAGGCCACGGAGGGGAGCAGGTAGCACTCGTCGCGTCCGTAGAGAATCACCTGCATGGGGTGCCCCTGCTTGTGCTCGTACTCCAGGAGCGCCTGTCGGCACGCTCCGCAAGGTGATATGGGCTTGGCCTGGAAATCGCCGGAGGTCCAGGCGGCTATGGCGATCTTGTCCATGTCCATGCCGGGGAACCTCGCGCCCGCTGAGAAGCAGGCCGAGCGCTCAGCGCATGTGCCGGAGGAGAAGGCGGCGTTCTCCTGGTTGGCTCCTGTCACTATTGTGCCGTCGGCCATACGTATGGCCGCGCCTACCTTAAAGTGAGAATAGGGGGCGTAGCTGCCTGCCGTGGCGTCCTTGGCCGCCTGCACCAGCTCGCGGTCCGGGGCGGGCAGCTCGTCGAGGGCGCATACCTGCACTGGGACGGTTATGTGAAGTGGTCTCATGGGTTTTATGAATTTTTATGCTAACTTTGCATTTGCAAATTTAATCCTTTTTTATGTGAAAACAAAGTTGGCGCTCATTCTGTTGTGTCTGGCCTGCTTCCTTGCGGGGTACGGACAGGGTCGTCGCGGCTCGTCGCGTTACACCGAGTACATAGAGCGCTACGCACCCATGGCCGTGGAGCAGCAGAGGAAGCATGGGGTGCCGGCTTCCGTGACCCTGGCCCAGGGGTTGCTGGAGAGCGGCGCGGGCCAGAGCACGCTTGCCACCGAGGGTAACAACCATTTCGGCATAAAGTGCCACACCACCTGGCAGGGGAAGACGATGCTCCGGGACGACGACGCGCCGGACGAGTGCTTCAGGGTATACCATGACGCGGCCGAGAGTTTCGAGGACCATTCCCTGTTCCTGGCCAAGGGGCGGAGGTATGCGTCGCTCTTCGAGCTTGAGCCGACGGACTATCGCGGATGGGCCAACGGCCTGAGCGCGGCCGGCTATGCCACGGACCCCAACTATGCCCCGCGCCTGATCTCCATCATAGAGCAGTATGGGCTGTATACCTATGACCGCCCGGGAGGAGAGGCGGAGGACGCGGCGGCCCTGTATATCATGGAGCAGCTGCGCCACACGCATGCCGTGCGCCGGAGCCGGGGACTGCACTATGTGATAGCCGTGCCGGGTGACACATACGCCACCATAGCCCGAGAGTTCGACCTGGACGGGGACAAGCTCGCCGCCTACAACGACGCTTCCGGCGCGGGGGCGGAGATAAAGGCCTGGGAAGAGGTGTATTTCCAGCCCAAGCTGGAGACGGCGCCCAAGGGGGTGAAGCGTGTGACGATAGGGGCGGACGAGAGCGCCCACTCCGTGGCGCAGCGCTACGGGGTGACGATGGAGATGATAGCGAGGCTCAATCCCGGATACAGGGACGAGCCTGGCACACGACTTAAATTGAGATGAGAGCGAGATACATTACAGTGACGCGAGGGGAGAACCCGGCACTTGACGAGGCCGCGCGCCGGATCGCCGAGGAGGGTATGCCTGTCGGGGCGGAGATAATCTACGATGAGAGGAACCGTCTGTTCAGGATACATGTGGAGGGGATACCATATATAGTGAAGGCGTTCCGCAGGCCCAACGCGGTGAACTCCGTGGCCTACGTGACGGTGCGCAGGAGCAAGGCGCGCCGCAGCTATGAGAACGCCCTGCGGCTGGAGGGGCTGGGAGTGGCCACCCCGCGCCCGGAGGCTTACATGGAGGTGCGCCGAGGGCTGCGGCTGCACGAGAGCTATTATATATGCCGCGACGTGGCCAGTCCCCAGATACGCCACTGGGAGCGCCGTCCGGACTCTGAGCCGCTGCTCAGCGCCTTCGCCGACGACATTGTGCGCCTGCACGCCCTGGGTGTGTGGCACAAGGATTTCTCGCCCGGCAACATCCTGGTGAGCGGCGACCCGCAAGGGGGGTACAGGTTCTATTACATAGACCTCAACCGCATGAAGTTCGACGTGCACGACCCTGAGCGCCTTCTCTCCATGTTCGGGAGGATGCACGAGCACGAGGCCCCGCTGCGCTCCCTGGCCGCGCACTATTCGGCGGCCCTTCGCCGCGCCCAGGGCGCCGGCGACCCGGTGCCCGCAGGGATAGACCCCGCCACCGTCGAGGACCGCGCCGTGGAGGAGTACCGCCGCTTCTGGGCCCGGCACCGGCGCAAGCAGCGCCTCAAGCAGCGCCTCCGCAGCTGAGGGGCGGACCCCCGGGACACCTGAATTTTATGGAGTGTCCGGGTCTTATCCTCGAATTTGTGTAGGTTTTGCGTGAAACTATCCTCGAATTTGTGTTGTTTTTATTTGTTTGTATCCTCGATTTAGTGTAATTTTGCACTGAATCAATCGGTTACGACATGGAGAGAAAATTGTATCGCAAACTGGTGGAGTGGAAGGAGTCTTCCAGCCGTAAACCGCTCCTGCTGCTCGGCGCCAGGCAGGTGGGGAAGACCTGGCTTATGCGGGAGTTCGGCGAGAGGGAGTATGAGACGGTGGTCTACATAAATTGCGACGACGAGCCTCTCACGCGAGAGCTGTTCGCAAAAGACTATGACATAGACAGGCTGCTGATAGGTTTCCAGGCCATATCGGGCAAGACGATAAAGGAGGGCAGTACGCTTATCATACTCGACGAGCTTCAGGAGGCTCCGCGAGGCATCCACAGCCTGAAATATTTTCAGGAAAAAGCCCCGGGATACCATATAATGGCTGCCGGTTCTCTGCTGGGGGTGACGTTGGCGGGTCAGGAATCGTTTCCTGTAGGCAAGGTGGACATGCTGCATCTCTACCCCATGGATTTCGAGGAATATCTCATGGCTTGCGGCGAAAATCAGCTGTGCGGGCTTCTGAGGAGCGGCGACCGGCAGCTTGCCGACACATTCTCCACACGCCTCACCGAGCTGCTGAGGCAATACTATTTCGTGGGGGGGATGCCTGAGGTGGTCGGTTCTTTCGTAAAGTCCAAGGACCTTACGGAGGTGAGGCGCCTGCAGTCGGACATAATGGAGGCTTACAGGAGGGACATCTCCAAGCACTCTTCCAAACGAGAGTCAGTGAGGATAGGGCAGGTCTTGGCGAGTATGCCGTCACAGCTTTCGAAGGAGAACAAGAGATTTATATATGGAGTGGCCAGGCCCGGGGCAAGGGCCACTGATTTCGAGCTTGCCATCCAGTGGCTCATAGACGCAGGATTGGTGTATAAGGTGCCGCGCCTGACCAAGGTCGCGATGCCCCTGAGCTTCTATGAGGATTGCTCCGCCTTCAAGCTGTTTTTCATAGATGTGGGGCTGCTCGGGTGCATGTCCGGCATATCGGCGTCGGCGCTGCTGCTGGAGCCTGAGTCTCTCGTGGAGTTCAGGGGGATGATGGCCGAGGAGTATGTGTGCCAGCAGTTGATAGCTTGTGGGCGCACACCATATTATTGGTCTAACGACAAGACACCGGCCGAGCTTGACTTTGTGGTCAGCGTGAAAGACAGGCCTGTGCCCATCGAGGTCAAGGCTTCCACCAATGTCAGGAGCCGCTCACTCTCCCAGTTTCTCAAGGACAACCCAAGTCTAAGGGGCCTCAGATTCTCGCTGGCGGGATTCAGGGAGCAGGAGCGCCTTACGAACTGGCCGCTGTACGAGGTGCCGTTCATCATGGTCGGGGAGGGGGCATTATAAATGTAGGGACGCGATTAATCGCGTCCTTGTAGCAGGTGGAAGGTCGCGGGAGGGGACGTTGCAGAACCCGTCTGTTTGCAGGAACGCACTTTCGGCTGGTTAGAACAACTCGCTGATTCCTGATTAAACATGCCGAAGGCATGTCCCTACAA
>URZM01000064.1 GCA_900552315.1 uncultured Bacteroidales bacterium | reverse complement strand
TCAGATAGAAGCCTATCCATCTTATTTACGAAAAAATTTTCTAAGAATCGAATGTCAGATTCACTAAGAATGTTACGGCTGTTCAAAAATTCCTTATAGAATTGTGAGAGATCTATCATATTAATACAATTTAAGCCAGTGAAATATAACTTAATGCCTTTCGCCGTTTTAAGTTCTACTGGAACCGTTTCCAGAAATAATATGACTTTTCGGAGAATCTGAGAATTTAATCCTAATTCTGTGTTTTCTCTATTATACCATATTCTTGGGACAACAATTCTATTACTATCTATAGATTCTTTAAGATTTATAGGAGCCATTTGATCCCTGTAAGTGATGACTTTTTTTATAAAGCTTTCATTCCATTTCCTATAGATTACTATTGAACGCAAATTCCATTCGTTTATGTGTAGCGGTGTATGGAAAAGATATTCAATTTCACTATTGCCGAAATAGGAACTAGTCTCTACTTGGACATCTGATAGCTTTTTAGCAGGCCTCTCATTTACTAATTCATATTCATCATTTAGATACAGTGTCATGAGGTTACAAATGATTAAAATATTAATAAGAGATTAAGAAAGGCAATGCCCATTACTAATAGGCATTGCCTTTCTTAGTTTCTATATGATTAGTCTTCGATGGCAGCCTGCGCCGCGGCTACGCGGGCTATGGGCACGCGGTAGGGGGAGCAGCTTACGTAGTTCATGCCGAGCTTGGCGCAGAACTTGACGGAGCTGGGCTCACCGCCGTGTTCGCCGCAGATGCCGACCTTGAGTTCGGGCTTGGTGGCACGGCCTTTCTTTACACCCATCTCTACGAGCTGGCCTACGCCTTCCTGGTCAAGTACCTCGAAGGGATCGACTTTGATGATGCCTTTCTCTTTGTAGTATTTGAGGAATTTGGGGGCGTCGTCGCGTGAGTAGCCGAAGGTCATCTGTGTGAGGTCGTTGGTGCCGAAGGAGAAGAAATCGGCTACCTCGGCTATCTGGTTGGCTGTAAGGGCCGCACGGGGCACCTCGATCATCGTGCCTATCTTGTAGGGGATGCTGTCGCCACGCTCGTCGAAGACCTGTGCTGCTGTCGTGTTGATAACGTTGGCCTGGTGCTGGAGCTCTTTGAGCGTGCCTACGAGGGGTACCATAATCTCGGGGTGCACGTCGATGCCACGGGCCTTGCAGTTTAGCGCGGCCTCGAGGATGGCGCGTGCCTGCATCTCTGTGATTTCGGGGTATGTGATGCCGAGACGGCAGCCGCGATGGCCGAGCATGGGGTTGAACTCTTCGAGGCTGTCGACCTTGGCCTTGACCTCTTCGAGGGTGAGACCCATCTCTTCGGCGAGTTCTTTCTGGGTCGCTGTCTGGTGAGGCACGAACTCGTGCAAGGGGGGATCGAGCAGACGCACTGTGACACCCAGCCCGTCCATCGCCTCGAAGATGCCTTCAAAGTCGCTGCGCTGCATGGGCAGGAGCTTGGCGAGAGCCACGCGACGGCCTTCCTCGTCGGAGGCGAGAATCATCTCGCGCACGGCCTTGATGCGGTCGCCTTCGAAGAACATGTGTTCTGTGCGGCACAGACCTATGCCCTGTGCGCCGAAATGACGTGCCTGGCGTGCGTCGCGCGGTGTGTCGGCGTTGGTGCGGACCAAGGTCTTGGTGTATTTGGCGGCGAGGTTCATGATAGCGCCGAAATCACCACCAAGCTCAGGCTCGGTGGTGGGCACCTGGCCGTCGTATACGTCGCCAGTGGAGCCGTTGAGCGAAATCCAGTCGCCCTCGTTGTAGGTCTTTCCGTTCATGGTGAGAGTCTTGGCCTTGTAGTCTACCAGAATCTCGCCTGCGCCGGAAACGCAGCATTTGCCCATGCCGCGAGCCACGACAGCGGCGTGGCTTGTCATACCTCCGCGCATGGTGAGGATACCCTGTGCCACAGCCATGCCGCGCAGGTCCTCGGGGCTGGTCTCGATACGCACGAGCACCACTTTTTTCTTGCGCTCGGCCCAAGCCTCGGCATCCTCGGCCTGGAACACAATCTGGCCGGCAGCTGCACCGGGAGATGCGGGAAGGCCCTTGGCCATAACTTTGGCACGCTTCAGGGCGTCCTTGTCAAAGACGGGGTGGAGCAGCTCGTCGAGCTTCTGGGGCTCCATGCGGAGCAGGGCGGTCTTTTCGTCTATCTCGCCGGCACGCAGCAGGTCCATGGCTATCTTGACCATAGCGGAACCGGTGCGCTTGCCGTTGCGGGTCTGGAGCATCCAGAGCTTGCCGTCCTGGATTGTGAACTCCATGTCCTGCATGTCCTTGTAATAGTCTTCGAGGCGACCGGCTATGGCGATAAGCTCGGCAGCACAGGCAGGCATGCTTTCCTCAAGAGAGGGGTATTTGGAGGCACGTACCTCCTCAGAAATACCTTGGAGAGCGGCCCAACGGCGCGAACCCTCTACGGTAATCTGCTGGGGAGTGCGTACACCGGCCACCACATCCTCACCCTGGGCGTTGATGAGGTATTCGCCGTTGAATATGTTCTCGCCTGTGGCGGCGTCGCGGGAGAATGCGACACCTGTGGCGGAGTTGTCACCCATGTTGCCGTAGACCATGGCCTGCACGTTCACGGCGGTACCCCATTCCTCGGGTATCTGGTTCATGCGGCGATAAAGGATGGCGCGCTCGTTCATCCAAGAGTCGAATACGGCGCATATACCACCCCAAAGCTGCTCCCATGCGCTGTCGGGGAAATCCTTGCCGGTATAGTCGAGCACGGCGGCTTTGAAACGCTTTACGAGCTCCTTGAGGTCATCTACATTAAGGTCAGTATCGGAGGTGATGCCTTTGGCCTTCTTCACCTCCTCCATGATTTCCTCGAATGGGTCGATGTCCGTCTTGCTCTTGGGTTTCATGCCGAGCACAACATCGCCATACATCTGGACGAAACGGCGGTAGCTGTCCCAAGCGAAGCGGGGGTTGCCGCTCTTCTCAGCCAAGGAAGCCACGGTGGCATCGTTCATGCCGAGATTGAGCACCGTATCCATCATGCCGGGCATTGAAGCGCGGGCACCGGAGCGTACCGATACGAGCAGGGGATTGGAGGGGTCGTCAAATTTCTTCCCTGTAAGGCTCTCCACATGTGCTATAGCGGCCTCCACATCTTTCTTGATGTCAGCGACCACGGCATCGCGTCCCTCTTGGGTGTATTCGGTACATACTTCGGTTGTGATGGTGAATCCGGGGGGCACGGGCATGCCCAGCAGGTTCATCTCGGCGAGGTTGGCACCTTTGCCGCCGAGCAGGTTACGCATCGATGCGTTGCCCTCGGCCTTGCCGTCGCCAAACGTATAAATTTTCTTTGCCATAATAAATATATGTGAAATATAAATGTATTGCCTCTAATTGGTAGAATTACAAGTTAAAATGATTAGAGTGCAAATTTACTAAAAAAAAGCGAGACGGCACATTTTCACGGTGAAAAATGTGCTCTTCCATCTTTGTCCACCCCGGGTCCAACTCGGGTTAGGACAATGCCACTGCCTATGGAATAAACAGCAGAGGCATACCCCTCAACACTTTAAGGGGTATGCCTCTGGTTTCATAACTGGAACTGGATTTTACATCATGCCGCCCATGCCGCCCATGCCGGGAGCGGGCATTGCGGGAGCGGGATTCTCTTCCTTCTTGTCGGCTATCACACATTCTGTGGTGAGGAACATGCCTGCAATAGAGGCTGCGTTTTCCAGGGCCACGCGTGTCACCTTGGCCGGGTCAATGACACCGGAGGCGAAGAAATTCTCGAAATTGTCGGTTCGGGCGTTGTAGCCGTAGTCGCCTTTGCCCTCCTTGACCTTCTGCACAATCACAGCGCCTTCGACGCCTGCGTTCTCCACAATCTGGCGCAGGGGCTCCTCTATGGCGCGGCGTATGATAGCGATGCCTGTGGTTTCGTCGGCGTTGTCACCCTTAAGCTCGGCGAGAGCGGGGAGGCAGCGGATGTAAGCGGTGCCGCCGCCGGGCACGATGCCTTCCTCTACAGCTGCGCGAGTCGCGGAAAGGGCGTCGTCCACGCGGTCCTTCTTCTCCTTCATCTCCACCTCGGAGGGAGCGCCGATGTACAGGACGGCAACACCGCCGGCCAGTTTGGCCAGACGCTCGGTGAGCTTCTCCTTGTCGTAGGTAGAGGTGGTGTTCTCGATCTGCACCTTGATTTGAGCCACGCGGTCGGCGATAGCGTTCTTGTCGCCCGCGCCGTTGATGATCGTGGTGTTGTCCTTGTTCACAGTCACCTTCTCAGCGGTGCCGAGGTCAGCTATGGTTGCCTGGTCAAGGCGCATGCCTTTCACCTCCGAGATTACGTTGCCGCCTGTAAGGACAGCGATGTCCTCAAGCATCTCCTTGCGGCGGTCGCCGAATCCGGGAGCCTTGACTGCACAAATCTTGAGGGAACCGCGCAGACGGTTCACAACAAGCGTGGCGAGAGCCTCGTTGTCCACATCCTCGGCTATGATGAGCAGGCCGCGGCCTGACTGAGCTGTGGACTCCAGGATGGGCAGAATGTCCTTGAGGTTGGAAACCTTCTTGTCATAGAGCAGAATGTAGGGGCTGTCCATCTCGCACTCCATCTTCTCGGTGTTGGTGACGAAATAGGGGGATATGTAGCCACGGTCGAACTGCATGCCCTCGACAACGTCCACAGTGGTGTCTGTGCCCTTGGCCTCCTCTACGGTAATCACGCCTTCCTTCTTCACCTTCTTCATGGCCTCGGCGATAAGATGTCCTATCTCCTCGTCATTGTTGGCGGAAACGCGAGCGACATTCTCGATTTTGTCGAAATCGTCGCCTACCTCCTCGGCCTGAGCCTTGATGCCCTCTACGACCTTGCTCACGGCCTTGTCGATGCCGCGCTTCAGGTCCATGGGGTTAGCGCCGGCAGCCACGTTGCGGAGACCTTCGCGCACGATAGCCTGGGCCAGCACAGTGGCGGTGGTGGTGCCATCGCCGGCCTGGTCGCCGGTCTTGGAGGCAACCTCCTTCACGAGCTGTGCGCCCATGTTTTCGAAGGGGTTCTCAAGCTCGATTTCGCGGGCTACGGTAACGCCGTCCTTGGTGATGTGGGGCGCGCCGAATTTCTTCTCGATGATGACGTTGCGGCCTTTGGGACCCAGGGTTACTTTTACAGCGTCGGCCAGAGCGTCGACGCCAGACTTAAGCTCTTCGCGAGCCTTTATATTGAATTTAATTTCCTTTGCCATTTTGTTTATGAAAAAATTTCAGGGTTATGATTTATTTCACGATGGCCAGGACATCGCTCTGGCGCATGATGAGGTATTTCTTTCCTTCGAGCTCAAGCTCGGTGCCGGCATACTTGCCGTAAAGCACTGTGTCACCGGCTTTGAGGACCATTTTCTCGTCCTTTGTGCCGTCGCCGGCGGCTATCACGGTGCCTTTGAGAGGTTTCTCCTTGGCTGAATCAGGAATGATGATGCCACCCATGGTGACTTCTTCGGCAGGCGTAGGCTCTATGAGCACGCGGTCTGCAAGGGGTTGGATATTCATAGTTATCTGAATTTTGAGTTATTGATTTCTGAAATCCTGACGTACACAATTCGTGCCAATCATCGAGAATGAGAACGCACGCGGGTTATTTATGGTTCTGGAGGAAACGTTAAAATATTGTGTACATGCGGAAAAAATATTAATTTCGCATCATGGAAAAGAAGCTCCACAGCCATAATTAGGAATATGATCAGAGCCATATTTGTATGCGCCACGATGTCAGTCGCCACTGCCACTATGGCAGAGTCGCCATGTAGTCCGGAGGGTGTCAGGCTCCGGATGCCACGGTCCATCCAGGCTTACGGTCGCACGCCCAGGCAACTCCAGCTCTTCAACGACATCAACCGTCATGAGCTTTCAGTAGATGCGGCCCATGACGGAGTGGCCCGAGGCAATGAGATTATACCTTTCACGGGCAAAGGCGTAGTGATAGGCGTGGTGGATGTAGGGATAGACCCCAGGCATGTGGCCTTCAGGGATCCGTCCACCGGCAACAGCCGGGTCGCGCTTTATGTCACCACATCCTCGTCTGCGGAAACAGCAACAGGCAGATTCACCTATAAGGCATACGAGCTCATGGACGGGCAAACGATAGAGAAGCGTCTGATAGATTTCGCCGGGGACGGGCATGGGACACATACCGCCGGCACAGCCGCAGGGTCGGATGTCGGCAATCCATATTACGGCATGGCTCCCGACGCCACGCTTGTCCTCACGAGCATGGGCAAAAGCATATATGAGGACGAGATGATGTTCGGAATCACCACCGCCATGGACTATGCCGAGGAGCATGGCATGCCATGCGTCGCCTCATTGAGCATAGGGGGAACGTCCGGCATGCACGACGGCACCGGCATGGTCACAGATGTGCTCTCACAGGAGTTGGCCCCCACGGGGCAGATCGTGTGTTTCGCCGCCGGAAACGACGGCCAGAACACGAGTTCGCTGCAAAGGGATTTCACAGCAGACCCTGATCCCCTGGCCACCATATTTTATAAAGGCCCTTATGGCTCCAAAAGCGAGTTCATCGACACATACCTCACGAGCAAAGGCAAAGACTTGCGTGTGGCGTTCACCTTGGTGCACATGACCCCTGAATACTGCGAGGAGGTATGGCGTTCAGATTATTTCAACGCTTTCGACATGCCTGCGGACGGACAGGACATGCTCCCTGAGCTCGACGCCTTGCGTTCGCACACAAAAGAAGACGCGTATCTGCGACTCTCATACATACAGGGCATCGAAGGCAACAACGGGTTGAAAATAGAAGGCCATCTTCCTTGGATACAGGAGCCGCAGTCATACACCCTTGGCTTGGTGTTCCATTCTCCGGGCGGAGAGATGGTGTATGGGTTCACAAACTACATGTCCTCCGCTTTCGGAAGCTTCGCCACACCCGGATACACGAGAGGAAACGCCGAGGAATCGATTTCGGACCATTGTACAAGCCCCTGTGTCATATCTGTAGGGGCAACGAATATGCGCATTTCATATACAGACCTTGACGGCAATGAGCATGCGGCTGATCCGGGCTATGGAGAGATTGGAGCCACCGGGCTGTATTCCTCATACGGGTCCGTGCCGGAAAAGCTGCCCCACACCATGGCGCCGGGGACAGAAGTCATATCGGCCCTTAATGAACGCAGCAATTACACGAAGGTGGCCTCGCATATCGACTGTGACGGTCTGGAATGGTTCTACGGGGCATCCTCCGGCACTTCCATGTCTACGCCGTCGATAGCCGGCATGATAGCGTTGTGGCTGCAAGCCGACCCGGCCCTCAGTCGTGAGGACGTGCTCGACCTCTTGGACAGGACGGGCAACCGCACGGTCGGGGGTGACAGGTCCCAATTCGGCACCCCGTCGGCATATGAGGGGCTGAAGCTGATATTGGAGAGACAATCATCGTTGATCCAGCCCGGCATGGATTCCTTATCGGGCCAGTCGCCCAACCATCTTATGGTCCGATACCAGGAAGGGGACGAGGCCGAGATTGTGGTGCCGTTCCCGTGCACAGGAGGCGAATATGTTCTCGTATCACAGGACGGAAGGGTATGTGAGACGGCATCTTTTAAAGGAAACACATTCAGCATCAACATCGGCAAAGGAGCAGGTGTGTACATATTGAATGTACACACACCACAGGGCGGTGCGGTGCAAAAGATACTCTCCCGTCCATAAAGGAGCCTTGTGAGGCCGTGTTAAACTTTGTGTCATTTGTGTTTGTTTAGTTACTGACAACTCACTAAACAGACACACTATGAACAAGCATATCACACGCCAGGACGCCCTTGATTATCACGAATACCCGTTTCCCGGCAAAATTGAGATCCTACCCTCAAAACCTTATTCCACCCAAAGAGACCTGAGCCTGGCTTACTCTCCAGGCGTCGCCTATCCATGCGAGGCGATAAGAGATAATCCGGATATGGCCTGGCACTATACAGGAAAGGGGAACCTGGTCGCCGTAATCTCCAACGGCACCGCAGTCCTCGGGCTTGGAAACATCGGGGCGCTCGCCTCAAAGCCGGTGATGGAAGGCAAGGCTTTCCTGTTCAAGATATTCGCCGGGCTGAACGCTATCGACATCGAGCTTGACCTGACCGATGTGGACACGATAGTCAATGCTGTGAAAGCGATGTCATCCACCTTCGGAGGCATAAACCTGGAAGACATAAAGGCACCTGAGTGCTTCGAGATAGAGCGCCGCCTGAAGGAGGTGTGCGACATACCGGTAATGCACGATGACCAGCATGGCACAGCGATAGTGGTTGCCGCAGGTATGGTTAACGCCCTCGAGCTGCAGGACAAGAAGATAACCGAGGTTAAGATGGTGGTGAACGGCGCCGGTGCTGCCGCCATGGCGTGCACCGAGATGCTCATAAGCCTGGGGATGGTGCGTGAGAACATCGTAATGTGTGACTCCAAGGGGGTGATACGGGCCGACCGTGAGGGTCTTGGCGACATGAAACGCCGATTCTCCACAACCCAGGACATCCATACGTTGTCCGAGGCCCTGAAAGGAGCGGACATCTTCCTCGGGCTGTCGGTCAAGGACACGGTTACGCCTGAGATGGTACGCTCTATGGCTGACTGGCCAATTGTGTTCGCATTGGCGAACCCTGACCCTGAAATATCGTATGAGGCGGCCACAGGTGCCAGGAAAGACCTTATCTTCGCCACAGGCAGGAGCGATTACCCCAACCAGATAAACAACGTGCTCTGTTTCCCGTACCTGTTCAGAGGCGCGCTTGACTGCCATGCACGCTGCATAAACGAGCAGATGAAGCATGCGGCGGTATATGCCATCGCGGCGCTGGCGCATGAGCCTGTACCTGAAGATGTATGCAAGGCATATCGTTGCAAGGGCGACATAGGATATGGACCGGAGTATATATTGCCGGCCCCCTTCGATCCCCGCCTGTTGACGGCCGTGGCTCCGGCAGTGGTGCGCGCGGCCGTCAAGAGCGGGGCCGCCCGCAACAATATCGCAGACATGGAGGAATACGCCACGCATCTACAGCGTATGATGAAGGAGGAGAACCGTGAGTTCAGAGCCATAAAGAGCTCACTGCGAGGCCATCAAGCTTCCGAAATCAGTGTAAAGCAATAACGGGCGGACAACTGTGGAGGGTTTCGTTTGCACATCAGAGAAACAATTAGTAATTTTGCGGCAACTAAGCTCTAATGTATTTATGCCCATACTCAAAGACAACAAGAAATATTGCTTCGCCATGGAGATGGTGGTGCGCGATTACGAGCTGGACTCCCAGCAGATAGTCAACAATGCCAATTATCTGCACTATATGGAGCATACGCGGCATACGTTCTGTTCGGAGGCGGGCATGTCTTTCGGCGAGCTTCACCGCCGTGGCATCGACCCGGTGGTGCGCAAGATCGAGGTCGAGTATAAAAATTCACTTAGGGTAGGGGACCGTTTCATATCTTGCCTCAAGGTGGAGCGCAAGGGGCCTCGCTTCGTGTTCAAGCAAGACATCATATTTCCATCAGGTGAGTACGCGGCCCAGGCCACCATCACGGTCGTCTCCCTCAAGAATGGGAAGCTGTCCCGTGGGGACGAGCTGGGCAATATCTTCGCTCCATATTTCAAATGACACCGTACCGGCAAGAGTGTCTGGCGCTTTCCCTGATAAAGGGAATCAACGCGCAGGTCACGCGCAGGATATTGGAAATATTGGGCGATATCCATGAATTTTTCCAAATAGACTTGCGTGCGGTGTCTCGTATGGTGGAAGTCAATGACTCCTTTCTCCATGTGCTGAACGGGCGAGAAGCCGCATTGGCCAAAGCTGCCGAGGAACTGCGATTCGCTGAGAGACACAATATACGAGTATTGGGTCTGGTGGACGACGAGACCTACCCCTCCCGTCTGTCTCAATGCGAGGACGCGCCGGTATGCCTGTTCGTGCTCGGCGACGCTGACCTGGACAGCGAGAGGCTTCTCGCTGTGGTAGGCACACGCCGCTGCAGTGCATACGGCCAGGCATATACAGCGAAGATTATAGAAGAAGTAAGGGATTGTGCCGGCGAGACGACGATAGTAAGCGGACTGGCATACGGGATAGACAAGGCCGCCCACGACACGGCCTTGCGCCTGGATATGCCTACGGTGGCCGTACTGGCCCACGGGCTGGGGATGGTATATCCGGCCCAGCACAAAGGTCTCGCCAAGGAAATATTGCGCAAAGGAGGCGCGTTGGTGTCAGAGTATCTGCATGACGTGAGACCGTTCCGTGGCAATTTCCTGGAGCGCAACCGAATAATAGCGGGTCTGTGTGACGCGGTGTTTGTGGCGGAAAGCCCTCTGCGCGGCGGCGCGCTCAACACTGCGGCACATGCACGGGGGTATGACAGGGAGGTGCTCGCACTGCCCGGCAGGGCGTCTGACGAGATTTCAGCCGGATGCAACAAGCTCATTGGCAGACAACTCGCTCTCTTGGCCACCACCGGCAAGGATGTGGCTGAGGGTGCCGGATGGGAGATAATCTCCGCACGGCATGCCGCACAGGACAAGTCGCAACATTCCATCTTCGACATCTATACCGGATGCACGAAATCAGTGTATGAGTATCTCAAATCTCAGCCCGCACCTGTCTCCATAGACAATATTGTCTCACATACCGGTCTCGGCACAAGGGATGTCATGTCGGCGATAGGCGAACTGGACCTTGACGGACTGCTGACCCGCCATCCGGGAGCGAGGCTGTCTCTCTCCTGAGATTCTCCTCAATGCTTTAGGGTGTCGGCAGGGGCTTCTTCCGGAATGATGTGCGGTTCAGGCGCGGTTTCCGGAGATGTCTCCTCCTGGATTTTCTCTTCCGGCTGTATCGTTTCTTCGGATGGCTCTGACGCCTTCTTGTCCTTTTTCTTCACCGGATGAGCTGTGGCGGAAGCAGAGTATTTGCCATATGGATCCATCGTGACCATGGCTATCTTGTAGCCCTCTTTCTCGTTCACCTGCTGGTCTCGCTTGCTGGGAGATATTATCACAGGCATGCCGGGCGTCACATG